>NZ_VHIK01000058.1:0-33022 GCF_006680105.1 Bacillus sp. B4EP4a
CTGAGGGGCTCTATTTTTTTCAAACCTGATATTTAACGAACTACAGGAATGCTAACCTGCCCCGTTAGTTCATCAAGAAAATCAACAACATCCTTTAACAGAACCATTAAAAAAAGAAAAAAAGCATTCCTCATTACAAAGAAATGCTCCATGACTAAACTATTCATTCATAAATTGTTCCTGTCTACTGATTTGCGTAACCGTATTCCCCTCCTTATATCATCAGGATTTCCCTGATATCCTCTTCTGTAAGGGCAGTCGGCGACTTGTCCCCAGGGTCGATGATTTCTTCAATAAGGTGTTTCTTTTTCTCTTGAAGTTCATTCATTTTTTCTTCGATTGTGCCGCGGGCAATAAGTTTGATGACTTGAACCTCATTCTTCTGCCCCATTCGATGGGCACGGTCCGCTGCTTGTTCTTCAACTGCCGGATTCCACCAAAGGTCATATAGAATGACTGTATCGGCACCCGTCAGATTGAGACCCGTACCGCCCGCCTTCAATGAAATGAGGAATATATCCCGTTCTCCTGCATTAAACCGATTGCAGATTTCAACACGTTCCTTTGATGGAGTTTGTCCATCCAGGTAGAAAAAGGGTTGTCCTTTCATGGCCAAATCCCTGCCGATAATTTGAAGCATTTTTGTAAATTGCGAGAAAATCAGCACCCGTCTTCCAGAATGCTTCGATTCCTCGACAATTTGCATCAGTTGCTCATATTTTGCTGAACTGCCTTTATATCCGTCCACAAACAAGGCGGGGTGACAGCATATTTGCCGAAGCCGGGTCAAGCCTGCGAGGATCCTGATCCGATTTTTCCGGAGGGTGTCCTTGTCCAGGTGTTTCAGCGTATCATGCCGCAGCTTCGCCAGATAGGCGCCGTACAGTTTCTTCTGATCAGGAAGCAGTTCCATCGATTCCAGCGACTCGATTTTTTCCGGTAGTTCCGCCAGTACGTCCTCTTTCATTCTCCGCAGCAAAAATGGACGGATCCTGCGGGAAATCTGCTTCCTTGAGAGGTTGCTGTACTCCTTTAGCCCCATGAATAGTTCAGGGAATACGATGTGAAAAAGGGACCAGAGCTCTTCTAGTGAATTCTCGATGGGCGTACCAGTCAATGCGAAGCGATGTGCCGCTTTTATCTTCTTGGCCGCTCGTGCCGTTTGTGTCACTGGGTTCTTAAAGGCCTGAGCTTCATCGAAGAACACCGTATGGAAGTCCTCTTTTTCAAACGACGTGATGTCTTTCCGGAGCAATGGATAAGAGGTGATCACTACATCCACGTCACCCGCTTCCTTAAGCAGCTTCGTCCTTTCCGTCTTGTCGCCATCCACGACGACGGCTTGGATATCCGGAGCGAATTTAGTGAATTCACTCAGCCAATTGTAGGTCAATGATGATGGGCAGACAATAAGCGCCGGAATCCTCTTCTTACGGATGTCAGGTAGCTCGGATAAAATGAAGGTGATGCTTTGCAATGTTTTCCCCAGACCCATATCATCAGCAAGAATCCCGCCAAAACCGTATTGGGCAAGTATTTTCATCCATTTGTAGCCGTTTTTTTGATATTCGCGCAAAATCGGGGCCAGACTATTTGGCACCACGAACTCCAAGGCGCCCGGATTCCTGATGTTATCCAAAAACTGCCGGAAGGATTCTTCCATTGTGAATGTCTGGCTGTCATTAACGGAATCAAGGAGCTGCAGCCCTTTTACGATTGGCATGTTCAGCCTGCTTTCCCAGTCTTCATCCTGTACGGGCAGTGCATTTAGAAATCGATTGATTTCCTCGTATTCCCTTGTTTCAAGGGAAAGCAGCGATCCATTCCTTAAACGATAGTATTTCCTTTTTTCTTCAAGCGCTGCTAAGATTTCACGTATTTGTTTATCTGGGATATCATCCATTTCAAATTTGAATTCGAGCCAATTAGTACGTTCCTTTTTAATTTTCACCCTAATGCGCGGTGCAGCATTCCCACGGGAAATTCGGTTTCTTACAGCGGTCGTGGCATAGATTTGTACCAGCTTCTGGAGTTTCGGAACGATGTGGTACAAAAACTCATACTCCAACTCTTCGTTATGCAAGAAATAGCCGCCGTCCGTCTTGGCAAACTGGCTATCCTCCATCAGCTTTAATATCTCCGCCTCCTTCTCTACATCCCTTATAACCTTGGATTCCTGTTTTTCCAAAGGGTTGATCACGATATTTTCATAATGGAACTCCAGCCCCGCAAGCAGCCTGTTTTTCACACGATCCAAGTATAGCTTCGCAACCAGCGGAGTCTTCAAAAACAATTCAGTGATGGATCTTGCTATATGGACTTCACCCAGTCTTTTCAAACCTGGTACCACTTTGACCATGAATAATTCCAGCTGGTCATGATGGATTGGAATTTGATTCATCCCCGAATCCTCCATCATTTGCTTTAACTCTGAAAGGCGTTGGAAATCCTCATTTTCGAGCTGAACCAATTCCCCTTCAAATAGAACCAAAGTATATGCATTCATGACGATCATCTCGTGCAGCCTTTTAATATTCAGTTGATAACCTTTGACCTCGCTTTCGGTAAAGTCAAACTGTAAAGGAAGCGGTCCGTTTGATAAACGAAAGCCATTGAATGTAAGACCACCATAGGCAAGCTTCACCGATGGAGCTACTTCAAGGATGGGGACAAGCCTTCGAAAAGAAGATGGAGGCAACAGTAATAAGTGATTGTCCAATGTATATTCAGATTTATCCGTCAGGGCGTCAACATAGACTTTTTCATCAGATATCACTGTAATGAGCTCCTGAAGCACGGAATCATTTTCATTCTGAAAACAATGCAGCACCGGGTCATATATAAATGAACGGGACACTTGGGCAGGCTTTCCTTCTTTAACTCGCTTCAGGAAATCACGGACATTCGCCACATTGAAAGAACCGATTTTCATTTCCAGTCCTAACATATATCGATCCGTTCCCATCCATACTGGTTTACACGTAAATTCCGCTTCAAGCATCTTTCTTATTTCAAAGTGGCGCTGATGACCGCTTTTGCGTACAGGCTGATTATTGAAAAGGGTCAGCAAGCCTTCTGACAACTTCTTATTGGCTGAAGCATCAGTACTGTCTGCATTTAGGCCCTCAGGGATCGTTCCATCTCGCTGATGGTCGTAAACCGACAGCAGGACGGATGCAATATGCTGGCAATCCCTTTGGAAGGAAGCAAGCGTAGGACAGCTGCATTTCGTCTGAAATCCGCCGACAGCATCCACTTCAATCGTGACATGGAAGTCTTCCTTTCCTTTAACCGTTGCTTCACAACCATCAGGACGGTAACTTTCAAATGTCACTTTATTGGCACGATGAAAAGCTTCCCCTCTTTTGAAGGAGACGGCCCCGCACATGTCTTTTATGATTTTTTGATTTAATTTGATATCCAAATCGCCGTCCTCCTTCCGAGGTTTTTTTGTTGAGTGATTTTACATTCCGCTGAAAAATAAGCTCATTTTATCATCATACTATGAAATGGGTTTACGGGGTTGTAAAAAAGCAAAAAGACAAACTCCCATATTCGGAGTTCATCTCTATTTCAGCACCGGGAATTTGCGGCATCATTGTTGTCCTTTGGTGTTGCCTTTCTTTTTTTTTCGATAAAAGAAGCTGAACAAAAGGAATACAAGAAGAATGAGAAAAAGGATAAATTCAACGGGGTCCTTCACCAAAAATGGGTTAAAGGCGTGCTTCATTGAATTATCCAAATCAAATCCCAATAATATATCCATACCTAAAGTTATGACCACTAAAGGGGCTAGGATCAAAACTGTAATACCAAAGATTTTCATTTCTCATCAAATCCACCTTTTAGGAACTTATTTTGGTGCTTGTTTTCCTTTTTTTCGATTCTTAAAAAAGGCAATGATCAAGAGAAGCAATGGGATGATCACCTGAAATGGCAGATGGATGTAATGTGGTACGGCACCTAGCCCTTCATAGATATGTTCCGTATAGCTGCTTGATATAATGATCGAAATCAATAAAATGATCATGCCAACAGGGTAAGCAAGTCTGGAGGGCTGTTTAACATTGAAAACATTCGCCGTACCCGATACCGCTACATAAGTAAATACACTTATCTTGATGAACCCGCCAATCATCAATAAAAACAAGAAGTACACATCGAGACGTTCAAGAAAGCCAGCGACCTCTATGGACTGAATGAGGGTAAGAAGAGGGTATTGTGAACGTGTTGTAAGGTCCACACCTAGTACAGCAATATTCACGGCCATTATTACCGCGAGAAAAATACCGCTTGTCGCCAAGCCCCCCATTCCAATTTTTTTCAATCGCTGAGGTTCTTTCAAATAAGGAAAAATCATTAAAAACACTATGACCTCGCCAAATGGAAAGAATACGGTTTTAGTGAAACCCATTTTCAACATCTCTGTCCCGCTAATTTCAAAAATGGGTTTTAAGTTGTTTAAATGGATCATGCCTGAAGTAATAATTAGAAGCATGAAGGTCATTAAAAGTAAATTCTCCAAGACAAAGAATAGTTCCCCCGTCCTCGCCAATACTTCTATCCCCTTACGGACCGTAAACACCACGACTAAAATGAATACAGCGTTCGCAAAAAATAACGGAATATGAGGATAGGCAAAAGTAAGCAGTGTATCTCCGAAATCCCTCAGCACCCTTGCAGAAAGATAGATGAAATAAAGGATGTATAGAAAAGCTACGATACTGCCTAGAAAATTCCCCAATATCTGTTTTACAAACTCTGTTAACAGCTGATCAGGGTAGTATTGAAAAAGGCCATAATAAATGAAAAATAATAAAAATCCGCCTATCATCGCAATAAGGATGACTAGCCAAGCAGCCTGCTTGGCTTCACCTGCAAGCGGAACCAAAAGTGCACTGCCCATTTCAAACAGGAAAATAAGGACGAACAGCTGGTAACCGCTGATTTTTGCCTTTTCCATGAGGATGCCACTTCCCTTCCATTATTGATCATTCTTTTTTATATTCGAAAGATACGGCTTATTACGTAATCCAGTACGGCGAATGAAAGTCTCTGCCTGCACATCTACTTCCAGTTCAGGAAAAGAAACATCGTCCCAGTTTTTTTCGATTTTCTTCCATTCTTTAGGGTGGTTTTCGTGCATGATTTCACCAAAGCCAAAAATATCGGCTTTATTTTTTTGTGCCCGAACGACCGCATCTTCCATCTCCTTCTTTAATTTCTTGGTTAACTTCTTTTCAATATCTATCAAAACATGCGTATCGGTTAGATTCAAAGGAACATTCACCTCCCGGATATCTCCTTCTGCACGGACCTTTATAAATACCTTAGGTTTTCCATTTTCCATTTTTATCGAAACGTTGGTTTTTTGACGAATCACCTGATAGGTGACTGCGTCTTTTTTATCCTCCCAATCAATGTTTAAATGGGTACTTTTGATCCTATCCAATACCCACATTGACCCTATTGCCTTATTGCCATCCAGCCAGTCAATCAATTTTCCATCTTTAAAAACACCTATCCCTGCTGCATTAGGGTTTGCCTTAATATCCGTGGACATGGTATTCTCCATTTTATCTTCTTTACCTGTGTTTCCTTTCACGGTAAAACCACTTATTATCGGTTCTTTCCCGGTACTAAGCAGATTCTTGATCGTTTCTTGGAGATTAATGCTAATATTTCCCCCCTGAATTTTTTCAGTGGTTTCAATCGTCTTAATGACTTTCTCAGCAGATACCTTATCGATTGCAGTTAATGCTTCGACAATATCCCTTGCTTTCACACCCCGGGCAATCACGATCCTCGTAGTTGCCCTGAATTCCGGTGAGCGCTCAAATGCGTCGAAAATATCGTTGAGGCCCTCTTCTTTTGCTAGTTCCTCACCTATGACAATCAGGTTGGCATGGGCAAAATACATATCCCGCGAGATTTTAGTTGAAGCGATACTATCCAGTTCAAGCACATTATCGCCGGTGGCCCTATAAATGGATATCGGTGGATTTGTTCCGCCGCCGCCCTGAAGAGCTCCCGCTACATTGCTTGGATTAATGATTTGGAACGTTCCCACTAGCTTTCCTTCTTTATTTCTATCGAGTCCAACTGCCGAGACGATGGCCATTTCGTTTAACTCTTTTTTATCCCAACAGCCGGAGGTGAATGTAGTAGAGATCAACATCAAGAACAGAAGTAGCTTTTTACGACTCATTGCCTTCACCTTTTTTCTCGTCAGAAGTTTTCATTCCACGCGATTCAGGAGGCAGAGGTCTTTGATTATCGCCTTCCCTTATCAGGTTATTTTCGTTGGATAATAATTTTGGCCTTTCCTTGAACGCCCACATAGGTCTTCTGAAAAATGTGTCGCCTAACCCTTCCGGATTCAGAGGGGCGAGCGGTGTCATATAAGGAACGCCAAGTGAACGCAGGCTGCATAAATGGACAATAAGGATGAAAAAGGCTAAAATCATCCCATAAAAGCCTAAAGTGCCGGCACAAATGATGAATCCGAACCGCACAATGCGGGCAGAAATCGCTATGGAATAAGAAGGGGTTGCAAAACTGGCAATCGCCGTGATCGAGACGATGATGACCATTGCCGGCGATACGATACCAGCCTGGACAGCCGCCTGCCCGATGACCAATGCTCCGACAATGGACATGGTCGAACCAACAGCCTTTGGCATCCGAAGACTTGCTTCCCGTAATATTTCAAAGGTCATTTCCATGAGAAGCGCTTCAATGACGGCAGGCAAAGGAACCGTTTCCCTTTGGGCCGCTACGATGACCAGCAACTTCGTTGGGATCATTTCCTGATGAAAAGTCGTGGCTGCAACATAGACAGCCGGTCCGACTATAGAAATAATGAAAACGATGATCCGTAAAAAACGTGTGGCTGAAGCAATGTCGAAGCGATTATAGTAGTCTTCGACAGATTGGAAAAACTGTACGAATATTGCCGGGGCTATCAAGACGAAAGGCGATCCATTAACGAATATAGCCACTCTTCCTTCCAGAAGATTTCCTGCGACCATATCCGGTCTTTCTGTATGGTTAAGGGTTGGGAATGGGGTCATGACCTGGTCTTCTATCAATTGTTCAATATATCCTGATTCAAGAATGCTATCGATGTTAATTCGATTTAAGCGCTTCTTGACCTCCTCGACGATCCCTTCTTTGACAATTCCATTTATATACATGATGGAAACGTCCGTTTTTGTCACCGTGCCAATTTTCATCGACTCTATCCATAAATCCGGGGTATTGATGATCCGGCGTAACATGGCGATGTTCGTTCCATTCGATTCCGTAAACCCTTCTCTTGACCCCCGGACAGTCAAATGCGTGCTTGGCTCCTGAATCGAGCGCTTTTCTCCTCCTCTTGTACTGGCAACCAGGGCGGTGTTTATACCATCAACAAAAATGATGCTGTCCCCTGATAATAATGACAAAAACAATTTTTCCCAATCCTTGACGGTTTCTACACCACCGAGCGAAATCACGTCTTCAGAGATTATATCCAATGCTTCTTGTGGAAGCATTTTTTCTGATAGATGAGGATTTTTCATGATTGACTCAATTAAAAAGTCCGTAACGCTTGGATTATCAATCAGGCCTTGCACATACAAGATAGTTGTTTTCATCTCCGGATTTTGACCGATTTTCAGCGTTCGGATAATGATGTCCGGACTGTTTCCCGTCTTTTTCTTCACGATTTCCAGATTGGCAGAAATGGAACTTTCAATATAATCAGGCGTTTTGCTTTTGGATTGATTTTCATCTTCCTTTTTCTTTTCACGTTGTTGCTTAACTTGTCTCTTTTGTTTGAAAAAAGAAGCCATAGCACCGAACCTCATTCCTTTTTCGTTTCACTCATTTTGTCCAAAGCACTCCCCCTTTATTCCGAGTTCAGCCGTCTTCCTTCCATAAGAAAAAGGCTGTCGCAATGACAGCCTTTGGTGTTCATTTTCGGTTATGTAATGAAAGTGCCGACTCTAACGGCCCAATCAACTAAACTGAAATTATACTTTGCCTTTATTCCTTCTAAAAATCAAAACAACGAAAATAATGAATAGCAAAGCCAATATCGCATAAACGATGTTGGAATAAATGTCCATATACCCTACAATATCTTCCCACGAAGATCCAACAGCTGCCCCGATATTCACTAAGATGATGTTCCAAATTAATGTTCCGGATGTTGTGTAAAGCAGAAAGAGCCAAAAGCTCATATGGGACATGCCTGCCGGAATCGAGATCAGGCTTCTGATCAGCGGAACCAGTCTGCAGAAAAACACGGTCCATGACCCGTACTTGTCAAACCATGAATTCGCCTTGTGGACGTCCGATACCGTTAACCTAAGAATATGGCCCCACCTTTCCACGAACTTTTCAATAACCTTCACATCAAGAAGTAAACCAATTCCATAAAGGACGACTGCCCCTGCCACTGACCCTATAGTCGATGCGATCACGACGCCCATAATCGTCATATTCGCTGTTGTCGTCATGAAACCGCCAAAAGTAAGAATGACCTCAGACGGGATCGGCGGGAAAATATTTTCCAATGCTATTAATAGAAAGATTCCCATATACCCAAAATCATTCATGAATTCCGTAATCCAGTTTTCCATTTAATACGCTCCTAACTTTCTTGAATCAACAGCTGGCCTGTTACCTGCCGGCTGCTTATCTTGCAATAACCTTGTTCTCTTTATTAACGATCTTTGTTCTTCCGCCGGTCTTGATACCTTTGGAAAAACCAAATGGAAATCGCAATCCAACAACCACCCGCCAAATATCCGGCAATGATATCACTAGGATAATGGACCCCTAAATATATTCGGCTTATACCGATCGAGAGGATCATCATCATGCTGAACAAAATCAATAGAATCCTTGCCCACCTAGCCGTAATGTGACGCCATAGCAGAAACGTGAGAATACCGTATAATGAGAATGCATTCATGGCATGTCCACTAGGGAAACTGTACCCCCCTATTTCAATGAGCCTATGTAAATCGGGACGGGCGCGTTGAAAGAATTGCTTAACCATCAAATTGAGAAGAGGTGAACCAACCATGACTGCAGTGAATAGGACTAGTTCCAGACGATGCTTCAAAACTCTATATAAGAAAAACAAAATGACCAAGGAAAGGATGATTATGGAACCGGTTGAACCTATGTAGGTAAAGAACTTCATGATGTCCGTCAGAAGGGGAGATTCAGTTCCTTGCACCAAGGAAATCACATCTTCATCAAATTTCAGGTATTCATTTGCACTTATGGTAAATGCCATGAAACTGAACCCGATTAAAGAAAGTACACTTATTATAAAGGCAATGGTTAATTGCTGCTTTAATTTCATAATAACATCCTTTCACTTTTTAAAACCGTTTCATATGGAACTTTCTATTTTATCTATCTTCTTCATTGCATGGTGCATGTAAATGCTTGATCGCCAGCCAACCTAATTCGGGGAACATGCCTGGGCACAAAATTTGCTACTTTATCATATTACTCTATTCGTCATTGTCACCTCAACTTCAGGTTACTATAAGATTTCCTGTCGAACGTTTCAGGAAGTGGCAGGAACATGTATGCCATGCCTCCCTACTAAAAAGAAAAAAACCTTATGCAGGTTAGTGCACAAGGTTTTTTCGTTTTTCAAACTGTAGGGAACGCCCTAAGCGGTAGTGATGTCAAAGTTTGCCCGGTTGCTGAATCGGTAAGATTCTCTTCTAACTGGAATGATGGCACCGCTTCAATATGCTTGAATTTCTTCAGGAATGTAGTTAGCGCAATCTTTGCTTCCAGTCTGGCTAGCGGCGCTCCCAGGCAGAAATGAGGGCCATTTCCGAAGGTAAGGTGTTTCTTATTATTAGGGCGGTGGATATTAAGGGTGAAAGGATCTTCAAACATCTCTTCGTCCAAGTTAGCTGCGCTCATCCAAACAACCACGTTATCGCCTTCTTTCAATTCCACTCCCAATAGATCGTTATCTTCCTTTACGGTGCGATCCAATTTAATAAGATTGAATCGGAAACGGAGCATTTCTTCGACCGCCTGCGGAACCAGATCCAGGTTTTCATGTAACTCTTGATAAACTTCTTTGTCATCATATAGCAAGGAATAAAAGCTATTGGACAGTAAATGACTTGTTGTCTCGACCCCCGCTCCTAAAATCAGCATGGTCGTCCGGACAACCTCATCATCCGTAAACATTTCCCCATCCACTTCTGACTTCAATAGATCTGAGATGATATCATCTGCCGGGTTTAATCGTTTTTGCACTACAATCGGATACAGATACTGATAGTATTCTTTTGCTGCCACTTGCTTCAATTCATTTACTTCTTCTTGTTTTTCTTTATCAAACGGAAGGAATAAGATATCCACCCATTTCTTAAACAATAAACGATCTTTTGAGGGAACGCCCATTAAATCCGACATGACAATGATCGGAAGCGGACTCGCCAATGATTGCACAATATCGATTTCCGTGTCCTCATCCATTTCTCCGATCAATTCATCTGCAATTTCCTGAATGCGAGGTTCCCAGTTTTGAAGACTTCTAGGTGTGAATGCTGCGGCAAGCAGTGAACGGCGTTTTCTATGCTCAGGTGGATCAGCTTCAGTGATTTGGATCTTTTCAGGCACAGAACCTTCATCACTATCCGTTCCAACCGATATGGTAGTCCGTTTCCGAACACTTGAAAAATATTTATAATCACTGAGAACCCGCTTCACATCTTCATATTTAAAAACATTCCACGTATCCGTTCCTTCGTGATAACTCACGGGGTCATTTTCTAGCATCCGTTTGCACCAAGCGTACGGACTAAATTCCTCCGTCCGTGTTTTAAACCTAGTAATTTCTTTTACTGCAATAACTTCTTTCATGATACCGACTCCTCCCACTTCTCAAAAGTTACCTAACAAAAGGATCGAATGTTCAGCATTCTCCATCTCCGTCGATTTGTTATAGGGTCGAGCATTCCTGATAGACTTTTTCACCGAATCCTTAAATACACATCTATTCCATTATAGGGTAAAAAGCCGCAACAAACCATGCATCTTCCATACCAGCAGCCGTACATGAAATTTGCACCACAATCCCAACACCCCTATGTAAAACTGCTTATTTTTTACAATTTACTTTCTTTTTCTATTTTTTTATGTCTCTCAATTGATGCTCAAAATCCAATCCTCTTTTTCAAATTCGGAGACAGTGCTTTTACTAAGTTATTTCAATATAGATTATTTTTATAATTACCGGAGTTTGTAAAATCACGTTGATTTCCACTCCAGGCACTCGCTTTCCGCGGGCGGTCCGGGAGCCTCCTCGGCGCTCTTTGCGCCTGTGGGGTCTCCCTTGGACACGCTTTTCCCGCAGGAGTCTCGTACCTTCCGTTCCAATCAACTGGAACGTTTTTTAAATAAAAAAACTGCAGGCAACATAGGGTTCGGAATGGTCTCCTGCCGAATCCCTTTCACGATTTTACCGAGGGAATGATAACCATGATTTAAAATAAGACTAGGTTATACTCCATGATTTTTTTTACTCTTTTATATGGAATGAAATCCTTACTGGATTGAAGAAATTTGTGACACCCCTGCCGAATAACTGGCAAGCCGAGCCCTGCTAGATGCTTGCTTTGATGAGGCTTGGCAGTCAGTCGGCGGAAAGGGAGCGGATTTCTGAAATCAACTGGGATTGTTTTTCAAATAAAAAAACTGCAGGCAAACTCGCTTTTCTTCGAGTTTGCCTGCAGTCTGAACGATGCTGCCGTCAATTTTTGCCCCTTTTAATCAGTTCATGTAAATCATCCATTTTCTTTTCCATGATATCCAGTCTGGTTTTACGTTGCTTCATGGAACGGAAAAGAGATACGGTCCCAACGATGATCAGGATTAGAAATACAAGGCAAAACAATTGGTATATCATATCCGCAATATTAAAACCACTACTCACTATGTAATCCCCCTAAATGGCATTCTCAATATTCTATTATACACCAGGAAAAATGAACAATTTAACCTTTTTAAGGAGAATCGGGAATAAAAAACCGATAGCTATTTGCTATCGGTTGATCTTTTATCCCTCTATTTGTTGATCGTCGTCAATATCTTCTTGAGGCACAATTAATTCGTTATAGAATGCAGCAGTTGTTGTTCCTGCATAAGGAATCAACCATAGTAAACCAATTCCCAGCGTGAACATGCAAAGGATGCCCCACCCGATGAAGCTTAGGTGCATAAGGAAATACTTCCATTTCAAGCCCTTCATTCTTTTTCTGCTCTCTGTAATGGCTTCAAGCACCGTGTATTCAGGATGATCCTTCAATAAGAAAAACTGCTGCGAATAAGCGATAGCCTTGATGATACCCGGAATGATTAATAATAATGACCATAAAAAAATGAAAATTGCTTGTAAGATGGATGCCCCAATAAGCTTGAAAGAGGTTTTTCCATCTTTATAGATAGCGAATACTTCTGGAATATCAGGGTTTTCTTCCCTAACCAAATTCAGGTAGAACCAAGTGGTTGAAATGGTAAGCGGGATTAGGGCAATGGAAAAGACCATGCTGAAGATATCAGTCCATAATGGTGTTTCTTCCTGCATGAGCCATTGTGAAAACCCACCGCTTCCGATCACTTCGACAATTAAAGGTAAAATGAGGTTGATCAAGAACAAGAGCAACATAAGCGAAACAGTTACTCCCCATTTACCTCCCAACGACTGAAGGGCTTTCCTCTTTAATTCTGAGATTCTCATACTCTGATTTAACTCCCCTTTTTTAAACGGCAGAATTCTGAATGTTCCTTTATTGTAAATTTGGATAGATTCAGAAAAACCACTATTTATTTGATGTCTAAATCTCATAATATTTCTAGTCGCGGGCTTAAATTCCTAGAAAGCTCACACGGATAGAGTCAAGCGGTTGAACCGGTTTCGAGCAACCATGATCAACTCCTTTCTTGCCCTTGGTCTACTGGCTTGTTTGTTCCATAACAGTTTATGAAGGGGAATATGGCAATATGCCCTTCCAAATTAAAATACCTTCGCGAAACCATACCCTGTTAGGAGGGTGTACGGTCAGCGAAGGCGCTTGTATTTATCGTTAAAAGTACTTCGTTAATCTAGTTCTATTTTCCTTCTCCCAGATAGACCTGGCCACTCATTTAATACTAACCTAAAATTTCCCTAACAGCATGGATAAAAATGTTAACACCGTACTCCATGGCATCTTCGTCAAAAGTAAAACGCGGATGATGGTGGGGATAGGTGATTCCCTTTTCCTTATTCCCCGCACCTATCAAGAAATAATTGCTAGGTGCTTTCTGTTGGAAAGCCGAAAAGTCCTCAGCCCCCATCGTCGGTTTTTGATGGTCGACAGAATGTTCTCCATAAACTTCACGGACAGTTTCTTCAATGAGCTTGGTGACTTCATGGTCATTTATGACTGGCCGATATCCAGTTAGATAGTTAAATTCATAAGAGGCACCATGTGCTTCCGTAATGCCTTTGATTACCCTTTCCATAAGAATTGGCATGGATTCCCGGAATTTCAAATCAAAACTTCGAACCGTCCCGCTAATCTCTACGGAGTTTGCAATGACATTGGCCGCTTCCCCTCCAACGAACTTTCCGATGGAGAGAACCAAGTTGTCCAACGGATCTGTATTGCGGGACACGATATATTGAAGATTCGTAACGACCTGGGCACCGATCGCGATGCTGTCAATCGTTTCATGAGGTGCAGAACCATGGCCTCCCTTTCCTTTGATGGTCAGAAAGAAACCATCCGGCGCAGCCATCATCGGGCCATACACGATGCCAACTTTCCCGACTTCAAAGGTGGACATGAGGTGGGCACCAATCACGATATCTACACCTTCCATAACGCCTGCATCTACCATTTCCTGCGCTCCCCCAGGAAAATACTCTTCGGCATGCTGAAAAAAGAAGCGGACTTCACCTTTCAGGCTATCTTTCATTCCGGAAAGGATTTTCGCCGTACCAAGAAGCATCGCCGTATGACCATCATGACCGCAAGCATGCATGACACCTGGTGTTTTGGATTTAAAATCGAAAGAGTTCTCTTCATCAATCGGCAGCGCATCCATATCTGCACGGATGCCTAATGTTTTTCCAGGCTGTGTACCAATCAAGCGGGCCATCACACTGTATTTTGTCGGACGTGTAACTTCAAGGTTTCCAAAGGACAACAGGGTTTCGTATACGAATTGCGATGTCTTCTCTTCTTGATAAGATAATTCCGGATGCTGGTGAAAATGACGTCGCCAAGCAATCACATCTTCTCTTACACTTTTTATTTCCGGATATAACTTCAAACTTTGCATGACCATTTCCTCCTCAAATATGAACTATAAGATCTATCCATCCAGTAAATCAGCAAGTTGTGTGCCAATTATTAATTTCCTGCAATTAACCTTCCCGCTCCTTGAAAAATAGGATTTCAGCAAACCCTTTGCGCCTTATACACTCAAACGGCAACATCGATTCCAGGCTTCCTCGCATGGAAGTGTAAAAAATTTTACCCTCTAGCGTAAAATTTTTTTTACTACTATTGAACATCCGTACCAAGAAAGTGAAAGGGACGAAAAGGAAACCTGCCCCCTTTTCGTCCCTATTTCTTCTATTTAGTTATCGTCTTTTCTTTTTGATAAACCAAAGAACCGCCCATATAGGTTTCTTCCACTGTAATCCTATCGATTTCCTCCGGTCTGATCGCCAAAATATCTTGGTCGAGCACAATGAAATCTGCATGATAGCCCGGAGTGAGCTGGCCGGCATCCGGGATTCTCGTTATCTCCTGAGCTGCCCGCGTGTATAGTGTAATCGCAGTAGGCACATCTACACGCTGATCCTGACCTGTGTCCGTACCGTCATAGGCAACACGAGTTACGGCTGCCTTGATTCCAACGAACGGATTGACCGGATCGACCCATGCCGTTGCAGGTGCATCTGAAGAGAATGCCAGTTTAATGCCTGCTTCTAACATGGATTGGATGGGGTAGGTTCGCCTTGTACGATCTGCACCCAGATTATTAAGGTAGCTTTCGATTTCGGCATATAAGAAGATTGGTTGGGGAACAAAAGCGATACCCGTTTCAGCTGCCCGCTGAAGTGCTTGCTTTGTAGGCATGGCTGCATGTTCGATCCTTATCGATGGACCATCCGCGATCCATCCCGTTTTTCCGTAAAAGGTATTCACGATCAAATCGATCGCTTGCTCCCCCATTGCATGTATGACCAATTGAATATTGTTTTTCCTGGCTGCTTCAGCTGCACTTAACAACTCTGCCTCTGATGTCATCTGTATGCCATGGTTCTTTTCTTCCCCTAAAAATGGCGGATCGACCCACGCCGTTTGACCCGACACACTGCCATCCGAGAATAACTTAACCCCACCTATATGATTCTGGCTTTCTCTGTTTGTTTTACCCTTATCTAGGATCATATCATTTTTCATATCTTCCCAAATATAGTATAAAACTGTACGTTGCTTTAGGCCCTTTTCGCTTGCTGCCCTATACATATCCAAGTAATCGATCGGCTGGGTCCTTGCCAGGAGTTCAGTGATTGCAGTGATCCCATGCGATAATAATTTGGGACTCAGTTCGGCAAGAGCATCTGTTTCTTCTTCAAATGTTTGAACCGGCATCACTTTATTGACCAATTCTTTTGCATTTTCCCGTAATATCCCTGTCGGCTCCCCTTCTGAATCCCTGTCAATCTCCCCCCCTGCTGGATTTGGCGTGTCCTTCGTGATCCCGGCCAATTCCAATGCCTTGCTGTTGACGACGATAATATGGCCGCAGGTCCGGGTTATGACAACAGGGACGTCCGTTGTCGCCCTATCCAAATCGTAGCGTGAAGGGGACCGTCCTTCGGTCAATTTCCCTTCATCATATCCCCAGCTTTCAATCCAATCGCCTGAATTATGGGATTTACACTGTTCATGAACAGCCTTGATCAAATCCTCAATCGATTCAACGACAGGGGGCATACATGGAATTTGCTTGGCTGCCTTAGCTAAAAATAGCGGATGCAGATGTGCATCAATTAGTCCGGGAAGTACCCGCCGTCCTAGAAGATCGATCCGTTCCCCATTCATTCCATCTGTCTCTGACTGTTCTCCAACCCACTCGATGCGCCCATTACGAACAACCATGGCACTCGCATAAGGTTGTTTCGGATTCGCTGTAAATATTTTTCCATTTATATAAATAAAATTCATATTTCGTTTATTCGCATTCATACTTTCCCTCTCCTTAATAAGTAAAATCAAATGATGAAAGCTTAACCCTCCATTTATTTCCACACTTAAACTTATGCCGTTTCACAACATTTAAGATGAATGGTTTTCGCCATTCATGGGGCTTGAAGGAATTTCCTGAGCCTGTTTTCCGTGGATGAACGTTCCCGCCACGAATCCCAGTACTGCCGGAATGAGCCAGGCAAACCCATACGAACTGAGTGGAATGATGGAAATGAAATCATTCATGAATCCCATATGGATGCCTATGCTTTCCAATGTTTCGCATAAACTGATGATGAAAGTGGCCAGGACCGACCCCTTATAGGCTCCCGCGTTTGGTATGTATCTGCGGAAAACGCCAAGTAAGACAAGCACAATCGAAACAGGGTAAATTCCCATGAATAACGGTACGGAGTAGCCAATGATCTTTTCGACACCCATTAGCCCCATCAACACTCCAGTGGCACAAACGACGATCACCCAATTGCGGTAACTCACTTTTTGCTTCGTCAACCCGCTAAGGAAGTCTGCTATCGAAGCAGTTATTCCAATCGAGGTGGTAAGGCACGCTAATGAAACTGCTATAGCCAATGCAATCATGCCGTAATCACCAAGCAGATTATAAACCAGGCCCGTCACCAGCTGCGCACTTTCCATGTCCTCCGGGAATAACCCGCTTCCTGTAGCACCGATATACAGAAGCCCTCCGTATATGATGAGCAACCCAAAACCAGCCACTATGGTTCCATTCAGGACCACTTTCTTCATTTTGGAATGTTCCTCATATCCTTTTGCTGCAATCGAGCCAATGAAAACCGAGGCACAAAGAAGGCCCGTGAACACGTCACCCGTCTGATAAGCGCTAAAAAAGGAGTGGCCAAACGGATTTTGAATTTCCGTATTTACAGGCGCCCCCAATGGGTCGAAAGTGCCTTTGATGACGATAAAAAGAAGAATCGCGAACAGAGCAGGCGTTAGCACTTGTCCGACTTTATCAATGAGATTGGATCGATCGCTGGCAAAATAAAAATTCAATCCAAAGAAAACGAGCATCGTCACGAAAGATGGTACATTCGGGAACAATGTATGAACCCCCATCTCATGGGTCGTAGCGGCCGTCCGGGGTACAGTGACGAGCATCGCAATCCCTATCATGACGACCAGATTGAATACCTTATAAAACCAGGGGCTTATCGGCCTTGTCAGTTCTTCAAATTTCCCTTTTGAATTCAGTACCGCCACAACTCCCAGTATAGGGAGTACGATTCCCGTAAGAATGAAGCCAACTAGCGCCACAGGCCAATCCGACCCTGATACAAGTCCGATCGACGGAGGGAAAATCAGGTTGCCAGCCCCAAAAAATACGGCAAATAAAGCAAAACCAAAAATAAGGCTGTCACGTACTTTCTTGTTTGTATTCATCCATTCACCTCTATTTTTTTATCACTCAATGAAACATCTTTTAATACGCCTATCCTATAAGTATTAAGCAAATTCCGTGCCAATCTTAATAATATTTTAATATTTTTTATCCATACTAACCTTTGACGCTACATACAAGGCAAAAAGGGCCACGATTCTATTTAGCGTATAGAATCTTGACCCTTTGATTATCCAAATCCATTAAGAAGTGGTGAAATTTTTCCCCCTAGCGTAAAAAAAATTTTACCGTAATTTATGTTTTTCCATTTTATATTTCAATAATTGTTTGGAGATGCCAAGCTGTCTGGCAGATTCCGCAATTTTACCGTTCGTATTTTTCAATTGACGCACAATGATCTCTTTTTCATATTGCTGAACCGCATCTTTTAAGGATTCCACATTAAGATTGTTGTCTTCAGTCATTGGAGATTCCGTATAATCTCTGATTCTTCCAGGAATATCATCAAGGGTGATTCTACTGGACTGGACATGATTATATGCCGTCTCGACCGCATTTTTCAATTCCCTGATATTCCCTGGCCATGGATATCTTTTGAAGCATTGGAGTACTTCATCCTGAACACCGTCTATATATATATTCATCGTATTGTTGTAAAAATTCAGATAATGATCAACAAGGACTTCTATATCCTCTTTTCTTTCCATCAAACTTGGCAAGTCAATCTGCACGACACCAATTCTATAGAATAAATCTTCCCGCAGCCGTTTCTCAGCCAGTAAAATATCCGGTACCTCATTCGTTGCTGAAATCACCCTAATGTCCAAGCGGATATTTTTCTTTCCGCCCAGTCTCCTGATCGTTTTCTCTTCTATCGCCTTCAGAAGCTTCACCTGAAGATCAATATCCAAGGAATTGATTTCATCCAGAAATAAAGTTCCGCCTTCGGCCTGTTCGAATAGACCCGGCATATCTTCCGACCCGGTGAAGCTCCCTTTATTCGTACCAAACAAAGTGCTTTCCCATAAACTTGCAGGAACCGCACTGCAGTTAAGTGAAATGAAGGGCTTTCCAAATCGATCGCTTAAATTATGGATCGCCTGGGCGATAAGTTCTTTCCCTGTGCCCGTTTCCCCAACGATCAACACATTTGAGGTCGTTAGCGCAATCCTTCCAAGTTTATCTTTAATGCTTTCCATTTTAGGGTTAACCGTGATTATATCATCGACCGTATAAACGGTATTATTTCTCCTGAAGATTTTATGGCTCGAATATTTGTCCAAATGTTGGATGGCATCTTTGGAAAAGAATCGCTTAGAGAATTCCACGGCCCCAATGATTTTACCGTTTTCGGCTATCGGAAATGTGGAATTGATCGTTTCGATGACCTCTCCCGTTTTGGTAATCATCTCTTGTTTTATATTACATAACGGTTTTCCCGTCCTTAGCACATTCATGAGCGTACTATTTTCGTTCGTGATGTTTTTATAAAAGGAAGTGACACTCTTCCCCATGAATTCTTCCGGCCTTATCCCAAGCTCTTTAAGGACATTTAAATCTGCCATATCATAAAAAATGATCATCCCTTTATCATCTACGACCAAAACATTATCAAAATCGGTTAATCGCCTGAATATATCCACATCCATATTCACCCTTCGAGCCTCCTCTCAACTTTACATATTCAACCCAAGACAATTCCCGCAGATCGGTCCATTCACTTTGTAGCTTTTTGGTTTGAAACTGCTTGATGCATTGTCCAATCATTCTGATATTTTACCATGAAACAGGGCGTTTTTTCTTTTCAAACTTTTTCCTGGCTTTATAATCACCATTTAAATGATCACAACAAAAAAAGAGCATCCCAAAGCAGAAATCGCTTCCGCCTTTGGAACACCCTCTTTCCTATAATCAATCAGAGCCAGTTATAACAAAATCGTCTTGGAGCAAAGCTAAAGGAAGCTTTCTATTAATAGGATCCCCTGCCGAAACATTAATTTCAGTAATGTGACCGCTGGCACCTATTGAAACATCAATCAATTTCCCATCATCCGTTTTCACTAAAAAGAGCCTCTCCCATTCATAAACATAGGAATTCTTTTGAACGTAAACTTGTTCGACGGTCCCATCCTGAGCACACTCGATGGTATGAATCGGTTTTAACACGGAATCACTCCTCCACTCTCCATTATTTGACTAAAGCTTATACCCAGCCACGGAATATTGAGGCTTCTGCCATTTTTCTGACACCCACCATATACGCTGCCAGCCTCATATCCACTTTTCTTGTCTCGGACATTTCATATACTTGATTAAATGAATTGACCAATAACTCTTTTAATTTGGTTTGGACTTCAGCATCTTCCCAATAATAACCTTGATTATTTTGAACCCATTCAAAGTAAGAAACTGTCACACCGCCTGAACTTGCCAATACATCAGGTACGAGAAGCACATTGCGTTCCGTCAAGATCTTGGTTGCTTCCAATGTGGTAGGTCCATTCGCTGCCTCCACGACAATTTGGGCTTTGATAAGATGTGCATTTTCTTTGGTGATTTGATTGGAAATGGCAGCAGGCACTAAAATATCACAATCTTGTTCCAGAAGTTCCTGATTGGTGATTGTATTATCGAATAGTGTCGTTACCGTTCCAAAGCTATCCCTTTTATCAAGTAAGTAATCGATATCCAGACCATCCTGGTTATAAATGGCACCATATGCGTCCGATATACCAATTACTTTCGCACCTGCATCATGCATGAATTTGGCCAAAAAGCTTCCTGCGTTCCCAAACCCTTGAACGATGATACGTGCACCTTTCAATTCTATGCCCTTACGCTTTGCCGCTTCCTCGATACAGATGGTGACACCTTGTGCAGTCGCCTTTTCCCTACCGTGTGAACCGCCCAGTACCAGTGGCTTACCTGTAATGAAACCAGGAGAATCGTGTTCTCTTATTCTACTGTACTCGTCCATCATCCATGCCATGATTTGTGAATTCGTATAAACATCCGGGGCCGGAATATCTTTTGTCGGCCCCACTATTTGGCTGATTGCCCGAACGTATCCACGGCTAAGCCTTTCCAATTCACCGATGGACATTTGGCGCGGATCACAGATGATGCCGCCTTTTCCTCCGCCATATGGCAGATTCACAATTCCGCATTTCAAACTCATCCACATTGAAAGTGCCTTGACTTCTTCCTCATCGACTTCGGGATGAAAACGGATTCCGCCTTTCGTCGGACCGACAGCATCGTTGTGCTGGGCACGGTATCCAGTGAAAATCTTCGTCGTATTGTCATCCATCTTAATTGGAATCCGGACGGTCAGCATCCGAAGAGGTTCCTTCAAAAGCTCGAACACTTCTTCAGAATAGCCAAGCTTATCAAGCGCCTCCTTGATTACGACCTGTGTTGAATCAAGCAAGCTGGCAGTTTCTTTTTCTTCTTTGACAGTTGTACTCAATGGAATTCACCTCATAGGTATATTAGGATAAAACTCTTTTAATACGTTCGATTGCCCAATCCAAGTCTTCTTTTGTAATCACTAATGGCGGAGCAAAACGGATAACTGTATCATGTGTTTCTTTACATAGCAGTTTTTCTTCTTTAAGCTGCTCACAATAAGGTCTTGCTGCTTCTGTTAATTCGACTCCGATGAATAAGCCTCTGCCGCGAATATCTTTAATCATTGGATTCTTGATTTCTTTTAAACTATCCATAAAGTATTGTCCAAGCTCCAATGAACGTTCCGCAAGCTTCTCTTCTTCAAGAACTTCCAATGAAGCGATGGAAACCGCACATGCCAATGGATTGCCGCCGAATGTAGAACCATGGGAACCAGGATTGAATACGCCAAGGATTTCACGGTTTGCAGCTACGCAAGAGATTGGGAAAACCCCGCCGCCCAGCGCTTTACCTAAAATGTACATATCCGGAACTACTCCATCCCAGTCAGAGGCGAACATTTTTCCTGAACGTCCAAGTCCTGACTGAATTTCATCAGAAACGAATAGGACATTATTTTCTTTACATAAGTCGTAAGCTTCTTTTAAGAATCCTTGTGGCGGTATGATGATTCCCGCTTCACCTTGAATCGGTTCGATTAAAAATCCAGCCGTTTGCGGTGTAATCGCTTCTTTCAATGCATCAAGATCGCCGTAAGGGATAAGCTTGATCCCTGGTAGCATCGGTCCAAAGCCTCTTCTATATTCCTCATCGGATGATAAGGACACCGCTGCCATCGTGCGGCCATGGAAGTTCCCGACACAAGCAATGATTTCAGCTTGGTTTTCTGCGATTCCCTTAACATCATAACCCCAGCGTCTAACAGCCTTGATTGCTGTTTCAACAGCTTCAGCACCCGTATTCATAGGCAATGCCATGTCTTTTTGCGTAATGCGAGAAACCATTTCATACCATGGACCTAATTTATCACTATGGAATGCACGGGATGTTAATGTTACGCGATCAGCTTGTTTTTTTAATTCGTCGATGATTTTCGGATGCCTGTGGCCTTGGTTCACTGCTGAATAGGCACTAAGCATATCCATATATTTGTTGCCTTCAGGATCTTCCACCCAAACTCCTTCAGCCTTCGAAATGACGATTGGAAGTGGATTATAATTGTTTGCACCATATTGTTCTGTTTGCTCGATTAATTTATCCGTTAATGTTGTCATGTTGATTCCCCCTAAAATTTATAGCGTTTCAGATGTTGTTTTTCCTTGAAGATGAAGAACTAAATAATCAGGACCGCCCGCTTTTGAATCTGTACCTGACATATTGAATCCGCCAAATGGCTGGTATCCTACAATGGCACCAGTACAGCCGCGATTGAAATACAAGTTACCTACGTGGAAATCCTCACGCGCTTGTTCAATATGTTCAATATTGTTCGAGATGACCGCACCCGTTAATCCATAATCCGTGTTATTGGCAATCTCGATTGCATGATTGAAATCTTTTGCCTTACAGAATGCAACCACTGGTCCGAAAATCTCTTCTTTCATGACACGTGCGTTTTCATCCACATCGGCAATGATAGTTGGCTGAATGAAGAAACCTTTTGAATTGTCTCCTTCTCCCCCTGCAACAAGTTTCCCTTCTTGTTTACCGATTTCAACGTAGCTCATGACTTTGTCGTAAGCTGCTTGATCGATAACCGGACCCATGAAGTTGTTTACATCCGTTGGTTCCCCGACGATTTTTTCTTTCGTTAATTCAATAACACGATTCAAGACTTGGTCATATACATCTTCCACTACGACGGTACGTGAACAAGCAGAACATTTTTGACCGGAGAATCCGAATGCAGAAGCGACGATTGATTGTGCCGCCAATTCCAGATCAGCCTCTTTATCAACAACGATCGTATCTTTACCGCCCATTTCAGCAATGACACGTTTTAACCAGATTTGACCTTCATGAACTTTTGCAGCACGCTCATAAATGCGGATTCCAACATCACGAGATCCGGTAAAGCTGATGAAACGTGTACGAGGATGATCTACCAAATAATCGCCCACTTCGGCACCGCTTCCTGGAATGAAGTTCACGACTCCTGCAGGCAAGCCCGCTTCTTCCAACACTTCGATGAATTTAGCTGCAATGACCGGTGTTGTGCTGGCCGGTTTCAATAAGACTGTATTACCTGAAACAAGAGCAGCCGTCGTCATACCTGCCATGATCGCAAACGGGAAGTTCCAAGGTGAGATGATGACACCGACACCAAGTGGGATATAATTAAAAGCATTATGTTCAATCGGACGGCTTTCCACTGGCATGCCGTCTTTAAGCTTCAGCATTTGACGTGCATAGTATTCCATGAAGTCGATAGCTTCCGCTGTATCTGCATCCGCCTCATTCCAAGGCTTCCCTGCTTCTTTAACCAATAGTGCCGAGAAATAGTGTTTTCTTCTCCGAACGGTGGCTGCAGCCCTGAATAAAATATTTGCACGCACTTCCGCGTTAGTTTTTCTCCAAGTTTGGAATGTCTTATCTGCAGCTTGCATAGCTTGCTCAGCAAGATCCTTATTCGCTTTGGATACAGTTCCAATAACTTCTTCTTTATTTGCTGGGTTTACAGAGGTAATGACTTCATCAGTAAACACTTTTTCCCCATTAATGATCAGCGGATATTTCTTCCCTAAATCATTAGCTACATCATTCAATGCCGCTTGAAAAGCTTTTTTGTTTTCTTCGATTTTAAAATTAGTAAATGGTTCGTGTTTATATGGTTGGACCATTATGGCTCATCTCCCTAAAGTTTATGTTTTTACTTCTCTCTTATTAATCAAGCAAGTTCCGTGCCAACTTTTCATTTTTTCGAAAAAATATTGTTTTTTCTTTTAAAATGCAATGAAATTCAGCACTTTTGGGGCAAAATTGACATAGTATGCCATTATTTTTTGCTCTAATCCCTATTTTTGTCGCTTAAACCTTACACTTTTTATTAATGCAAAATTCATGCCAACTAGAAAAACCATAAAAAACAGCGTTTTTGCACTTTTTCCGCAAAATATCTTTGCACTTCAATGCAAAATATTCTTGCTGTGCAAATTTTATTTGCGCCTTTGCTTCAATTCCTCTACAATAGCTCTAAGAAAAGAAGAAAAACGGGAGGCATTCATGCATTTAGATCAAATCATTAAAATAGAAGGTTTCCAAACCATCCTCCATTCACTAGTGGACGTAATCGATATCGGGTTACATATAATCGATATAAAAGGGCGGACCATTATATATAACAAGAAAATGGCTGAAATAGAAGGCATGGATTCAGAAGAGGTATTAGGGAAAAAGATTCACGAGATCTTTATATTCAAGGAAGAAACAGAGAGCACATTAATACGGGCGCTTCATTCTGGAAGGAAAACCGAAAACTCGAAGCAGACCTACTTCAATAATCTCGGACAGGAAATTACAACAATCAATAATACGTTCCCTATTTTGGATCAGAATCAAAATATCATCGGAGCCATTGAAGTGGCAAAGGATATAACGAATCTTGAAAGAATCATTAAAGATAATATCTTGAATAAAGGCGATACGAAATATACGTTTGACAGCATCATCGGAACGAGTGAGAATTTCTTGGAAGTCATTGAAAAAAGCAAGCGTTCGACCAGGACGGCATCCTCCATCCTCATTGTCGGGGAGACGGGAACGGGAAAAGAACTCTTTGCCCAAAGCATCCATAATGGCAGCAGCCGTTCGACACATCCTTTCATCAGCCAAAACTGTGCTGCCCTGCCAGATAGTCTTATTGAAGGAATTCTTTTTGGTACGAAGAAAGGGGCCTTCACCGGATCGATTGAAAGGCCGGGTTTATTCGAACAGGCACAAGGCGGGACCATCCTTCTTGATGAAATCAATTCCTTAAATCCGAATATGCAGGCGAAATTATTAAGGGCCCTTCAAGAAAGGACGATTCGCCGTGTTGGGGATACAAAAGATAAAAATATTGACGTACGGGTCATAGCAACGATAAATGAAGATCCAATAGATGCCATTGCAAATGATCATTTACGAAAGGATTTATATTATCGATTAAGTGTCGTTTCGTTATTCATCCCGCCTCTTCGTGAACGGAAAGAGGATATTCCCTTGCTGGCGCAATCCTTCATCGAGAAATTCAATGCGCTGTTCGAATTGAATATTGAAGGGATCAGCGAAGAGGTCTACTCGCTTTTTTATGATTACGACTGGCCCGGGAACGTAAGGGAACTTGAACATATCATTGAAGGGGCCATGAATTTAATGGAACCCGGCGATACAAAAATTGCCATCACCCACCTTCCGACTTTATTTAGGAAGAAAGCCCATTTGGAAGACATTCATCCCGAAAGAAAAGAGAATCATGCAAATGGAGATTTACAGGAGTCGACCTTATCTCTTGATGATTATATCGCCAATACTGAAAAGCAATATTTGGAGAAAATCTTAAAAGAACATGGTATGAATATCTCCCAAGCTGCCAAGGCATTGAATATTAGCCGCCAAAGCCTTCAATATCGCTTGAAAAAGTATCAGGTCAAATAACATCATTCATGCACAAAAAAGGCCCCCATTAATATGGAGGGCCTTTTTTGCCTGCTATTCATTCCACTCGCAATTAGAATGTTTCAGCCGCTTTTGCAACGTTTTCCAAACCATCCGCGATGATTTTTTGTGTCCGATCCGGATACTGATTATGGCCTTCAATGACCACGACCTCAGGATTGTTGATTCCCCATAGGCCAATGATATTTTTCACTAAATTCACGGCCATTTCAGCAGAAGCCATTCCTTCTAATGCATAATCAGAACCGCGGGCATTCAATAGCATGACTTTTTTATCACCAGCATACCCGACAGGACCTTCCGCCGTATAATTGAACATTTTACCGGCTTGTGCCAAATAGGAAAGGTATGTGATTAGCGGTGCTGGAACCGTTGAGTTCCATAGAGGGAAAGCGAATACCACTTTATCCATGGCCAGGAATTGATTTAAATATTGGTCAACCAGTTCGGCCGCCTTTTCCTCTTCGGCTGTCAGTTCAAGACCTTGGTTGCGTTTATACAACCCGGTTATCGCCGTATTTCCATAGTAAGGAAGTTCTTCTTTAAATAAATCCAGCTCGGTCACTTCATCTGTACGGTGTGTCTCTTTATATGCTTTTAAGAATGTGTCATACATTTTCGAGCTGATTGCCTGATCTGCTGGACGATCATTCACTTTAACGAATAATACTTTTGTCATTTTTTCATTCTCCCCTGCCGCGGTTTCTTTATTTCCAAATAATCTACTTAAGAATCCCATTATCCTCACCCTTGCTTTCTGCTTTAAATTCAGACGACTAAATGAATCTCATTGCCAGATGGATCTGTTACTGCGAAAAACCCTTCTTTTTCCGTGACGGCAGCTCCGATTCCTTTCAGTTGCTCCGTTACTTTGTTTCTCGCATCTTCATCTGCAAAAACGAGAGTATACCAGTTCAGCCCCACACTATTTTCCTTTGGAGCTGGGGCGCCAACGCCATTCCATGTGTTCAACCCGATGTGATGATGATATCCGCCGGTTGAAGTAAAGAGCGCTCCTCCATATCGATTCACAACGGTAAACCCAAGACCCTGCATGTAAAACTCCTCCGTTTTACGTAAATCCGCTACATGCAGATGTATATGCCCCATTAAAGTACCTGCTGGGAGTTTGCTCCACTCACCATCGCTTTCTTCCAGAAGGTCATTCCCATCCAACGGATCCGTGCCCATAGCGACTTCCCCACTGGCCCATCTCCAATCAGTGGATGGCCGGTCAGAGTATACTTCAATGCCATTGCCATCCGGATCGGTAATGTACAGCGCTTCACTCACTTCATGATCCGCCGCTCCAAATGGATATTTCGTTTGAAGTAAATGTCGTAAAAAAATCGATAAGTCGGCACGGCTTGGCAGCAAAAGGGCAAAGTGATATAAGCCCGTCGTCCGCCCTTCTTTCGGAATCACATCCGCAGGCTGCTCAAGTGTCAGCAACGGGGTCTTTCCGTCTGTCGTTAAAACAGCTTGCCGGTCGGCTTTCTTCAATACTTGAAGACCGATGATTTCTTGATAAAACAGAATGGCCTTATTCAAATCCAAAACATTTATACTGACTTCGCCAACAAAAGTAATTGGTTTTTGATGAAAATTTTTATCCATATTGTCACTTCCCTTTTTTATTGAAAATCAAATGATCCAAAGAAACAACCGTGCGGTTTGCACACGCTAGATAGACAGACATGGCCAGCAGCGCCAAGTCCAGTTCATAGCCCGCCGCTTGCCCGTTTCCAAGAAAACCGGCAGGTAATTTTGCCGTGAAGATCGCCCCCGCCATAATGACCGCAAATAGGACGGAAACGATTCGTGTTCCCAAACCCAGTATAACCGCAATTCCACCGATCAATTCGATTCCTGCAACGATGTATGCCATGAAGCCAG
Organism: Bacillus sp. B4EP4a; assembly: GCF_006680105.1. Taxonomy (NCBI): domain Bacteria; kingdom Bacillati; phylum Bacillota; class Bacilli; order Caryophanales; family Bacillaceae; genus Bacillus; species Bacillus sp. B4EP4a. The sequence goes on from NZ_VHIK01000058.1 coordinate 27,631, forward strand.
GAATGCCAAGACTATCGAAAAATCCAGCCGTATTCCCTATGCCCCCTTGAAACTTTGAAACTCCGTGAATGAAAAAAGTAAGACCTAAAATCACCCTTAAAAAAACTTGACCTGCATCATTTTTATTCATGTATGAATTCTCCTTTTGTTAGTTACTTTATGTAAGTGATTATATTTTAATAAGTTTATAATGTCAAGTAAGTTTATAGGAATATCTTTTTTCCCTAAATAAAAACGAATTGCCGAAGCAACTCGTTCATCACGATTTAAAAATCAAATAAATAACAACCTCATTATTCAAACATCGAAATCAGTTCTTTTGTGTATGAATGGCGATCGCTGCAAAAAAGCTGTTCGTTTTCGAAAGAATCCACAATCCCCCCTCCTTTCATCACCATGATACGTTGGCTCATCTCCTGTACAGCCGATAGATCATGAGAAATAAAAAGGTAAGAAATGTTCAAAGTCTCCCGAAGCCCGTCTAACAATTTCAGCACCGCCGCTTGTGACAGAACGTCCAGGCTTGAAGCCGGTTCATCCAATATAATGAGGGCCGGTTCAATGCTGATCGCGCGGGCAATGGTCACCCGCTGCTTTTGTCCGCCGCTTAGCTCATGCGGGTAACGTTCAGCAAAACTCTTGGGAAGCTCCACGGTTTCCAGCAGCTGTCTGATAAAGTTCGCTTCACCTGTATACGTAAAATGTTTCATATTGACCTGGCTGCCAAATTGAAGATATGGATCCATTAGTGAATCTTTTATCCTTAGTTTTGGATTCAAGGCCGATGCAGGATTTTGCAAAACGGCCTGGATGTTCTTACGATACGGTTTTAAACCGCGTTCGCTTTTGTTTTGCAGCGCGGTTCCTTCAAATAGGATGCTGCCCTGGTCAAAAGATTCAATCTGAAGGATGAGTCTTGCCAGTGTGCTTTTTCCGCAGCCGCTCTCTCCCACTAACCCGAGGCATTCCTTCCTTTCGATGCTGAAATTCACGTTCCTTAGTATTTCCACTCCGTTATCATAGCTTTTATGGACATTTCGCACGTCTAATAAAGTCATCCTGACACTCCTTCAAGCTTAAATGGAATTCTGCTCAATGATGGCGATGATTGAATCAGTTTATTCGTATAAGCATGCTGCGGATGATTTAATACCTGATTTTTATCACCGGTCTCAATGATGGCACCGTCTCTCATGACCGCAATGCGATCCGCATACTTCTTGACATGACGTAAATCGTGGGTAATGAATAAGACCGCACATCCGGTTTCTTTTTGGAGCCTTGATAACAGCTGTAAGACCTTAAAGGAAGATACACTGTCCAAGGCTGTGGTCGGTTCATCCGCTATCAAAATATCCGGTTCAAGCAGCAGGGCTATCGAAATGGATACGCGCTGAAGCTGCCCACCGCTTAATTGAAAAGGATACCTGCCGTAGATATCTTCATTCAGGCCAACCGATATGAGCACCTTGACCGCCTGCTGCCTCCTTGCCTTTTTGGAAAGGTTCAAATGTGTTCGCTGATATTCGTCGAAATGTTGACCGATAGTAAGGAACGGTGTGAATGAACCCTGGTAATCTTGAAAAATATATGCCAGGCGCTTTCCGCGAATCTTCCTGATTTCAGAGGAAGATAGCGTTAAAAGATTCTTTTCCCCGTACCAAATTTCCCCCTTCGCTTGGAGATTGGGTGCCAGCAGCTGACATATTGCCATGGCCGTCATGCTTTTGCCGCTCCCACTTTGTCCGACAAGTGCGAACCACTCACCTTCCTGCACATCTAATGAAAGATCCTTGACGATATGATTTTGCTTTCCCATGATATTTAGCTGCCTCACGGATAAAATGCTCATGATCCCACCTCCTTTTTCACATCGAATGCATCGCGCAAATAATCACCGAGTATGTTGGATAGCAGGACGGCAAATACGATGGCGAGCCCCGGGTAAATCATCAGCAACATATTCGATTGAAAGTATGGACGGGCATCATTCAGCATGGCTCCCCACTCTGGTGCCGGCGGCTGCGCCCCGAGCCCGATATAGGATAAGGAAGATATGAGCAAAATGATTTTTCCTAAATCAAGGCTAGCCAATACAAGCACGTTCCCGATAAGGTGCGGAAATAGATGCTTCCGCATAATCCCAAATGAACTTAATCCATTGATTTTAGCAGCAGTGACATAATCCTTCCGACGTTCGGTGATCACCGTACTTCGCACAAGCCGGGCATAATTCACCCATTTCACTAGAACGATTGCCAACAGGAGATTTTCGATTCCTGGTCCTAATAAGCCACTAAGCACAATGGCAACGATCGTATCAGGGAATGCCAGAAATGCGTCTGCAATGCGCATGAAGGTCCGATCGAGAAGACCTCCTTTAAAACCGGCAATCACCCCGAACGGGACGCCGATGATAACAGCGGCAAACAGAGATAAGAGACCGTAGCCAACCGTCAGCTGGGCGCCAAGCAGAAGACGTGTCAATACATCACGCCCTAGATGATCCGTCCCTAACGGATGTTCCATGCTCGCCGGCCATAGCCTTTCTCCGAGATTGACCAGTGCGGGATCATGTTTCAGGATAAGAAAGGTGTAAGCCGCAACGGCAAGGACTGCAGCCATCACCGTAAAAAGGATGGTCATTCTCCAGCGCCTTTTGGATTTTTTTTTGATAACTAACTCCATTTTCCATGCTTCCTTTCCTTCAGTCTTAGCTCCGGATTTAAATAGCGATAAGATAAATCCACGGCGCTATTAACCATGAATACAATGATGGCCATGACCAACAGGTATCCTTGGATGACTGGATAATCCCGTGAACGAATCGAGTCCACGACCATCTTACCTATGCCTGGATAGGCAAAAATCACTTCGATCACCACAACACCGCCGATCAGGCTGCCGAGGCTGACACCGAATACGGTAATGACCGGGGGCAGGCTATAACGAAATGCATGGGCAAAGAATATCCGCAGTTCCGAAATCCCCCTTGATCGGGCAGCCCTGATGAAATCATGACTGAGGGAATCAATCAAACTCGAACGCAGCAAACGGACGTACACACTTGTGATGGCCAGCCCCAACGTGACTGATGGCAGTATCAAAGAACGAAATCCGTCCCTGCCCATTGTTGGAAGGGCCCCCCACCGTACCGCAAATAAATCCATCAAGAGCAGTCCCAGCCAAAAGCTAGGAATGGATGCGCCCAACAAAGAAACAGCACGGCTTATCTGATCAATCCAGCTTCCCCTGTACAAGGCAGCAAGCGAACCTAATGGAATGGCTATACCAAGCATCACAAACAAAGCGCCAACCGCCAGCTCAAGTGTTGCAGGCAGCCCGCTAATGATCATCTCCATCACAGGCTGATTCGTCAGATAGGAATTACCGAATTCCAATTGGATAAAGTCCCTAAACCAATCGCCATACTGCACTAACAGCGGATCATTGAACCCCAATTCTTCACGAAGCTCATTGACTTGTTCGTTTGTGATCGACACATCATCCACTTGAAGTATCGAGAGAACCGGGTCCCCTGGAGCAAGCCGAACAAAAAGGAAAGAGATGAATGTAATCACAAGGACAAAAATCACGACCTCCATGAATCGCCGCACTAAGATGCTGAACATTCACTTCACATCCAGTTCATTCGTCAGCATGTAGTATTCGCTTCTCGAAGTAATCCAGTTTTTAACTTTATCAGCATCATAAGCAACAAGTGTATTCGGATGTAAAATGAAAGAATTATACACTTGTTCATCAACATACATCGCAATATCCTCAGCTAAATCCGAGCGCTTCTCCTGCTCGACCGTTACGTTCAGCTTATCAATCAGGGACGTCAGGTGATCATCATCGGCCCCACTGAAGTTCAAGGCTCCCTTTGGATGATAGGTAGCATTTAAATAATAGCCGGCATCCCCGCGCGGAGCCGTTAAATTGCTGTAGGTCGTTAAATCCCAATCGCGATTGGCAGCCATATACTCTTCAGGGATTTCTATTTGCTTGATTTTCACATCAATCCCCAACTGGCCGGCATCAGATTGAAAAACTTGGGCAATTAACGGCAGGTCGGCACGTGAACTGTATGTAAGAAGTGTAAACGTTAACGGTTTGCCGTCTTTTTGCATGACACCACCAACTTTTTTATATCCCGCCTGATCAAGAAACCCCTTAGCCGCTTCCATTCCATTCACTTTTTTCGGATAGTCCGGAGCAAAAGAGAAAGTGGACGGAAATGGCCCTGTTGCCACTTCTGCATGACCATGTAAAATCGTATCAGCAATGGATGAACGGTCGATCAAGGCATCTATCGCCTTTCGGACGTGTATGTCCTGCAGTGCTTTACGTTCCAAATTCATCGTCATTTGATGTACTCGGAAAGTGGATGTCGATTCAACCTTCACACCATCTATCGCCTCTAAATTTCCCAGGCTTTCCACTTCCGGACGGAAAACAATATCGGCGTCTCCCGATTCAAGGGCAAGGGACCGTGCATTGGCATCTTCATTAAACGAAAACCTGGCTCTCTCTAGCTTTGCGGCTCCATCCCAGTAAGACTCATACCGTATTAAATCAACAGCCGTACCAGGTATGAATTTCGAAACGGCAAATGGCCCTGTTCCTATCGGCTTGTTTATATAGTCACGTTCCTTCACATCAATAATCGATGTATTTGGATGGACCAATTCAGAAGGAAACTCAGGAAAGGGAACCTCCGTCTTAATGGTCAGCGCATTCCCATCCGCTTCAATCGATTCAATGCGCAAAGCATTCTTTATCGCCGGACTATCCTTCATCGCCCTCTCCAAGGAAGCCTTTACCGCTTTGCCATCCATCGGCTTTCCATTCTGAAAAGTCACACCCTCCCTTAACTCAAAATTCCATAACTGACCCTCCTTGCTATCCCAGCTTTTCGCCAGCCAAGGTTCGATGGTCAAATCCTCATCATTGAGATGCACCAATGTTTCAGTGATCCCAGCCCTTAGTGACACATAACTAGTATCAACATTCGGATCAAGCGAGCTAGCCGCAAAATTAAAAAGCAAGTTCACTTCCTTCTCCCCTCCCACTTCATCATTCGCAGACTCGGTGGAACAAGCAGCCAAAAGAAAGAATGAAAAACATACAATAATAATCGATTTACATTTTCTGAACACGATAGATTTCCTCCATTACCTCAACTATTTTTAATGGCTGTTGCAAAATCGTATTGATTACGATTTAGATCGCAGCTTTGCTTTACTATCATGACAAACCAGGCAACGCACTGCCAGTAGCTATCCGAAATCAAACTATGTAAAGCTCCTTGAGAGTAAACATTAATTCACGAGTAAACGCTCCAAACTCACGAGTAACGGCTCTAAACCCGTGAGTAACAGCTTAAATC
>NZ_VHIK01000059.1:0-119497 GCF_006680105.1 Bacillus sp. B4EP4a
GTTATGAAATCCTGCGAATAAGTGAGCATTCGAGAGATATTCGCATCAAACTGAGGGAGTTCACTAAATATGGATACTTTTTCAATTTACATATATTGTAGAAGGAAGAAATGGAGGGATTAAATTTGAGGATTTTCAAGATATTTTCTATGTGCATTTTAATGATAATATTCTTAAATGCTTGTAGTTTAGAAACTACAAAAACGAAAAGTGGAATTTTGGAGATACCTAATGAAGATGAATATACAACTTTATTAGTGCAAGGTGTTGATGAGGACGGGCTAACTTCCCAGTCAACTTCAAAGGTCATTACAGATATTAATGAAATACAGGCTTTTATAGAAAAAGTGAACAAAATGGAAGTTGTGCAACCTCCTAATAAGGAGTTATTGGAGAAGAGTAAAGAATTAAATAAAAAAGGGAATTACTTTTTTGTTTTATCCGATAAGGAAACCATGGATAACAAAGTATACACTATAAATTTTTTTAGTGATGGAAGGATTATGTTTCAAGAACCGAACGGAAAGAAGCAAGAAACAAATGGAGCAGAACAGAAAATGATGTATTTATCAAAAGAAAAACATTCTGAAGTTCTTCTTGAAATGAAAGAATTATTAAACATTAAGTTTTAATTAACCATTCTTCAACTAAAAGGTCGATAGTTTAACAAAGGGTTGCTGCCGCAACCTTTTCTTATGGCACTAAAGGGGCAGGTTAGTTGAAGAACGGTAACAGAAAAAGTAGGGTAATTTGTAGGAGGTGCTAGTATTCGAGTTTTCTTATGTTTTTTTTATTTGTTTCTTTTAAGTGGTCTAGTAATGGGTTCAATGGAAAGTATTTTTTTTACTGATATTTTTGGTAAGGCAGGTAAGGTTATTCCAACACTTTTTGCAATACCTTTAATTTATTTGATACGGGATCATTTTAAAGAGATAAAAGAACTGGATTTTGGAATGATGTTGTTTTTAAGTATTGCTTCTTTTACAGGACTTGCAGTCATCTTTGTTGTTTAGAGATGTTAAAAGGTGATTTTAAAATTCCTTTAATGAACTAACGGGTGCGTTAGCTGAAGATCAGAGCTGTCTTTAAGGCAGCTTTTTCTTTATGGAACTATCGGGGCAGGTTAGTTGAACAAGGAATTAGATAATTAGGCTAATATTAGACTTAAGTTAGGGGGAGGTAATGTGGATGACAAATTAATGGAAATGCCCTTTCCAGAACTTATCTCAAAATTAGCGATAGCACCTTTATATATTTTAGTGGTAATAGTGGCTATTTTAAATGTAATACTAAATAGAAAAAATAAAGGGTGTTTTAATTTTTTCTTGATAATGGGTTCTTGGGTATACATTTGTATATATTTATTAGCACTGTATTTCTTTTTCTTTGGAAAATAAATAGTTATACAACTAGCATGAAAATAAGTTTCTTTAAAAATGAAAAATGACAATACTTAAGAAGACCCTGCTCAATCGTTTAAAAAAAGAGGGAGAGCGTTAATTAATTAGTCTATGGATTAGGGTTGACTGGATTAAGGTCAGTATCAGTATTGACACTTCCTAACCATTTTCATTCTTTGTGGTGAATCGCCGATTTTTGCGATTCATGGATGGCTAAAGGGTGCGTTAGTTTAAGATTGGAGCTGTCTTTAAGACAGCTCTTTCTTTATGCAACTATCGTGCAGGATAATTGCATAGGAATGGCTTAAGGTGGCGGTCAATGGGTGAGGTATACCCTGAAACAGGGTATACCCAAGACTCATTTTTTCCTTTTTTTATCCAAAAAGTCCAGAAGGAAGGAACAAAACAGTGCGTAGAACCCTATTACAAGAAGGTAGTAACTTGGAATGTCTCCTCTCACGAATAAGAAAATTGCAAATAACAAGTACGGAATTGTTAAAATGATTCGCAACTTTATCACATGGTCACCTCCATATTCATGGTTACCTTGGGAACTGCTTAACCATTTCAATCATTTCGGCTTCCGTATAACCAATGACGGATAGTGCGATTTCAATTTCTTCAGCAGCTTTATAGTCAAATAAATTAAAATTTAGACAATAAAGCGAACGCTTGTTTATTTTCTATTGCCAAGGAAACTGCTTCGACGTCTTGTAGTAACTTCAGGTCCTCAATGTAGAATTGGGCGGTTCTCATCGCTAAGTATTCATTCAGTGCAGTTGAACTGAAGAAGAGTCTTGTCAAAGTGGTGATTGCATGAGGGATGAAAATTTTATTCATCGTAGCACCTCTTACTCATAATATTCTGTTACTTAAATGAGGTACCATGTGTGGGTTGTAAACCTTTATTCCAGCTAATATGTGATGAGAAAAGTTACTCACCAAATGAAAATAATAAGGACTAACCAAGTTGATTAGTCCTCATGAACCATGCAGTCAATTGTCGCTGATAATATTTTTTCTGGAGTGCTGCGGAAATTATGCTTTTAATCAGTAGTAATCTCTTGTATTCCTTCATTTATATAAAAGAGTTTTTCTTCTATGCCTTGAAGGAAAATTCCCTCATCTAATTTTTTAATTTCCAAAAGAATTAACAAAAGCAAAAAAAGCAACAGAATACCAAAGATATACAAACTAAAAGTATGCACCTTTTTCATAGTTGTTTTTATCTCCTTTTTTGCTGAGATGGGGATGCTTTGTTAAGAAGTATTATATATTTGGAATTTCTCGATTATGTTCTTTTTAAATACTCTTTATTTTTATTTTTACAATCAAATTTACTGCACCAAAGTAAATTATTTTACAAAATATAATTTATATCTTTTTCACTCCCATAATAGTTGAAAAGGGTATGCTATGTATTCGTTCGTCCACATTAATTACTCTTAAATGTCCGTTCATTTGATCCACATAATGTACCAATCCTTCTACGCTACTCAGTCGATTATTTTTGTAAAGCGTAAAGGAAATCGGAAAAGTAAACTCCATCGAAACAGCAATTAAATCATTCATCTCTTCCAGGTATTGTTCATCCAATACGGGTTCGGGTTCATCGTAGTATTCCTCGCCAAAATAATGCCGTAGCATTTTTATAAGTTCAGGTAGCATCAGACTGGTCCATTTAATATTACCTCTGAACAGATGCGATTTGTAGATGGCTAACGATTTGTTAGCTTAAGATCGAAGCTGTCTTTAAAGCAGTTTTTTCTTAAAAATTCTAATTATAAAAAAATGAGATGTTTCTTATCAAGAAACATCTCATAAATATCTATTCTTTAAATTTTAACAATCTCATTGCATTTAAAATAACAATTAAGGCTGCACCTGTATCACTTAATACAGCCATCCATAGTGTAAGCCAACCTGGGAAGATAAAGACCAACGCAAGGACTTTAATAATGATAGAGAACCAAATATTTTGTTTAATAACCGTTAAAGCTTTTTTGCTTAACTTCATTGTATGAGATAATTTATCAAGATTATCAGCCATTAAAACAATATCAGCTGTTTCCATCGCGGTATCAGTTCCTGCACCACCCATAGCGATACCTAAATCTGCTGTTGCAAGTGCTGGCGCATCATTAATACCGTCTCCAACCATTGCCACCTTATGACCTTCATTTTGTAATTTCTTTATGGCATCTACTTTATCCTCTGGCAATAATTCTGCGAAATAACGATTAACATTCGCTTCTGAAGCAATCATTTTAGCGGTTCCTTCATTATCTCCAGTCAACATGACAGTTTGATTAACTCCACTTTGTTTTAATGCTTCTAAAGCTGATGCTGAAGTGTCCCGTATTGTATCAGAAACAGCAATAATCCCGATAACTTGATTTTGTGTCCCTATTATAACTACTGTTTTCCCTTTGTTCTGTATTTCATGAATATGTTTTTTTATATCCTCTAAATATACATTCATTTCTTCGAATAGCTTTAGATTACCTGCGTAAAAAATATCTCCTTGAATTGTAGCTTGAACGCCTTTTCCTACAATACTTTTGTATAACTCACCATTTTTAGGTTGGATTCCTTTTTCGTTGCCGTAACGAACAATCGATTTTGCAATAGGATGTGTTGAGAAACCTTCTAGTGTTAATGCTATGGACAGTAATGTCTCTTCTGATACGTTTATCGTCTTAATTTCTGATACTTTAGGCTTTCCTTCCGTTAAAGTTCCTGTTTTATCAAATGCAATGGCCGTGATGGCACCTGCTTTTTCTAAAAACGTTCCGCCCTTAATTAATATTCCGTTCTTTGCGGCGTTTCCAATAGCTGATACGATCGCAACAGGAGTAGAAATGACTAAAGCACAAGGACAAGCTACAACTAGTATTTCAAGTCCTTTATAAAACCACTCTCCCCAAGTGCCAAATCCAAGGAGTGAAGGTACAACCATAACTGCCATTGCTAAAATAAATACAACAGGTGTATAAATACTTGCAAACTTATCTACAAATGCTTCTGTTGGTGCTTTTTGTTCTTGTGCTTCTTCAACTAAGTGAATAATTTTTGATATAGTCGTATCTTCCACTAACTTAGTGACCCTAATCTCAAGAGAACCATTTTCATTTATAGTTCCTGCGTATACTGTATCACCAATATTCTTATCGATAGGAATTGATTCTCCTGTAATAGGTGCCTGATTTACACTTGATTCACCTTGAATAATTTCACCGTCTAATGGGATTTTATCACCTGGTTTAACAAAGATAATGTCACCGACATTTATTTCTTCAACTGGTTTTTTAATGATTTCTGAGCCAGCATAGATCCAAGCTTCAGGGGGAGCTAAATCCATAAGATTACGAATCGAATTCCTTGTTCGTTCAATTGATTTTGTTTGTAGTAAATTGCCGATTGCAAATAACCAAACAACGGTGGCACCTTCAAGCCATTCACCGATTAGAGCAGCTCCAATAGCCGCAACAGACATTAGGACATTCATATCCAGTGAACGACTTTTTATTCCATAGAATGCACTTTTAACTGGCTTAGCCCCACTTATCACCATTGCAATGGCGTAAAGTATTGAGGACATCATTGTAGAAACTCCATTAAATGAACCGATAAAGCCAAGAACTATTAGTACACCAGATAAGATCACTAAACCATTTTCGTTTTTATTTTTATGAGTCTGTATCGACTGATTGTTTGATGGTAAGGAAGCTTTAAATCCGATTTTAGAAACTTCAGTCATAATATCTTCAACACTATTGGAATGTTCGATTTTCATTTTTCCAGTCGAGAAATTAACGCTGACATTTTTAACGGATGGAAGGGTATTTAAGTGGTTTTCAATGCTCTTAGCACAACTACCACAATCCATTCCTTCAATTTCAAATGTTTTTATATTACCATTTTGATTTAAAGGTTCAATAGAAAATCCGAGTTTTTTGATTTCACTCTCAATCGGGATAAAGGCATCAGCGTTACTGGCTGCAACTTGCATTTTCGCTGTGCTGTAATTAACCTTTACTTCAGCTATATCCTTTAATGTGCTTAAACCTTTTTCAATGGTTTTTGCACATGCAGGACAATCCATTCCATGCACTCTATATGCCATCTTTTCGCCAGGAGGAAGAGAATTCGAGATTGTATCTTTTGTCGGTTGATTATTACTACTACAACGGTTTGTTTTCACGGTAATTTTATTTTCTGTTGTTTCACTGTTACAACAAGCATTGTTTTTTTGCTTTTTGTCACTTGTAGGGGAAGGGCTACAACAGCTTATTTTTTCTAGTTCATTGACGGTTTCCTTCGATGAATAAATGCTACAACAATTATTTTTTTCTTGAATTAAAATAGGTAATGGATTAATACCATCTACTGAAATATTGTTACTTGAACAACAACTTGAATTCTCTAGTTTTGCAATTGATTTATCAGAAGCGCTACAACCATTTTCCTCTTTATTTTCATTCATTTTATTTGAGCCACAACATTGTTCATCCAATTTAATCACCCCTAATCTATATGACGATCGCAACATGCAACATCATTTTGAACATCTCCAAGAACTGTATCAAACATCGTTAATAAATCTCGTATATGTTGATTTCGTAAACTGTAATAGCTGTATTTTCCTTCGTTCCTCCCCACAATAATTCCACAACCTTTTAAACACGCAAGATGTTGAGAGATATTAGATTGATTACCGCTAATCTCTTCTACAATTTGGGACACCGTTTTTTCTTCGTTTTTTATACTTTCGAGAATTTGAATCCTTGTTTTATTAGAAAATCCATGGATTAGTTTAACTTTCATATCGATATCAATATTTTGCATATATTTACCTCCGAACATATTAGACAGAGCTAATGTGTTTTGTTATTATCATATTAGCAACGCCTAATATGTGTGTCAAACAATATTAAATAATTACATAATTAATGAAAAGGAGTTTATTGAATGACTAAAAGGTAATGGGAGTATTGTGCGTTTAATCATTTTATTTAACTCTAAAGTATCCAATAAGATAAGTTTATAAGTTTAGAAAATAGTTTCAAAGAGGTGCTCTGATGACGAAAAGAGAAAATTCACCATTTAAGATTGCAGTAATTCTAACATTAGCTGTATTTGTTTTATTGGCTGCATTAGTTACGATTAACAAAATGAAGTCTAATGCAAATAGTGAAACAACTTATGATAAACAGCCACCAATAGAAGGTCAACCTACGTTAGGTGATTCTGATGCTCCGATAACAGTAGTGGAATTCGGTGATTTTAAATGCCCTTCTTGTAAAGCTTTGGGGGAAACAATTTATCCACAATTAATGAGTGATTATGTAGACACGGGCAAAGTGAAGTTTTCGTATATAAATGTGTTATTTCATGGGGATGAGTCCAAGCTAGGTTCATTGGCTGGAGAAGCAGTATATAAACAAAATCCAGAAAGTTATTGGATATTCCATAAAGAGTTATTTAAAGCACAACCAAGTGAGAATCACGACGGATTATGGATAACAAATGAGAAAATTTTAGAAATAGCTAAGACTATTCCTGAGATTGATGTACAACAATTACAAAACGATTTAGAGAACCAAACGAGTTTAGAAGAAGTAAATAAGGATGAAAAATTAGTTGAAGAGTTTAAAGTACAATCTACACCAAGTATCATGCTAAACGGTACGATGCTTGAAGACCCCTTTGACTATAAAAAGATTCAAAGCCTTATAGATAAAGAGTTAGAGGAAAGTAAATGATGAAAGAAGCTGCAAGAAGGTCAAATAATACACAGTTATTTCTTTATATGGCATGGCTAGTTTCTGTTGTGGCTACGTTGGGAAGTCTTTATTTTAGTGAAATTCGAGGGTTTATTCCTTGTGAACTATGTTGGTATCAGCGTATATTGATGTACCCATTAGCCTTAATTCTTGGAATTGGAACTTTTCAAAATGACGCTTCGGTAAAAAGATTTATACTACCAATGGCGATAATTGGTTGGTGTATCTCTCTTTTCCACTACCTTGAACAAAAAGTTCCAGGTTTTGCCGAATTAAAACCATGTGTAAATGGTGTTCCTTGTAGTGCAGAATATATTAACTGGCTTGGCTTTATCACGATTCCATTTTTAGCATTATCAGCTTTTTCTTTGATTATCGTGTTCATGCTTTTGATAAAAAAACCAAAAAAAGATTAAAGATAAAGGCGATCCGATAGGGGGAAGAGCTTGAAAAAGCATTCATCAGATATGGGCGCTACTCTAATTGTCACACTCAACAACCTACGAGTTCTAACTTCTCAGATTAAAAGACAAATAACAGAGGGCTCCCATCGAGGGAGCCTATTTTGATAGGAGGGGAAAGCGATGAATAACAAGTGGAATAAATTTATTTATAAATGTTGGTCGCCTATTTACGATTATGTCTTTAACGCTGGATTATTTTTAAAAGCAAGAAAAGAAATCTTTCATGAAGTTAGCTTGGACAAGGGAAGTAAAGTTCTTGTAGTCGGTGTTGGAACGGGTGCGGACCTCCCATACTTACTCCATAAGGGATATGAGATTACGGCTATTGACTACTCGGGTGATATGTTAAAACAGGCACAAGGGAAATATGCCGATTCATCCATAAGGTTTAGAGAAATGGATGCACAGCAAATGGACTTTGAGAACGAAACATTTGATTTTATTGTTGCCAACTTAATACTTACGGTGGTACCTGATGCGGAAATGACAATAAAAGAAATGGTAAGAGTATTAAAGAAGAATGGCAGATTTCTGGTGTTTGATAAGTTTGTACCAAAAGGAAAAAAAATAAGGATGGGGCAGAGAGTATTCCGTCCCATACTAAAAGGAATGGGAACAGATATCGGAATGGACTTTTATAACGTTTACAAAATTGTCGAAAACACCTGCGAAGTTATAGAGGATAAGGATGTTATGATGAATGGGTTGTATAGAAAAATAACAGCTAACAAGAAAGGATAGATCATAAAAATGAAAAAGATACTCTTTATGTTGATGTGCATGTTTATATGCATTCCTACCATAGCTAATGCACATACGGAACTTACTTCCTCCAATCCTAAAGAGGGGCAAATGGTTACCGAGGAACTGGATGAAATCGTTCTGGACTTTGCAGGATCTATCGAGGAATTAAGCACCATGAAACTAATGAAAGATGGAGAAGAGGTTTCCCTTTCTCAAGTTCAGGTACAAGACAAGAAAATGGTTGGGTCACCTTCTGCCCCTCTTGAAAATGGTTCGTATATCATTGACTGGACTATTGCAGGGGAGGATGGTCATCCCATTTCTGGCAAGGTTTCATTCACTGTACAAATAGAACAAATGCAAGAAGAAAAAGAAGAGGCACAACCAAAAGCAGCTAACAAAGAAAATGAACAGCAGGATAAAGGAGAGGTGCAAAAGGAAAATCAAACCTCATCCAATTCAGTAACAACCATCATCACCGTAATTCTTTTAGTCGTTTTATGCTTGGGTGTAGCTTTGATGTTCAGGAAAAAGCGTAAATGATGAATATACTTATCCCTTTTGCTGAATTAGGAAACTATATATTGTTTTCGATTCTTGCGGGGCATGTGGCACTACAATTTGTACCAGAAGAAAAAAAACCAGTAATTAGGATACCGAAACCTGTTTTGCTTCTTTCTACTCTGGGTATTATTATTTTTACATTAGGACCCATTGTTCAAGTTATCTCCTTTTTTAAGGAAGGTATTGGGTTACAACAAGCTACCCTGTCCGCCTTTACTGAATTTCAGGTAGGAAAAGCCTGGACTTTCATTAGTTTTATGGCGACGTTATTATGGATGACCATCCATGTACAAGGATCAAAATATGTACAGGCGTTGTTGTTATTTCTAATGTTCCTTGGAGTGGGCTATGCAAGCCATAGTGCATCGTTGTCATTTTGGTCGGGATTGTTCTCTCACACGACACATTTCCTTATTGTCTCATTATGGACAGGCATACTCATCCATGTTTCTTGGTTCTCAAAGAAACAGTCCAATTGGTTAAGGTTTTTACGATGGTTTACACCATTTGCTCTTGCCTGTTTAGTCATCATATTAATAAGTGGGTTTATCATAATGTTTTCTTTTGTGGAACCACAGGATTATATGAAATCTTGGATGCTGCCTTACGGGCAGATGCTGCTTCTTAAACACATAAGTATCATACCTGTTATCGCTTTTGCATTTGTTAACGGTTATCTTGTAAAAAAAGCATTGTATCTTTCATCTTTTAACCCACGTCCTTGGCTAATAGGTGAAACCATTTTACTGATGATTGTTTTCTATCTTACAGGAGTATTAGGGACGCTCATGCCTCCTCATGAAATTGATTTTACAGTAAGTTCAGAAGGTGCCTCTCCTTGGGTAGAATGGTTATTAAGCAAAGATATTATTGCTCCATTGTACATACAGTTCATCCCATCTCTTCAAACCATCTTGTTAATGATAATTTCCATCTTATTTTTGACGATGATTGTTGTAAGCTTTAGAAAAGCAAAACCCTATTTAGGACTCGTATTCGGAATATGTTTTATTGCGGCCTTATATATGGGGTTGATGCTGTCCATTTCCATATAAAAAGTAGAAAGTTCACTTATAAGCAATTTAACCTAATCCCGTTATAAAACCTCGGCAATTGCTGAGGTTTTTTTGCATATAAACAAATAAGAACTATAAAAGTAACATTAAGAACGATGTGATTCAAATAGTAAATTGCATTGCTCTTTTTACTCGTATTAATTAAAAACGAGGAACCCCATTTATGACTTAGTGAAAACGTAATGTTTGTATCACTTAAATTATACTTGCAACTTGCAAGTATTGGTATTATAAATTGGATATAGAATATTTGTAATGAATAATTTGCTTTTACAAGTGAAAGGAGAAGGGGAAAGGTATGATCATTCGTGAAGCGATGGAAGCGGACATAGATTTCATCAAAGAAATTTACAATCAAGGGATTGAGGATCGGGTTGCCACGTTAGAAACAGAACTGAAGGACCAAACTTACATGGAAGAATGGTTTGCCAAGCACATTGGACGATATAAGGTAATTGTGGCTGACCAAGAAGGAGAAATCGTTGGATGGGCTTCCTTGAACCCATATAACAATCGTAGTGCTTATAAAGGGGTTGCCGATTTATCAGTTTATATCTCAAGAGATCATCGAGGAAAAGGAGTTGGCGGTTTATTGCTGCAATCAATCGAAAAGCTCGCAAAAGAAAATGACTTCAATAAAATTGTGTTATTCACTTTTACCTTTAACCAGATGGGTCAAGGATTGTACAAAAAACGGGGATATCGCGAAGTAGGAGTATTTAAGAACCAGGGAATTTTAGATGGGGAATTTGTCGATGTGATGGCTATGGAGAAATTACTGTAAACAATTAGGGGGTAGGAGGATTATGACAGTGAATCATTCAAGCGTATTGTCTGTTGGTTATTTTGATGCCTATTTCAAGCTGGTTTTAGCTTCTCGTGAACCTGTGGTGGAAAAGGCAAAAGAATTCATTGAAACCAACTTTTTTAAAGGCAAATCGTGTTATTATGGCGAGCAAACTTACCGAAATTTCATGAAAAAAAATAGTTGAATCAAATAGTTGCAAAATGCAAATAATTTACGTATAAATAAAGAGAGGTGAAAGTAATGGAAAATGAAAACCTTAGAGGTCTCTTCCAACTCTTAACTAGACGTTTTGGATTATTGAATAAAAATTGTTGCAGCGCTGATGGAATTGAGATATCCCTTGTTCAAAGCCATATCCTGTATGAAATACATCGACAAAATAAGGCTTCCATCCAGCAAATTGCAGAAACATTGGGAACGGATATTACGACGTTCAGTCGACAAATCCAATCCCTAATAAAATTGAATTTAGTCACAAAAACCCCTGATGCGGAAGATCGGAGAATTTCTATTCTTTCTCTGACCGATGAAGGCGTGAAAACCAATCAAACCATCGACCAACAAATGAATGATTACTTGAATGAGATTTTCAAAACGATGAATGAGTTTGAAAAGGAATCAGTCGTGCGTTCTCTGCAATTGCTTAATGATCGAATGTTGAAGTCTTCCGTATGTTGTACTACTCCTTGGGGGTAGTATAATTTTTCGAAAATACTTGCAAATTACAACTAAAATATAGGAGGGAATAATGATGGTCCAATTTGATAATAGTACATTACCCGTAGCAATTATAGGTGGGGGACCTGTGGGGCTGGCCGCTGCCGCTCACTTACTAAAAAAAGGGGAGAAGTTTATCGTATTGGAAGCGGGGGATTCCGTTGGTTCGAGCATGTTGGAGTGGGGACACGTTCGAATGTTTTCTCCGTGGCAGTATAACATCGATAAAGCAGCAAAGGAATTACTAGAGAACGCTGGATGGACGTCACCTGACCAAGAAGCTTTGCCGACAGGTCGCGAATTGGTAGAAGAGTACCTTCTGCCGCTAAGTAACCTTCCAGAAATGAAGGAAAACATCATGTTACAAGCAAAAGTAGTCGGTGTTGCCAAAAAGGCTCACGATAAATTAAAAACAGGACAACGAGACACTGTTCCCTTTCAACTGTATGTAGAAGTGAATGGTGACACAACAGCCATTGAAGCGAAAGCAGTGATTGATTCATCAGGTACTTGGACCAATCCGAACCCGATCCTTTCAAATGGAATTTGGACGAATGCGGAGAGACAATTACACAAACAAATCCACTATGGCATCCCAAACATCGAACAATTAGAAAACAGATATCAAAATAAAACCACCGTGGTAATCGGAAGCGGCCATTCTGCCATCAATGCCTTATTGGATCTGGCAACCTTACAGCAACAATATACCGATACAAAGATCTACTGGGGTCTTCGTAAAAAACAGATCCATGAAGTGTACGGCGGGCAAGAAAACGATGGCTTGGCAGCTCGTGGAGAATTGGGCATAAGAATTCAGCAATTAGTGGAGTCTGGACGAATCCATATTCTTACTCCCTTTCATATTAACGGAGTGTATCCAACAAACGGTCAAATCACTGTGGTGGGGGAACTAAACGGAGAAGTATTCACACTTGGTGATATCGATGAAATCGTTGTGAGTACGGGTTTCAGACCTGATATATCCTTTTTAAATGAAATTAGGATAAACCTTGATTCAGCTGTGGAAAGCATAGAAGCGCTTGCTCCGTTAATTGATCCTAATATTCATAGTTGTGGAACCGTGCGGCCGCATGGTGAACAAGAATTACGGCACCCTGAAAAGAACTTCTACATTGTTGGCATGAAGAGTTATGGAAGAGCACCTACATTCTTACTGGCGACAGGCTACGAACAAATCCGTTCGGTAGTGGCTTATCTTACTGGCGATATTGAGGGAGCAAAAGAAGTACACTTGGAACTGCCTGAAACAGGAGTTTGCAGTGTGAACCTGACATCTAGCTCCTGCGACTCTGATACCCCAGCAACTGAAACTAAGGATAGTTCTTGCTGTGGGAGTCCTGTTTTAGAGAGATTGGAAATTAAAAAGAATTCTTGTTGCTAAAGAAACGGAACAGTGGAAAGTTGAATTGCTGGAACCATCCAAAGATAAACACTTAGCACAAAGAGAAAAAGGGAAATACGAAGTATATAGCTTGTTGGTGACTAACCAAAGCAAAAAAGCATACAACGTTAATATTGGGGCTTTTAGAAATGAACCAAGTAACAAGAAAATGTTTGGGCTAGCACCACAAGTGGAGAATGAGATAATGAACGCTGGTCAAACCTTTAGTTTTACAAACTTTCTAGTTAAGGAAAAAACAGAAGAATTGGAATGTTTTGTACCTTGGGAAGATGAACCTGTTACATAAAAAAATGGTAAGAAAGCATCAGGAAGAAAATATAAGGAATCCATTGTTTTTACTCCTTAAATATAAGTGGAGTTACTAACGGGTGCATGAAAAACGGACTTTCGAAAGTCCGTTTTTTGTTTTTTACGCCCCCCATTAACCCGTTGGAGGTTGTACGGTTTGGACGTGTTTTTGTACACTTCTTATGGGGTATACCACATAACGCACCTTTAATTCCTTACCCATAACAAATCTGGTAAAATGATTAAGACAAAAAACAAAGGCATTATGATCCAACCTATTTTCTTTGGTATCGTCTTCTTCAAGTAAGGAATTTTCTCTAATAGATAAAAACCCATTCCAATGGAGATAAAAACAAAAAGAAAACTCAACCAAATATTTTCAATCATAGGGGCAAAATATGTAATAATGATTACGAACCAACATCCCCTTGCTATAGCATTTAACTCCATCTCTTTTTCCTCACTTTTACTTCTTCCTCAGAAGAAATCCAATAGTTACAACTATTATCACTAGAAAGCTACCTATACACGCAGTAACTATGCCTTCTGTTTTGTCTTTTGCAAAAAAACAAATATATGTATTAACGGAAGCAAAAATTAAAAAAATTAATAACTTTGTAACTAAGTTAATTCTATTTATTGCTCTCACAGTAAATCACAGTCCTTAATGGTGAATTAACGATATCATATTAAAATAATTCGAACCTTTAAATAATAACAATAAAGAGTAATTATTCATAAGGGTAAAATAATCCATAGTAGATAAGTTATATAATTTTAATTAGACTTCAGTACCAATAAAAAAAGAGCTATAATCATAGCTCAAATTCATTTATATAATAGAAACCTGTTAGTTCTATAAGGATTTTAAACCAATCTTCATATATCCAACAACCAAAGCATCCAATCTTTCTCCTCCTAAAAGGCTGTAATTCACATCATTTTATCAGAAAACAATCATTTAGCTTTTAGGTAGAATATGGACATTCTTCTTCAACAAACCTGCCCGTTAGTAACTAAACTGTAAACGGATTGTTACGCAAATAGCATTGTTGGAGGAGACTTCAATATATATAATTAAGACTCGTTAAGGAGTGATGAAAGATGATAAGCGTTACAGTAGATAAGTTAAAATTCAAGAAACAATTATCGGGGATTGAACAAATCACACTGAAAGATTTTCTTTATACCTGGGTAGGTAGCTCAAGCAAGGGATTTGATGATTTTTTTCACCTTGAGTACACAGTAGATGTATTTGCCAAAATGGAAAAAACGACGAATGACACCGATTTGTTGATTTCTGATGATGATTATTTCAGATACATAACATTGACGGAAGATAATCAAATTGTGATAGGTGTTTTAGATATGAATTCAGAATTAAAACATAGAATAATTTCACTAGATATGATTAAATAATTCTTCGTTTTCTTTAACCCATACAAAAAAAGGCAGTGGTACACTGTCTTTTTTTAATTGTTCACTATATGTCTTATGCGACGTTACTGAATTATCCTGCCCCGTTAGTTTCCATAAGAAAAAGCTGCCTTAAAGACAACTCCGATCTTCAACTTATGCACCCGTTAGCCATCCATGAAATGAACAAAGATAGCTGTTAGCTGATATTATTATCGTTACACCAAGCACTAAAACAGGGAAGAACGCTGTATTTATGAAATGACTAGAAATCCATGTATCATACATTAAACTCCACCTCAGTTTTTGTTTTTAATGGTGTGAACGAAACTCTGGTGTTCCACTCAATGTTAAAGTCCATATTTTTTAAAGAGAAAACTACCAGCGACAAAAAAGAGAAATTTTAATATGTAAATTGAAAAAACTATTATTAGGATAGGGAGTCGTTTTATATTTTTCATCATTTTAATAATATGGCTCTTACTTAGAGCTCACAGTACGAATACACTGCGTTAGTTGATTAAGAAACACTATTTTTCATTTATTAGTATTCCGCCTTTTGACTGATAAACTCTCAATGTCTTTCCTTGTTCAGTTTGTTGATAATACTCTACTTCACAGTAGTAGTACCTTCTTCTACACCCTGATAATTCTTAGGAAACATAATGCTATGCTTTCCAAAGTTAGCCTCTGTATGTCCCCCTCTTGTAATATCGAATATGACGACCTCACAATCAGAAACATTATCCTGATAGGAGAAATAAAAAGGCGACTCCAAAAATGTCCTTGATCGGTATCTTATACGAATCTCCGTTTTTTTTTTTCAATTTATAAAAATGCCAAAAATAAGCCGACATCCCCACAAGCATTACAAATGACAAGATTAGTAAAGAGTAATACTGTGCCAATTTCCTTCAATTCCTTTTTTATAGTTTCTTCTTATACGTTTCCCGATGATGTTTCAATTCACTCGTTTTTAACCCAAAAAAGGAATGAAACCTTATGGAACTATACTGCCCCGTTAGTTGCATAAAGAAAAAGTTGCCTTAAAGACAGCTCCGTTCTTCAGCTAACGCACCCGTTAGTTCATCAAGAAAATTAACAACACCCTTAAACAAGTCTTTGAAGGGGGCTAATAGGCTCGGAGATATTTTGAAACCATCTTTTAAGCAGACTAAAATAAAAAATTATTTTGTTGAATAGTTAAGCCTTGATTAAATAAGAATATGCTTATACAATGATATTGAATAACCACATAAGCATTTAATTATATATTCAATTAGGCTAGGAGGGATAACATGCAAACGAATGAAGCGTTGGAAATAGAAGGTACTGCAAACGTTCTTAAACTTTTAGGTGATAAAACACGTTTGACCATGGTGAAAATTATGTCTGAACATGAATGTTGTGTCTGTGAATTTGTAGACCTGTTTGATATGAGCCAACCTGCTATTAGCCAACATTTAAGAAAGTTGAAAGATAGCGGAATTGTGAATGAAGCGAGAAGGGGACAATGGATATTTTACTCGTTAAACCAAGCATCCTCGTATTACTCATTTATTCAAACGGTTATCAAGGACTTGCCAAGTCAAGCATTTAAAGTAGAAAAATTAACAGCACAAGGAAAACGAATTTGTTGTGACTAACGAGGAGGAGAACATCAGTGGGTACAGTTATATTAGCGAGTATCATCTTTTTGCTGACGTTGACATTCGTCATTTGGCAACCCAAGGGATTGTCAATCGGCTGGTCAGCATGCGGGGGTGCGGTACTTGCCTTACTCGTTGGAGTTGTTGACTTCAACGATGTAATTACCGTTACGGGGATTGTATGGAACGCGACGTTGGCGTTCATTGCTATTATCATTATTTCTTTAATTTTAGATGAAATTGGTTTCTTTGAATGGGCAGCTCTACATATGGCGAGAGCGGCCAAGGGAAATGGAGTTAGGATGTTTGTGTATGTGAGCATTCTCGGAGCTCTAGTCGCTGCGTTCTTCGCAAATGACGGAGCCGCGCTCATCTTAACTCCGATTGTATTGGCGATGGTTCGAAACTTGAAGTTGGAAGAGAGAATGATCTTCCCATTTATCATCGCGAGTGGGTTTATTGCGGACACTACATCCTTACCGCTTGTGGTAAGTAACCTGGTCAACATTGTTTCTGCTGACTTTTTTGATATCGGGTTTATTGAGTTCGCATCTAGAATGATCGTTCCCAACCTGTTTTCATTAGTAGCTAGCATCCTGGTATTATATTTGTACTTTAGAAAGAGCATTCCGAAGAATTATGATATGGCTCAATTGAAGAAGCCAGTCGATGCCATTCGGGATGTAAAAATGTTTCGCCTGTCTGGGATTGTTTTAGGTGTTCTGTTGGTAGGCTATTTTATCAGTGAATTTTTCAACATTCCTGTATCCATCATTGCAGGTGTTATCGCCATTTTCTTCTTGGGTATGGCAAGAAGAAGTCCAGCTGTAAATACCAAGACCGTTGTAAAAGGCGCACCATGGGCGATTGTGTTCTTCTCCATTGGAATGTATGTCGTGGTGTATGGATTGAGAAACGTTGGATTGACGAACATTTTAGCCGACCTAATCCAAGTGACGGCTGATCAAGGATTATTCGCTGCTACTGTCGGAATGGGATTCATCGCAGCTATTCTTTCATCGCTTATGAATAACATGCCGACGGTCATGATAGACGCTCTGGCTATTTCCGACACGAATACAACGGGCGCGATTAAGGAAGCCCTTATTTATGCCAATGTCATCGGTTCGGACTTGGGACCAAAAATTACACCGATTGGTTCTCTGGCTACCTTATTGTGGCTGCATGTCCTTTCATTAAAAGGCGTGAAAATCTCATGGGGAACCTACTTTAAAACGGGTATTATCTTAACCATCCCAACATTGTTCATCACATTAGTTGGCCTATATATATGGTTGAACATTATTCACTAAACACATCATTTTACTCATAAAGGAGAGAAACAACATGACTAAAAAAACACTTTACTTCTTATGTACAGGTAACTCGTGCAGAAGTCAAATGGCTGAAGCATGGGGTAAGAAATATCTAGGAGACGAATGGCAAGTTCTAAGTGCAGGAATTGAAGCACATGGGTTAAATCCGAAAGCTGTTAAAGCGATGAACGAGGTTGGAATGGATATTACCAATCAAACTTCCGATATCATTGACCCTGACATTTTAAATAATGCCGATTTTGTGGTCACATTATGTGGCGATGCGGCGGACAAATGTCCCATGACGCCACCGCATGTGAGACGTGAACATTGGGGCTTTGATGACCCAGCAAGAGCGGAAGGGACCGATGAAGAAAAATGGGCGACCTTCCAACGTGTTCGTGATGAAATCGGAGAAAGAATTGAACGTTTCTCTAAAACGGGAGTATAAATAAAACTGAAAAGCCGAGTAATCACTCGGCTTTCGTTTTATCCATAGCATAAGTAAATGATTATATAAGAAGGGGAGAGAACAAATGATGAAAGTGGAAATCTTTGATCGTGCCATGTTCTGTTCGTCCTTTGTGACCAATATATAAACTTTGCATGCCTGGCTTCATAATCATTTCACGTCTTTTGTAGTTCCAAAGAGAAGCCTATGTACACATCTATATTCATAAATGACACTCAGAAAATGGTTTACACCGAGCCATTATTGTACACCGTAAAGGAAAGCGGGAAGGATATACCATGCATTCTTCAAATTAACTATTCATTTCTTTCAATTGCTGTTCATCTAACCAAGATCGGGGACGTCATAATATTCCTTGTGAAAGTAGTTCCGAAGCATTTTAATATGCTCTGGTAGCAGGCTGGTCCATTTTATATTTCCTCGGACGCGGATAGTCTTGTTCAACAACAAATCATAGAACAGTTGTTAAAGTGGAAAGATGTAAGGTTAAAGTTGTTAACATAATCAAAAAACGGCATCTATTTTGCCGTTTTCAGCGGTAACTTTTAATTAACTAATAAAAAAACTGTTTATGGCTTTTTTCTTCTGTTCAAAATCTATATGGGTGTACATACTCGTAGTAGCAAGACTTTCATGGCCTAATAATTCCTGTAACGTTCTTAAATCCACTTTATCTTTGTTTTCTTGCAATAGTAAGGTAGCAAACGTATGCCTCAAATGGATCAGAGAGAATCGGTGAGCGGGTAAACCAGCTCGTTCTAAAACCTCTTTAAATATTTTGTGCAATCCACGCGGATTTAAAGGCTTATTTTTTTGATTATAAAAGATTGGTTCACTATAATGTTTTTGCTGCTTTAAAAGAGTTCTTTATAGTCTTGAAATAACGGAAAGACAATGGGATGAAGGGGAAGGAGGCGTTCTTTTCTCCCTTTTCCTCGAACTAAAATCGTTTGATTTTCTAAATTTACTTACTCCCATGTTAAATCCACTAATTCTTGACGTCTCATTCCTGTTGTTCCAAGTAGTTTAAACATTAATTCATTTCTAATTCTTTGGGGTCGTGGATCATGCTCTAAATAGGTAAATAACTTTTGAAGATCCTGTAAGGTCATATATTCAGGTAAATTCTTATCGACTTTAGGTGCTTGAATACCTGCTGTGAAGTCAGACTTCATGTAATTTTCTTTTAGACAATATTTACTAAATGATTTTAAGCACGAAATGCGGCGTTGTAGCGTTCTTGGCTTAATACTATGATTGATGACTGATCTTGCACAAAACGACGCACACTGGACGACGTGAGCTCATCTAAGTCTAATGATCGGTTGTTAGCAGTTAATAACTCACCGTAGAGCTTTAAATCGAATGCGTAACTAGTTAAAGTGTTCAAGGAGTAATTTTTCTCAACTTCTAAGTGAGATAATCATCCGAAGCTTGAACGTAATTCATAATTATCATTCCTCTTGGGAATTATTCTGTCCAACCCAAGGAATTATGTTCGAATCCATTTATTATGAGTACTAACCGACTAATCGGAAGCAGCATTGAATATTATAGTCAACTTGAGCCAAGTTAGGGGACAACAATGAATCTTATGGGAACTTGAAGCTGAGACCACTTGGTACTATTATGTTTGTATCTAGTTTACATAATATATATTATAGGAAGTTATATTTTTATTGTTAATTTTATCTCATATCTTAAGAATACTTAACTTAGTGAGACGAAATGCAAATTTTTATAATTATCTGCACAATTATTTATTATTATCTTTTTATCTAATTACTCATTGTTAACTAATACTTTAAGTAAATCTTGTTACGTTTAGTTAGAAAAAAATGATTGATCTTCAATTTTATATTGGGATTAAATATTGGCAGTGAATTTTGCTTGGATTTAAGCTAATTTCACAATGAGTTAAGTCCCATAATATTTAATTCTCAAATGTCAATTAAATTTCAGGTTTTTATTCTCAATCGTAATTTATCTGTTAATGGCTAACATTTTTCGTTTTTGTCTATTTTGTTTGTTTACGATTAATCACTTAATCGTTTTAGTTCACTTATTATTTATTATACTTAGTCATTTGACTCTAAGGATCTCAAATCATTTTGTTGTATTAATTCTAATCTATATTATGTTTTTCCTTCATGTAAAAACCGGTTTCAGTATTTCTCGATACAAAGAATTTGGATAAATCTTCAGTTGTTGTGTATGAAGATATAGACATGAAGTAAATAAACGATTCCCCCCTTCTATTAATAAAAATAACGCCGCTCTGCTGAGACCCCTCTAATCTTTTTATTCAAGTTGCTCATTTGAAATTCTATAGTTTTCAAAACATTACGCTTAACTGACCTGATTTACCAATTTTGTTATTCTGATATATATAATATATGGCAATATGAGAAAAATCACGGGTTAACACTTCTAAAAAGTTATATTAATATATTTTCCCTTATAACAACTCTAAGGGTTTTTATCTTGAAATTTCCGCTTTTTCTTCCTGAAAGTGATTATAGGGTCCTCTATTTAGCAATATAATCTCTCTTTAAACTTATAACTGCCTATTTCATGAATAACCTTTAATAAATGATGAACAATCCGCCTGTTTTTAAACTTATTTTTAAGTAAAGGTTACGATTTTAAGGAACTGCTTTCATAATTGCAAGGAAGCTGCCAAAGGCTATAAAGTAAACCTTCAAATTGATTTTGTTAAAAAACACTTCCTACCTTCAGCAATCAGTTCTTTGGTATAATGGGTGTAATTCATTTATATGTAATTCGTAAAAGTCGATTTTTACATATAAATGAATTACAAGGTTTCACAAATCAAGGCAGATTATAAGTTAATGCGAGATGACAACATATTTTTATAAAACGGAATAATAATGTTATGTAAACTCTAATCACGAAATGTTGATTACCTATTTCTTTGGTTCTTTTACAAAAGTCTTTATTAAGAAGTTGAGGAAAGTTGGTTAGCAAGTTATTGATGAGTTATGTACCTTTTTTTCTTATTTGAAGGGGCATTTCGCGTTAGAGTTTCGATTAAACGAGTTTTTCCTTCAACCTTATGTCTAATAGACAAAAAAGGAACACGAAATAGCACTTGATCTCATGTTCCTGATACATTATTCATGTTCGAATGGATTCGATACGGCTTTGGATGAATTCGAACGAGGTTTTTGCTTCTTGGACGATTTGTTTTATTAGTTCATTGACGGTCAATATTTCTTTTATCAGTCCTACGGATTGACCGCAAGACCAGATTCCTCCGTCTAAATTTCCTTCAAAGTATACTTTCTTGCTTCGTTGTCCCGTAATCAGTGGAATCAATTCCTCTATAGTGGCACCTTCATTTTCAAGTTTGTCAACTTCTTTACTGACTGCATTTAATGCTACACGTGACGGACTGCCTATATTCCGTTGGATGACAACCGTATCCATTTCATTGGCAGATACCATCCACTGCTTCACGTTATCATGGATCGGTGCTTCTTGCGTTGCCATAAAGCGAGTCCCCATGACGATACCTTCAGCACCGAGTGACAAGGCACTAATCAGGCCTCTGCCATCCGAAAATCCTCCGCCTGCTATTACTGGTATAGTAACGGAGTCAACGGCTCTAGGGAGCATGACAAGCGTTCCTACATCCCCCATGCCTGGATGTCCGCCTGTTTCATTCCCTACAATTATAATGGCATCGACTCCTAATTTCTCAGCCGACATTGCGTTTTTGATGTTCGCTACCTTATGTATCACGGTAAAGCCGTGCTCTTTAAGTTTGGGCATTAAACTTTCTGGGCTTCGGCCACTCGTTTCAACAATTTTTACATCTTCGTCAATTAAAATATCGATGAACTCATCATTCGGAGTTGCCGTTTGACTTGGAAACAGGTTCAGGTTGACAGCAAAGGGCTTCTTGGTCATAGTTTTCACTTTGCGTATTTCATCACGTAGACCTTCTGGTGTCACCTGTGTTTTCGAAGTTATGATGCCTAGTCCCCCCGCTTCTGAAACGGCGGCTGCAAGCGGGGCTCGGCCAACATGAAACATCCCGCCGCAAATAATCGGATATTCAATCCCCAATAATTCTGTAATTCTTGTTTTCATTTGCCATACCCCTCTCATTTTCCATGGATTTCTATCAATCTACTCTTCTTACATAATGTACACACGCCATGTCTATATCCCATACTTATGAAGCCGCTTGTAAAATGTACTTCTGGGTATATCCATCAACTTTGCTGCAGCCGTTACATTTCCTCTTGATTTTTGTAATGCCTCTATCATTAAATCCCGTTGAATTTTTTCACGGATTGTCAGTTCATTTCCCTTGATGCCTTTTTTACCATGTTCATCCCATGAAGGGAAATCATCATGTCGGGTAACGGCCTGTGAATGCATGGAATTCAACACTTTAGCATAATCCAGAGGTCCTTCTGCAAGTAAGATGGTCAATCGCTGAAGTACATTCTGCAGTTCTCTAATATTGCCTGGCCAATTGTAATCATTTAAATGTATCAATAATTCTTCGGTTAATGGAATATTCCAATTATTCTTCGAACACAAGTAGTTGACTAGATAAGGAATGTCTTCAATTCTTTCTCTCAATGGAGGTACATGAATGGGGTAAACGTTCAACCGATAGTATAAATCCTTCCGAAAG
This sequence comes from Bacillus sp. B4EP4a, assembly GCF_006680105.1. NCBI lineage: Bacteria > Bacillati > Bacillota > Bacilli > Caryophanales > Bacillaceae > Bacillus > Bacillus sp. B4EP4a. Next base: position 22,799 of record NZ_VHIK01000059.1, read on the forward strand.
GACCCTTCATTGACAAGCTCTTCAAGATTACGGTGTGTTGCAGTGATAATGCGAATATCCAATGAAATGCTTTTTGTGCCACCGATTGGAACGATTTTTCTTTCTTGAAGTACACGCAGTAAGGCAACTTGCATCGCTGAAGGGATTTCACCGATTTCATCGAGAAAAATGGTCCCTCCATTTGCCTGCTCGAACTTCCCTTTGTACCCTTGCCGTTTAGCCCCTGTAAAAGCACCATCAACATACCCGAATAATTCACTCTCCATTAAATCTTTAGGTATGGCTCCGCAATTTATCGTGACGAACGGTCCTTTTTTACGGAAGCCATTTTCATGAATGGCCATGGCAATAAGCTCTTTCCCGACCCCTGTTTCACCAGATATATACACATTGGCTTCTGTCGGTGCAACAAGCTTCACTTTGTGTAATGTGTTATGAAAGGATTCGCTAATCCCGCTTTCCCCTTTGAAGGCAAACCTTTCTGCAGGCATTGAAGCAGGGAAAAGCCTATTGGTTTCATGACCATGATTCTCTGATAAGAATAAACACTTACCTGAAATCCTATTATCCTCTTTGGATAGAAGCGGATTTTCCTTTACGATTCGATATCCATGATTTAATAGATCAGCCAATGCCATACCAATGGATTGAGGAATTTTTTTGCGAATCTGTTTACTGGCGGAGATTATCATTTCTTTATGATTACAAACGATAAAAGGCAAATCCGGATAGGTCTCTGCAAGTTCTATCGAGTGCTGGGTCAGTGCCAGCTCCTTTTTATAGGAACGCACTCCCATTTCCTGTTCGATCGTATACGCCAAATTGGCTACCATACCCAGCATGGAGGGATGGAAATAATCTACTGGACAAGATATATCCAAAACTCCCAATATCTTACCGTCTTCATTTAAAATGGGCATGGCAGAGCAACTCCATTTGTGGGAGGCAATTGAATAGTGCTCGGTACCTTGGATCATTACGGCTTCACCCGTTTTCAAAGCTGTTCCAATTGCGTTCGTTCCGACCTCACCCTCCGTCCAGCATACGCCCTCCACAAAATTTATTTTTCCTGCCTCCTCGAGGATTTTCTCGTTTCCGGAAAGTGAAAGGACATATCCATCCGGATCGACCAATAGAGCCATCATTCCAGATTCTTTTATCGATTGATTCATCCTAGTTAATTGGGGTGATGCCACTTCTAATAGGAAGGAGTTTTTTTCTCTTTGAATGTCCAATAATTCAGTCGTCAAAATGTGTTTGCCTTTGTTAAGGTATGGGTTGACTTGTTCTTTTTTGCAGCGATGCCAGGATTCCATTATTCGCTTGTTCAGACGATTTGAATCGAGAACCCCTTCACTGACAAAGCGTTCCCATGTGCGTAGATAACAACTAGTGGATAGCATATAATCCTCCTCTAATCATTTGGTTTAAACCTTCATTCGAACAGTCAATCTAGAGGAAAAATACCATGGAGTATAAAATAAGATGTTAATCGAGGTCCATTTAATTATAGTAGATTATGTATTCGCTTACAATATATAGATTTAGTTTACACAAAAAGCATCATGTGATCATTCACACGATGCTTCTCCTTCTAACAATATAATGCGTTAGTTTTATGAAAATATAACCCCACCATCAATCATGATGGATTGCCCTGTCATATAATCCGAATCCGGTGAAGCAAGGTAAGATACGAATTTCGCAACATCCTCTGGGGTTTCAGAGCGTCCTAAGGTTATGGAATCTGTAAACTTTTTAAATGTTTCACCTTTAGCAAGATTCATATATTGGCCCATTTTTTCATCGATTAAATCCCACATTTGCGTCCCGACAATTCCTGGACAGTATGCATTCACCGTAATGCCAAACTGGGCCAATTCCTGTGCTGCCGCTTGTGTAATGCCTCTTACGGCAAATTTTGTGGCCGAGTATGTACCTAATAAACTAAAGCCTTTGTAACTGGCGATGCTGGCAGCACTTATAATTTTTCCGCCTTCTTGCTTTTTCATTTGTTCAGCAGCGGCTTGCAGGCAAAAGAGGACACCATTTACATTTATATTGAAAATCTGTTCCAGATCCTCTTGAGTTACCTCCAATAGAGGCATTATTTGAGCAATTCCTGCATTTGAAACCATAACGTCAAGTTGTCCAAAACGTTCCACAACTTGATTCACCATATCGAATACTTCCCGTCTATTGCTTACATCCGCTTTAACGGCAAAGCTTTCACGTCCAATTTCCCTGATCTCATTCACGACCGATTCAGCCGTATCCATATTGACATCGTTAATGACCACATTCAATCCATCTTGAGCTAATCTTAATGCAATGGCACGTCCGATACCACGTCCGGCACCAGTGACTACCGCCGTCCTTTGACCGCTAGCCATACAAAAATCTCCCTTCTGTCAAAAAAAGCTTATTTATATTTTTTTATGAATGCACAGCTTGACCTACAACGTTCAAAAAAGCTTCATGTATGGATTCCGACAAGGTTGGATGTGCCGCTACAAAATCTCCCATCATATCTGCCGTTATTTCTGCATGCAGCATGACCGTACCTTGACCAATCAATTCTGTCGCATGTTGACCAACAATGGTAAAACCTAGAATTTCATTATATTGTGGGTTCACTAGGACTTTGACCTTTCCTACCGGTTTATTGGAAAGGATTGCTTTCCCATTTGCCGAAAAAGCGAATTCACCAACTTTAATTTCCCCATATTTTTTACGCGCTTCTTTTTCAGTCAAGCCTACACTTGCAATCTCCGGGGAGGTATAAATGCAGCGAGGGATTGCCCGGTAATTAACTTGTGCAAATTGACCACAGGCATTTAGAGCCGCAACTCGCCCTTCATGAAAAGCGACATGGGCAAGTTGTATGCCCCCTATCACATCACCACAAGCATATATAGATGGATTGCTTGTTTGCATTCGATCATCCACCGAAATGCCAAGTCGGGAAAAATCAATATCATTTCCCTCTAAGCCCATTTCGTTCACTCTTGGTTTTCTCCCTATTGATACGAGTACGTAATATGCATGAAGTTCTTCCAATTCGCCATCGCTTTTCTCTAAAAATACCGTCTTACTGGCTGCATTGATGCTTTTGACAGATGTGGATGTATGGACCGTTACACCTTGGGTTTTCAATTCTCCATGCAGGATGCTCGTAATATCATCATCTTCCCCCGGAAGCAGCTTTGGCCCCATTTCGATAACGGTAACCTTGGTGCCCATCCTGCTATAAATACTGGCAAATTCACATCCGATGACGCCGCCTCCGACAATTAGCAGCGAATCGGGAATGGCAGGAAGTGACATGGCATGGCCACTGTGGATGATCCATTCACCATCAAACGGCGCAAAAGATAAAGGAATCGGTTCGGACCCCGTTGAAATGATGATCTTACTTGCTTCAATCTCTTCATTTTTATTTCCGTTCTCGATCCGAAGTCGATGGCTCGTCAGGATAGACGCTCTTCCCTGAATGACTTTTATTTTATTCTTATTCATTAAATATCGAATGCCGTTCACTAGTTTAGATATGACATCTCTCTTTCGTTCCTGTACGGTTTCCCAATCGACTTCAATCGAATTGGAGGGCAGGCGAATTCCCATTTGCCCGGCATTTTTCACCAAGTCATACGTATCGGCACTTTTCAATAATGACTTCGTTGGCATACAGCCTTCGTTTAAACAGGTGCCCCCCAATGGCCCATCGACTACCAATATGACTTCCTTATCCTGCTGGGCAGCAGTGATTGCAGCTACATACCCAGCAGGACCGCCGCCTATAATAGCTATACGATTCAAGAGCTTTCCCTCCTTTTTTATAAAATCACGGTGATCGGCTCTTCTAAATACCGTTTTAGTGTTTGTAAAAAGGCAGCAGCGGGTGCCCCGTCGAGTACACGGTGATCAAAAGTTAAACTGAGTGGCAAGATCGTTCTCCTCTCCAATTCTTCGCCAATATAAAGCGGGGTATCATAAGCAGAGCCAATTCCCAGTATCCCCGTTTCCGGTGTATTGAGAATCGGAGTAAAATGCTCAACGCCATATGCCCCAAGGTTACTGATGGTAAAAGTGGACCCTTGCATGTCTTCAATAGGCAATTGACCGTCACGTGCACACCGGGCCAATTCCTTACCTTTATTCGATAACTGCCTTAGGGTACAATTTTCGGCATTTCTTATGACAGGAACAACGAGCCCCTTCTCCAAGGCCACCGCTAATCCAAGATGGATATGCTCATTCAAAATGATGTTATCTTCAATATAAGCACTATTCATTTTAGGATGCTCATTAAGTGAAAGCACGACAGCCTTGGCAACAAAGTCCGTTATAGTCAATTTAGTTGATTCCTGTTTTTGTAGCGTTTCAGTAGCCTTTTTTTGCAAAATGAATAAATCGGTGACGTCAACTTTCATCGTTAGAGTTAATTGGGCACTGCTTTGCAAGCTCTCTTTCATACGTTTTGCAATGATTTTCCTCATTCCGGTAACAGGGATCTGTTGCCGACTCTCTAAAGTAGGTTGGGGAGGAACTATTCTTTCTTCTGTTGTATTTACCGACATGGAATCCCTTTTTTCGATTACTTTCTGTACATCTTCTTTAGTGATTCTTCCTCCTGGCCCGGTGCCTTGAATCTTCTCAATGTCAAGATTCGCTGCCTGTGCCATTTTTCGTGCAACCGGGGTGATCATCAAACGATCTCCCATTGACAAAATGGGTGACTCTTTTGTTTTCGGCTTTTCTTGTTCAGCAATTCTCGACTGAGTTTGTTCAGCAACATGATCATCTATCACTATTTCTTCATTCGGATTTCCGATATGACAGATAACGGTTCCTGGAGGTACTCCTTGTCCTTCTTGGACAGCTATATTCAGAATCGTACCTTCCGCCGGAGATTCAATATCCATTTCGATTTTCTCTGAATTGATGCTGGCTATTGCCTCACCTTTTTCGACTGGATCCCCAACAGCCTTACTCCACAAAGAAACGGTGCCTTCTTTCATTGCCATGCCTAATTTCGGCATTACTACTTCGACCGCCATAACTTTTTTCTCCCTTCAGATTGGTTTCTGTGTCCAACTTTGGTTTTGTTGCTCCAACTTTTGCAGTTCTATTCGAAAAAGCTGGAGCATGCATCATATTGATTTATTTACACCCTAAGAATGGAAGGCTCCCCCAATAATTCTGAAACGACTTGTATCACTTTTTCTGATGTTGGAAGGTAAATATCTTCTAGCGGTGGAGAAAAAGGTACAGGTGTATGTGGTGCCGTAATCCTCTTAATTGGCGAATCGAGCGTGTCAAATCCCTTATCCGCCACCAGTGCGGCAATATCCGTTGCGACGCTGCATCTTGGGTTCGCTTCATCAATCACGATCAAACGATTTGTTTTTGCCACAGAATTGAGAATCGATTCTTCATCCAGTGGTGACAAGCTCCGAGGGTCGACAATCTCAACTTCAATGCCTTTAGCAGTAAGTTTTTCAGCAGCCTCCATCGCGGTGTGAACTTGTTTACCGATGGCAACGACCGTCAAATCCGAGCCTTTCCTTTTAATTTCAGCTTTGCCGATTGGGATTGTATAGTAGCCTTCCGGAACCTCTCCGACCATGTTGTATAGCGTTTTATCTTCAAAAAAGATGACAGGATCATTATCTTCTATGGCTGAAAGTAAGAGCCCTTTTGCGTCATAGGGGGATGAGGGAACAACTACCTTCAATCCAGGAATGCTAGTGAACAAGGCATAAAGGCTTTGTGAATGCTGTGCTGCAGCCCTGAACCCTGCACCATGCATCGTACGGATTGTCACGGGAACCTGTGCTTTTCCTCCAAACATATAGCGGAACTTCGCACCTTGATTCAATACTTCATCCAAACAGCTGCCAATGAAATCGTTGAACATTAGCTCGGCAATCGGTCGTAAGCCTGTCGAAGCGGCTGCCATGGCCGCACCCATATAACCGGCTTCCGCAATGGGAGTATCAAGGATTCTATCGCGGCCAAACTCTTGAACCAATCCTTTTGTGACACCTAAAACACCACCCCATGCTTCGTCATCCTGCAAATGATCAACCTCTGCGCCTCCGGCTACATCTTCTCCCATAAGAATGACATTTTCATCTTTTCTCATTGCCATGGCCATTGCTTCATTTATTGCCTGTGACATACTGATTTTTCTACTCATTTCAATTCCTCCTTTTATAATTTAATAGGATACATAAACATCTTTTAATAAATCGGAAGCCTCTGGATATGGGCTATCTTCACTGAACTTGACTGCTTGTTTAATAGATTCCTCAACGGCAATCTCAAGAGAAATCAGTTCTTTTTCCGCCAGCAGATTCTGTTTGAGTAAGTAATTCCTAAACAGGGAAATCGCATCTTTCTCTTGTTTATGCTCCTTTTTGTCTTGTTCTTTTTTATATTTCTGTGCATCTCCCTCGAAGTGTCCATAATTACGATAAGTAACGCATTCGATCAATGATGGACCTTCTCCCCTGCGAGCCCTCTGAACGGCTTCTTCGGCAGCCTTATACACAGCCAATACATCTTTCCCATCCACTCGGACACCCGGGATATTGTAGCTAATCGCCCGATCGGCTATCGTTTTACAGCTTGAAGCATAATTGAATGGCGTGGCCTCCCCATACCCATTATTTTCTGCGATGAATATTACGGGTAGCTTCCAAATTGCCGCCAGATTTATACCTTCATGGAATGTCCCATGATTATTGGCACCATCACCAAAAAAACAAACACTAACATGATCGGTCTTTTTATATTTCGCAGTTAATGCTGCACCGCATGCGAGCGGAAAGCCTCCACCAACTATCCCGTTTGCACCTAACATCCCCTTATCCAAATCGGCAATATGCATGGAACCGCCTTTTCCCTTGCAAAGCCCTGTCACTTTCCCATAGATTTCAGCCATCATCCCGTTAAGGTCACATTCTTTTGCGATACAGTGGCCATGCCCCCTGTGAGTGCTTGTAATGCTGTCCTTTTCAGAAAGGTGAGCACATACTCCTACAGCTACCGCTTCTTCCCCAGCATACAAATGGACAAAACCTGGTAAAATCCCTTTTGCAAAAGATTCATGAACTTGGTCTTCGAATTTCCTGATCTCCAGCATTTTTTTGTACATCCAATAAGCCTTGTCCTGTGATAACTTTATTTCATTCGATTGAACCGTTTCCATTTTTCAGCCCCCAATCATTAATAATGAGTCAATCTTTATATTGATATTGCAAATGCCGTGCCAAGATGGGAGGTCGGTAAATTAGGATTTTATCTATTTTTCAGTCGAAACAAAACGAGACAAAATGAGATTGTTGTCTCGTTTTGTCTCGTTTTTTAAAAATATACAATCACTCATTTGAGAATCTCTTTTCTTCGTTGCAAATACAATTGACTTTTATATATGTAAATCAAGGATAAACAAGAAGCCAAGCGCCTATTCAAGAAAGCCTTGGACTTTTCGTGCGTGTCTAAGCCTAGCGTAATAAAAATAGATGAGAAACATGCTTACCCTGCCTGATGGCATGCAGGTAAGGCAAGTTAGTTAAAGAGGAACAAGATCTTCTTTTTATTAAGAAGCGCGTGTCTTCTAAGTTGGAGTTCAAGTCATTTATAACAGTAACCTCTATAATATGTGGTGCACCAGTACCAGTTCATATTATAGAGATGGATTCAAGTGCAAGTTGTCCTTGAAATCACGAGTATTCTCCGCTGCTAATTGCCATTGGATCTTTGACGAAGGAAAGACCTTTTTCAAATTAAGCCCCACTGTAGCAATGATGGTCAAAACAGCGCAAATGATTAAATAAATGAAAGCTGATGTAAAGGATCCGTTGAATGTTTCAATTAAATAGCCCATTACCATCGGTGCAAGGAATCCACCGATCATCCCACCAAGGTTAATAACCCCGATTGCCAATCCAATATTATTCTTTGAAAATACTTTATGCGAAATCGTACACAAAGACTTAAACGTAATGACAAGGGTAACGGATGGTGCGTTGAATATTAAATACAACAAAATGACCAAGATAGAACATAGAATAGCGAGATATTTTTCCTTTCCATATAAGTAGGACTGACGAGTTTACCGCCTATTATAGTGCCGATCGCGCCAGTAAGTCCTGGAATGGAGGTAGCATACCCATAGACAGGAGGTCAAAGCCTCTTTCTCCTACTAGATAAGGAGGCATCCATGAAGTAAGTCCCAATATAAGCGGACTCATCCCAAACCACATTATAGAAAACTGCCATACAATTGGAATCTTCACTAAATCTTTAAAAGATATTTTCTCTAAAATCTCCTTTTCCGGAACTGTCCGCCTGCCTATTTTCCGGCTTCAAGTAATACCATAACAACGCTGCCACTAATGACAATAAATTGATTTTGCCAACCGATCCACACAAGTAATGGTGTGGCAATTAGCGGTGCTATTACGCCTCCAAGTGAATTGGATGACATCATTGTAGTCTGCGCACTAGGCCGCTCTTCCTTAGGAAAAACATCCGCAATCGCCTTGGAAATTGCTACCGGATACCCACCTTTTCATAGACCGAACATAAAGCGGTTGATAATCATGGACATTAGGGACCAAGCCATCCCTGTAAAAACGGTAAACAAAGACCAAAACAAAATAGCAACAACGGTTAGAACATGTTCTTGTTCGGAATACAGTCCAGCGATTACTGGTTATTGTACAGCTGGAATAAGTTATTGAGGCGAGGACATCGTAGGAAAAATGACAATTTAATTTGGTTTTCTCAGAGTGAAATCTCAACAATATTTTCAATCTGTGAAAAAGGGGGTTTTTACCGTAAAAGTTGGAGTTCATGCTCTATTGCCATTTTCCTTATCTTCACATATGCAGTAATTTCTAAAAAGGTTAGTAAAGAGACAACTGAATATAAGTTCCAAAAACACGATACTTAGAGAAAACCTGATCAAGCACTGCTTGAAATTGAATTTTCGTTTGTACATTTAACCTTATACATGTACATGTCTTCTAGTACTACTTCGAAGGATTATGATTTGAATTCCTCGTTTTTTATTTGGCTCCAAGACTTCTTTAATTTACTACTCGCAGAGATGGGAAATTCTGAACATGATTAAGCCAAGTAAACCTACTGAAGCTCCCACAACTTTACATATCCCAGCTGTGATCCGTCACTTACAAGATAATGGAAACCGTACATAACTCCCAACCCTGCGATTGGTTTGGCCCCTCCCGGTTTACATGGTCAGCTTTACAAGACGAGAACGGCCGTTGAACCCGTCGATGCTAAATAAGAGTTCTTTCAACTAATAATTTCAGTTATCGAACAGGCGAAAAAGCTAAAGTACATTTCGAACTTAAGATGCTGTTTTATTTTATAAGCTCCGAAATTAGCAGTAGATCGCCTCAATCAAAAAATGCACAAAAATAAGGCTGTTATTCGTTTTTGAAATGAATGACTAAAATTCTATCACTCTAACGAGGGCACTACTTTTATGGAATTGATTCAATCATAATATAGATTGAGGTGTGGGTATTATATAGGAATAGGAATAGGTATAAATAGTAATGGTGTCCCATTTGAGATGTTTGATTATTTTCTGCAAACTCATTCCTATTCCCTCCTCTTTTTAGATAGCTGCTCCAGTCTAAATCATGTCCCCTGTTTTTGCACGTAAAAAAAGGACAGAAAAGAGTAATGGTAACATTCCCTTCTCTGTCCTTTTATCTGAGAGTTTAACTCTCAGATAAAAAGAGTATTCCCTTTTGTGGCGTTTTATAAACGCGCTCTCCAGAGTTGCGTCCCATTGTGGTTCTTTTGCCTGAGAGATTTGTTCCAAGATTTTTTATGGAAATTGCTCATTCGGTCACTGTCTACATTGCACTCTCTCACAATCTTCATCCTTTATTTTTGAACAACTATAGTTATTCTGAATAAACAATTATTTACATAAGTGTTTTTATGATATTGCCTCTATATTTTTACATATTCAGGAAACTAAAAAAAAGATAAAACGGAGGAAAATTACTTTATATCAGCAAACGCTTTCAAATTTAACAGACTAATGCTTCTTTATGAAGTTCTGCTCTTGATGATCGCTGATTGCATCCTGGTTTTTCTCTTTTTCTTTTAAAACATAACTAAGCAAGTCTAATGAGAGGCGCGCTGCCACTTGTCCAGTTATTCCCGTATGATCGTAAGGTGTAGCTACTTCTACCATATCAAAACCGATTACTTCTCCTCTTTTTGCAATTCCATGGAGTAATTCGTTGACTTCATCATAAAGCAGGCCTCCAGGAGAAGGTGTGCCTGTCGCAGGGGCGATTGATGGGTCGAGGCCATCAATGTCCATGGTAATATAATATTTTTCACCTGCTGGAATAAGTTCCAGAACTTGTTCAAATCCCATCTTTCTCATTTGGCGGGGAGACAAGATGACACTTCCGTATTCTCTGGCAGCATCGACATCTTCTTTTTTACTGCTGCTGATTCCACGAATGCCCAATTGAAAAATCTTTTGAACATGATTCATTTCAGATAAGCGGCGGATGCAGCTTCCATGTCCAACCCGCATTCCTGAACGGTGATCTGCCCAGTCTAAATGCGCATCAATCTGGATCACATGAAATGGCCCGAGTTCACCCAAGCCCTTTCCTACTGGAATTGTAATGGAATGATCTCCACCTAAAACAACCGGCATTGCACCTTTTGAAACGATTTTTCGAATGGCTTCTTCCGTATTATCATGGGATTGCATCATATCCCCATGTACCATGTCTACATCGCCGCAATCAACAACTTTCCATTTCGGGCCAAGATACGTGATATCATTTTCAATATCATAGGCTCCATCTAACCCGAAACTATATAATGTAGAGCCTTCACGAATTCCTCTTGGACCCATTCTTGCGCCTGACTTCCATTGTGTTCCCATATCATTTGGAACTCCAATGACAGCTACATCTGCATCTAGCTGATCTAGATCCGGACATACGGGATATTTCCCGAAAGTACAGATTCCGGTAAAAGGTAAATTAAGATGTTGTTTTTCATTATTCGACATGTACTTTGCCTCCCACTTGTATTACGTACTCGTTAATATATGCAAGCTTCATGCCAACCTATAAAACTAGGAGTCAATAATGACTACTAGGAACCAACATATTTTCTGATTACTCGATTTTTCTTAGTAAACGCCACTGAGAAAGAGCTCGGAGAATATAATTCATATACTATGCTGTCTTATTAGGTCTTAAAAAAGACAAATCTTGATGAACTGGTCTTTTACTCGTAAAATAATCAAGTAGGCTGACAGCTTTCTTTCTGTTAAAGCCCATCTTCAGAATTAATATTTGAAAATTATTAAATTTTAAAATATTGGCAAATTAAAAAAATGCATCCTCTATTATTAGTCAAAAATTTCTTCGATGTAAGCATTACTCACTCTCTTTTACTCATTTATCTCTACTTCTCCATTTTTAATGATCAAACCACTTGGTTGGCTCCACTTCTAAATTAATGTTGATTTGTTTTACCTCACTAAACTCATCTAAACCAAAAGTTCCTAACCCCCGGCCAATTCCGCTCTGCTTGTAGCCTCCCCACGGTGCTTCGTTGTAGGCTAGATTGTAGGCATTAATCCATGTAATTCCGGCTCTTATTTTCTTAATCACTCTTAATGCCTTCGCACCGTCTTGGGAAAATACACCTGCTGCGAGGCCGTATGGGGTATCATTCGCAAGCTGGATGGCTTCCGCTTCATCTTTAAACTTTTGCACAGTCAGTACCGGACCGAATATTTCTTCCTGTACAATTCTCATGTCAGGTTTAGTGTCAACAAATATCGTCGGCTCAACAAAATAACCATTTTCAAGCCCCACGCTTGTGATACGCTTGCCTCCGCAGGCTAGTTTCGCCCCTTCTTCTATACCTAGTTGAATATAGCTGAGCACCTCATTCATATGGTCTTCACTGACAAGCGCCCCCATTTCTGTAGACGGTTGATCGCCAGGGCCGACCCGGATTTTTTTCGCCTTCTCTACCAGTCTCTCGATAAACTTGTCATGAATGCTCTCTTCAAGCAGTAAACGAGATCCTGCATTACAAACTTGGCCGGAATTGACAAAAATTCCATATAAAGCATAATCCACGGCTGTCTCAAAGTCTGCGTCGGCAAAAACGATGTTAGGTGACTTTCCGCCTAATTCAAGTGCAATGTTTTTAATATTTCCAGCTGCTGTTTTCATGATGTTTCTGCCTGTTTCTGTGCTGCCAGTGAACGAAACCATATCGACTTTATCGCTTTCCGCTAGTTCATTTCCTACTGTTCCCCCGCCGCCCATAACTAGGTTGGCAACGCCATCCGGTATGCCGACTTCTTGGATAATCTCAAATAATTTAACAGTCGTAATCGGAGTGATCCCGGCTGGTTTAAACACAATCGTATTTCCTGCAGCAAGGGAAGGGGCTATTTTCCAGGCTCCTGTCAGTAAAGGGAAATTCCATGGAGCGATTAGTCCGCATACCCCTACCGGCTCCCGAACAACCATAGCCTGTACAGGACCGGAAACCGGGTATGTTTGTCCATCGGGTTTAGTGACTAAACCGGCATAATATCGAAAACAATCCACTGCATCCGCAATGTCAAATTCCGCTTCTCTAAGAGGTTTTCCGGTATTCGCTGTTTCAAGCTGGCTAAGCTCAGATGCACGTTCTTCAAGTGTCTCCGCTATTTTAAATAGGTAGGAAGCCCGTTCTGAAGCTGGCAGATCTGACCAAATCCCGGAATCAAATGCGGTTCTCGCCGCATCAATGGCCATTCGGGTATCTTCTGCATTTCCCCTGGGAGCCTCTGCAATGAACTTGCCGTTTGCAGGGTTTACAACTTGACTCTTTTGTTTACTTAAAGAATCCATCCATTCACCGTTTATGAACATTTTCAGATTTAACACTGTAAAAACACCTCCAGTTTTTATGTAAGCCATGGTGGCCGCCCAATTAAAACTCCTATCAAGCTGACCACCGATTCAAAAACTCTTAATCCACATGAACACTTAATAACTCGACACATCTTCATTCCATCGAGGAACATTTAGAATTGGTCATGTCAAATTTTCTAAATCGATCTATATAGTTAAATTAATGTTGTGTTTTTCGCCTCATAAGTCTTTTGGAATAATGCCAAATAATCTTCGCGTGTCACTTTTCTTGAATTCGTCTGTGTACATAAATGAACTGCTGCCCCTTCAGCAAGGAATGGGAAATCTTCAGGATTGACATTATTTAAATCTCGAAAATCAGGAATGCCAATTTTACGAGCAAGCTCTTTTAACAATACAACACCTTCATAGGCAGTTTCTTCAATTGTTTTACCTTCTTTATTTGCTCCAAGTTTTTCAGCTACAATTGCATGCTTTTCAGGGTTTGAAGGAATATTAAATTCAAAAACATGTGGAAGAAAGATAGAATTTGCTACCCCATGTGGAGTATCATAAAGACCTCCAAGTGGTTCAGCCATAGCATGTACAGCACCAAGATCCGCGTGATTAAATGCCATACCTGCAATTAAACTGGCTACAAGCATATTTTTCCGTCCTTCTAAGTCGTTCCCATTTTCTACAGCTAACGGAAGGTACTTAGCAATTAATTCAATTGAATAAAGACTGAGAGCATCGGAAATGGGTTCAGCAATATTGCTGGTATAAGCTTCGATAGCATGTGTAAGTGCATCCATTCCAGTAGCAGCAGTAATAGATTTAGGCAGAGTTAGAGTTAATTCAGGATCTAAAATTGCTAGTTTCGGAGCCAGTCTAATGTCAAGTATAGCCTCTTTCTGTTTTGTAACTGTATCTGTAATGACAGAACCTGTTGTAACCTCACTTCCAGTACCTGAAGTTGTAGGAATACAAATAAGTGGAGTGATTTCTCTCTCTAGTAAATTAAAACCGTAACGATCTCTAAGCTCTCCTCCATGGGTTAAAAGTGTACCAATTGCTTTTGCTGTATCCATCGAACTTCCGCCGCCAAGACCTATCAAAAGATCTATTTCTTCGTCTTTAAATTGTTGATAGGCTCTATGGCAATCTACATCTTTTGGATTAGGAGTAATTTCATCAAAAACAATATAATTGACACCTTCTTGGTCTAACGAATCGGTAACCTTTTGTAAAATTCCAGTTTGCGCAAGTCCTTTATCGGTAATAAGAAGTGCCTTTTTTCCTCCTAGCTCTTTTGCTCTTTTCCCAATATTTTTAACTTTTCCGTTCCCAAACTCTATAGAGGTAGGAATATTGAAATTAAAATCCCAGATCATGATTAATTTCCCCTTTCAATTTTTCAAATATTGTAATAGTATAGTGACTCACACTCTTTTACTCTTTTACTCTTTTACTTTTTTATTTCTACTTATCCATTTTTAATGATCAAACCACTTGGTTGGCTCCACTTCTAAATTAATGTTGATTTGTTTTACCTCACTAAACTCATCCAAACCAAAAGTTCCTAACCCACGGCCAATTCCGCTCTGTTTATAGCCTCCCCACGGTGCTTCATTGTAGGCTAGATTATAAGCATTAATCCACGTAATTCCGGCTCTTATTTTCTTAGTCACTCTTAAAGCCTTCGCGCCGTCTTGTGAAAATACACCTGCTGCGAGGCCGTATGGAGTATCATTGGCAAGCTGGATGGCTTCCGCTTCACCTTTAAATTTTTGCACGGTCAGTACTGGCCCGAATATTTCTTCCTGAACAATTCTCATGTCCGGTTTGGTATCAACAAATATCGTCGGCTCAACAAAATAGCCCATTTCAAGTCCATAGCTTGTGATACGCTTGCCGCCGCAGGCTAATGTCGCCCCTTCTTCTATGCCAAGTTGAATATATTGGAGTACCTTATTCATATGCGCTTCACTGACAAGGGCACCCATTTGTGTAGACGGTTGATCACCAGGGCCGACCCGGATCTTTTTCGCTTTTTCTTTCAGTCTAT
Source organism: Bacillus sp. B4EP4a (assembly GCF_006680105.1). Lineage (NCBI taxonomy): Bacteria > Bacillati > Bacillota > Bacilli > Caryophanales > Bacillaceae > Bacillus > Bacillus sp. B4EP4a. The sequence goes on from NZ_VHIK01000059.1 coordinate 37,814, forward strand.
CGATAAACTTGTCGTGAATGCTCTCTTCCAGCAGCAAACGCGATCCTGCATTACAAATTTGGCCGGCGTTGACAAAAATACCATATAAAGCATAATCTAGAGCTGTCTCAAAGTCTGCGTCGGCAAAAACGATGTTTGGTGACTTGCCGCCTAATTCGAGTGCAATGTTTTTAATATTTCCAGCTGCTGCTTTCATGATGCTTCTGCCTGTCGATGTACTGCCAGTGAACGAAACCATATCAACTTTATCGCTTTCCGCTAGTTCATTTCCTACTGTTGCACCACCACCCATAACTAGATTTGCAACGCCATCTGGTATGCCAACTTCTTCGATAATCTCAAATAATTTAGTAGTTGTAATCGGAGTGACCTCGGATGTTTTAAATACAATCGTATTTCCTGCAGCAAGGGAAGGGGCTATTTTCCAGGCTCCTGTCAGTAAAGGGAAATTCCACGGAGCGATCAGTCCACATACCCCTACCGGCTCTCGAACAACCATGGCCTGTACAGGACCGGAAACAGGATACGTTTGGCCGTCCGGTTTTGTGACTAAGCCGGCATAATAACGAAAACAATCCGCTGCATCCGCAATGTCAAACTCTGCTTCTTTAAGAGGTTTTCCGGTATTGGCTGTTTCAAGTTGGCTAAGCTCAGATGCATGTTCTTCAATTTTCTCTGCTATTTTAAATAAATAGGAAGCCCGTTCCGAAGCCTGCAGGTCTGACCAAATCCCGGAATCAAATGCGGTTCGTGCCGCATCAATGGCCATCCGGGCATCTTCTGCATTTCCGTTGGGAGCCTCCGCAATGATCTTGCCGTTTGCGGGGTTAACAACATTACTCGTTTGTTTACTCAAAGAATCCATCCACTCACCGTTTATAAACTTTTTCAGCTTCAACAATTTGAAAAAACCTCCTGTTCGTTATTCTTACTTTAACAATCCCGCTTTAAAAATAGGTAACGCTTTCATTTTTCCTTATTTTCAAAATATTCACACCTCCTTTAGTTACATATACTTACTTCAGTGTAAAAAACGGATTAAAAGTCTTCTACCTTTTGGGAAAGAATTTTTTCATTCATATCTTCTACCTCTTGAGGAATGATCTCCTCATCAAAATGAAACTCAGGAAGAGGCTTGCGGAAAAAATTTGTCATATAAAGAAGATATGCCAAGCCACATATCACCCAAATGCCTCCAAGAATCAATGCCTCTATTTCTAAATGTGACCATAACCACATAGTAAATACTGCGCCAATGAACGGTAAAAATAAATACCTTATGCAACTGTTAAAAGATCGTTTCTGATTTTTTATAAAATAATGGGCGATGACAGATAGATTAACAGATGTAAAAGCAATGAGCCCTCCAAAATTGATAAACTTGATGACTTGCTCCAGAGTTAACACGACGCCTAGTAAAGAAATTATTCCTATCACGATAATACCGTGTGACGGTGTTTTAAATTTGGGATGAATATAACCAAATAGATTTTCAGGCAATACTGAATCCCGGCCCATTGCATATAACACACGTGATGCGCTTGTAATTGAAGCAACTCCTGAAGAAAAGTTACCAATAATTACCGCAGTAATAAATAATGATTTAAATAGGTTTCCTCCAACAAGTATAGCGATTTCCATGGCTGCTGAATCAGTGTTTTCAAATGAAAAACCCGGATAGACCAATTGTGCTAAGTAGGATGAGCCAATATACAAAACCCCTATTAATAGCAACATTATGATAATAGCTCTTGGGATGGTTTTTTCAGGATTGATTGTTTCCTCTGACAAGGTAGTAAGTGAGTCAAAACCAAGGAAACTAAAACAAAGAATTGAAGAGCCTGCTAAGATTACTGACAAGGGAACCTCTGAATTGAATAATGGTTTACTCGAGAAAAGAGTTCCTGTCCCAACTCCATCTAATAAAAATTTTTGACGGTTAATATCCAGAAAAAACAAACGAAAATGATTTGAGCAATAACGAAAATTTTACTTGCGGATGCTGATGTCTTTACCCCTAGTATGCTTGGTACAACTATGATAGTAGTTAAAAGAATAATCCACACATAATGTGGAATCCCTGGAAACACTGCACTTAAAAAGACAGTGGACATCAAACACGTCACCATAGGTGTTAAAATATAATCAAGCATAATTGTCCAACCTACAAGAAACCCAACTTCAGAATTAATAGACTTTTGAGTAAATGTATAAGCTGAACCTGAGATAGGATATGCTTTTGCCATCTTTCCGTAGCTGAGGGCTGTAAACAGTATCGCTAGAAATGCAATAATGTACGCACCCGTAATTACACCATGTGAGGTTACGGCAGCTATTCCATAGGTATTAAAAAATACCATGGGGTTATTCCAAGCAATCCCTAAAAAAACAACCTGTGACAAAGTAAGTGTTCTAGCAAGTTTCTTCCGTTTCATAATCAGCTCCCTCACATTTATAAAGAATACTCAGAAGATTTAAATTATTGTGTATTTTGATTATAAAGGTTGTTGTAACACAAAGGTCAACACCTGTATTATATTTTTTAAGGGGGCGATTAAACTGAAAGAAAAATTAACAATTGGTGAGATGGCAAAGTTACGAGGGATGACTGCGGAGACCTTGCGCCATTATGATCGGATTAACTTATTCAAGCCGCAATATATCGATTCACATTCGGGATACCGCTATTATTCTATTTTCCAGTACGAGGTTTTAGGAACCATCAAAGAATTACGGCAACTTGGAATGAGTACGGACGAAATAAAGGATTATTTCAATGAACGCAATTTTAGTAAGTCTTTGGACATTCTTAAAGCAAAGCACGCAGATCTTGTTTCAAAGCTGAACGAATTAACAGACTTGGAGGAAAATATCCGCGAAAAAATTGTATATTTGGATCACGTAGCAAGAGAAAAGGAACTTCAAACGGTTATGTTTCGTGAATTAGGACGCAGGAAGTTAATTACATTGAATGAAAAAATCAATACTAATTTGGAACTCTGTTATGGTGTTATAAGGCTAGAAAATATGCTTGCTGAGAAGACACCGATTCTGGCCAGTAACAGACTAGGCATTCTCATTCAGGAAGCGGATCTTAGAACTAAACGTTTTGAAGAACCATCAGTCATTTTCGTTGTGGCAAAAAGTAAAGAAAAAATACCAAAACAGTACCAACGGATCGTTCCGGCTGGGTTATTTGCGTGTATCCGATATAACGGAGAATTACTATGGAACCGAAGCGAAAGCTTGAGTAAAATATTTGATTATCTTGATGAAGGTGGTTATCAAATTACCGGCGATGCGCTGCAAATTATGCATGTTGATATTACGATCACAGATAAACCAAACGAGATTACCTTTGAAATTCAAGTTCCCGTTCAAAAGGTCTGACCTATTTGCGCAGGACAAATGTTTATTTGTATGGTTTAGACGAAAGATATAGGAGAAGTTTTGATATGGAATTGAACTAGCTAATGGCTAGTTCTTTTTTCAGAAGGGATGCCAACGAAAAAACAATTAAGTGGAAATCCTCACTCTTCGCGTTGTAAAATTTACATATTACCCCTATACACCGATGAAAAGTTTCGTTCATTTCTACAAAGTCGTAGAGCACTGATGCTAAATTGGCATTATTACAAGTTATGGGGAAAAGATTGAAGATTACATCGGAGATCTTGTGATAATATTTAAGGTGATTTTGAAAGAATATATCTCTTTCGTTTTACCTGAAGAGTTTTTGCCCATAGAAAAAGCTGTAACATTTATTGTTGATCAGTTCGATGTTATTGTAGAGATTATTACCACTGAAAAACCCAAACCAATATTGGACTCAACTATCATTAAAAAATATATGGATGGTGAATTAGATACTCAAACGCAAGAAACTATATTATCTAATATTCTAGATAACATAGTTTCAACTGTTCGAGAACTGCCCATGTGTACCACTCGTCGAGAAGAACTGTTGGCGTCAGTAGATTTATTAAATATCTTACATACCTAATATTCAACAAAATAACTAATGGAAGGTTAGTCTTATTCAAGAAAAGGGCGCGATTGCTAATGAGAAGTCGCTTTTTTTTACTAAACCGATCACAATAGTTCTATAAATGATTGAATATAATAATTATGAATCCCATCTAATCTTCTTACGTGAAAGTAGCTGTTTTTTTAAAGTTGGTTGTGCAAAATATCGCCTATAATAAGTGCAAAATAACTCCTAAAGTGACAGTATAGGGATAAATTTTGCCGCTTGGCAATCCCTTCAAATGACATCGGTTTGCAATAATTTTTTTCAATAAAAGTAAAGATGTCCCTAATTCTTTCATCCTTCATTTATATAACCCATTATTCTCTTGGATGAATGGCAGTCGAAATAACACCCATGAATATCCTTATAATGCTTCTCGATGGAACTGCAACAGCAAGACTACATTGTCTTCATGCCCCTTTACGGTATGGACATCATTAGCATTAATAAGCAGAAGATCATTTTCTGCCAAATGGTAGGAATCTTGATTGACGATAACCTCAATTTCTCCCTGAATCACAAGAAGAATTTCAATTCCTAAATGAATATGCTGTGAATGATGGCGAATATTTTGCAAACTGATTTGATAAGAATCTTCTATTACTGGTTTTAGACATGAACATTCACCTTTTTTACTGGGTTCTTACCACAGCCCATCAAGCTATGGCAAATCATAATCCCTAAAATGAAAAAAACGCTATTTTTTTATGTAATATGATGGGGAAGGAAGGTGTTTTTTTGTGTAGCGAGATTCCAAATGAACTTTTACTCTTTTCTTAGGAATTACAACGATTTTTTTCCCCACAAGCTCTCCAACAGCTGACCAAAAAAAGTAAATTTTGTTCAATGGACGAGTAAGTATCAAGCCAAAGATTTAATAATGAGGTAATGAACATCTCAACAGGACACGATCACGATCTTTATTCATTACGTTGACAAGTTCTTTAAAACATGAAAATCTTTCTTAGAAATAGATTATTGTAAAGAAATCAAGAGAGCATTAGAATGTCATCTCTATGGACAACTGATTGGCATCCCCCTCTGTTTCTCCACCATGTTTCTAATGCGGCAGCAACTCCTCACCACGAAAAAACAAGAACTCAGCGAATATAAAGCCATTTATATCAACCATTTATATCATCAAAGATTATTTATTACTAATGTTAAAAGCGATACAAAAAAGCATCCTAGAGTTAGCAAAGATACTGCTTCGCCTTTTTACCCTCCTACAGAAAAACGGGCGAAATCCCACCACTTTGTGAAAAAGACAGTCTTTGATATATTGAAAATCGTCTATCAGTATACTATGTCTAATAAGAAATATTATGCTTTTGCTGTCTGTCTTTAGTGCACTTTATTTTTTATTTACGCCCAGTCAATTTAACCAATAAACTTAACATCATCAATCATCCAACCTTATCTTTTACATAAATAATTGATGTTTTAACAATAATTGTGTCAGTTGCAGCCACATTATTAAATGCAATGGTAAGCTTAAATTCATAAAAAAAACTCTAATTCCGTCATCGAGGATTGATATTCAAAGGGTGTCAGTCCTACAATATATGACTTAGCCGATTCCTCTGAAACCGTAAGTTCCGTAACTAAAGCGTGGGTTCGCCTTATATCCCTGATTAGTCATGAACAGGTTTAATTTTGCACCTAGAAGTGACTTTGTTTTTTCTCCAATGCTATTGCAATACAGAGCAAACTTTTGAGGACAATGATTTCATTATTGAGCCTAAGGCGTAGGTTTATTTATATGCCGAAAATTTCCTTTGCCAATTTACGCCCAGTAGGAGTCGCAGCCAGCCCGCCCTCTGCCGTTTCGCGAAGTGCAACCGGCATGGTCAATCCTATTTTATACATGGCGTCGATAACTTCGTCACATGGAATGCGGCTCGTAATGCCTGCAAGCGCCATATCAGCTGCCGTTATCGCGTTGGAGGCACCCATTGCGTTACGTTTCACGCAAGGAACTTCAACCAATCCAGCCACTGGATCACAAACCAGTCCAAGCATATTTTTCAATGTGATCGCCATCGCTTCTGCGGCTTGGCTCGGTGTACCGCCGGCCAGTTCTACTATCGCAGCTGCGGCCATGCCACTTGCCGAGCCCACTTCTGCTTGGCAGCCACCAGCCGCTCCAGAGATGGAAGCGTTGTTTGCGACCACGAAACCGAAGGCAGCGGAAGTAAAAAGAAATTCAATCATCTCTGTTCGGGTTGGGTTTAATTTTTCTTTCACAGCAAATAATGTCCCGGGAACAACGCCCGCAGAACCGGCAGTCGGAGTGGCACAAATCATTCCCATTGCTGCATTCACTTCGTTCGTCGCAACAGCTTTACTGACGGCATCCAATAATAAATCGCCTGCGAGCGCCTTGCCCGACTTGATATAATTTTGCAAAAGAACGGCATCCCCACCCGTTAGACCTGTAACGGACTGCACTCCTTTCAGACCTCTTTCCACCGCTTGTTCCATCACTGTCAAATTCCTGTCCATCTTTTCAATGATCTGTTCTCTCGACAAGCCTGAGAACTCCATTTCTTGTAAAATCATGATTTCCGCGATTTTTACATTTTTACTTTCAGCAAGTTCAACCAACTCTGCTACATTTCGGAACATGTTTTTACCTCCATATCTATGCCAACACTTTTACTGATTATCATTCAACCATCCTTATGACTTGCGACACATTTTCCAATCCTTCAATTTCCTTCATGATATCGCTCTTGATTTTCTGATCGACCTCAATCACCATGAGGGCCATTTGACCTTTTTCTTTTCGTGAAACTTCCATATGTCCTATGTTAATTTCATGATTCGCCAATACTGTCGAAACGGAGGATATGATTCCAAAAACATCGTTGTGCACGACTAGAATGGCTGGGTTTTCACCCGACAATTTAAGCTTGAACGTATTCAACTCCGTTATTTCTATCGTTCCGCCGCCAATTGAGATTCCCACAAGTTCTAATTCTTTATCTTCGTCGAACAGTCTGATTTTGACTGTATTAGGATGATCCATCACAGTATCCTCGATTGTAAAGGAAACTTCCATACCGGCTTCTTCCGCTATCGTTAAAGAAGCAGGGATTCGTTCATCATCCGTATCAAAGTCCAATATCCCGCCTACGACGGCAACATCCGTACCGTGTCCCCTGTATGTTTTTGCAAAAGAGCCATATAAAGAAATGATGGCTTTCTTCGGTTGCTTTCCGAATAATGTCCTTGCTACTCTGCCAATTCTGGCAGCTCCTGCTGTATGTGAGCTTGAAGGTCCAATCATGACGGGACCGATTATATCGAATGCAGATCTGTATTTCATCGTGTAATGCCCCTTTTCTGGGAAAAGATTTGTTTAACCGTCTTCATTATGCCGCTTTTTGTTCTTCTTTCGCCCTTATTCGTGAAAGGGCCTAATCTTTTAATTTTGAATACGATTACCAAGGAAACCTACCGAATCTCCCACAACTTGCACATAACCCAGCTGTGATAAGTCACCTTTACAGGATCATTGAAATCGTACAAAACTCCAAACCCTGCGATTGGTGTGGCCGCCCCGGTTACATTATGGCTCAGAAGCAGGGAAAAAGCTTTACAAGACGAGAACGGCCGTTGAGTGCGTCAATGCTAAAAAAAGAGTTTATTCAACTAATAATAATTTCAGCTATCGAACAGGCGAAAAAGGTAAAGTACATTTCGAACTTACAATGCTTGTTTATATTTATAATCCTCCGAAATTAGCAGTGAATCGGCTCAATCAACAAATGTACAAAATGAGCTGTTATTCGTTTAGGTAAACGAAGGCAAACCCTTTTATGGAATTAATTCAATTATAATAGAGATTGAAATGTGGCATTAATATAGGAATAAATAGTAATGATGTCCCTTTTGAGATATGACAAAATACTCACAAGGTCGAGGATTTTGTCTGCTCTAATAGAATTAGTAGAGAAAAATCTCTAAAAATAGTGTAAAGTTTATCTCCTATCTTTGAAGCATCATAATATTGTATTCACTCAAACACGATTGTTTTATTACCATGAATAATAACTCTATCTTCAATATGCCAAGAAACAGCTTGGGCAAGAACCTGTCTTTCCACATGACTTCCGGTAACCTTTAATTCTTCGATTGTATGTCTATGATTAACCCGCTTTACATCTTGCTGAATAATGGGTCCTTCATCAAGATCATTCGTAACATAATGAGCAGTTGCCCCAATTAACTTTACACCACGGTTATAGGCCCTCGCATAAGGGTTTGCACCGACAAACGCCGGTAAGAAAGAATGATGAATGTTAATAATTTGATTTGGGAACTCCGATACAAAGGTTGGGGAAAGAATTTGCATATATCTAGCCAAGGCAATAAAGTCTACTTTCCCTTTCAATAGATCTATTGCTTTCTGTTCTGCTTGTTGCTTCGTTTCATGAGCTAAAGGAATATGATAATAAGGTATGCCATAACTTTCTACTATTTTTTTTAAATCAGGATGATTACTGATCACCATCGGAATTTCCACTGGAAGTTCATTCGATTTCCAACGCCATATAAGCTCCATAAGACAGTGATCCATTTTGGATACAAAGATAGCCATTCGTTTTCTTTTATTATTGCCGCTTAAGCTCCATTCCATCGCATAAGCCTGGGCCAGCACATGTAAGTCCTCTTCAAGTTTTGCATAGGAAGCATCAAAGTCGTTTAAATCAAATTCGATTCTCATAAAAAACATACCAGCTTGTGGATCCGTCGTATGTTGGTCAAAATGAACAACATTTGCTCTGTTTTCTAATAAAAGGTTAGATACGGCCGAGATAATACCTGGTTTCTCTGGACAAGATATTAATAATTTAGCACGATTAACATTCACTACTTGATACAATGGACTCTCACCATCCTTTAGATTTGTAATAAAAATATGTAAAAACTTTCGAATTCAGAATGATGGCTAAACTCAACCGCTATAGGTGTCCGAACAATACCGTTACTACAATTTCATTTCTAGCAATCTTGAACTACGGTGAGGGAGGGCTATGGACCTTGAATTTTTTTTACTGACTCCCACCTATCAAATGGTTCGCCTTCCCCCATGAAGGAAGAAGTATTCAACTCTTCTTTTTACTATCCTTTATATCTATGAGTGTATTTCCTTACCATATACAGCTAGGGCAGCTTCCCCAATTGCTTCCGCTAATGTAGGGTGAGGGTGTATCGTATGTGCAATGTCCATAGCTGTTGCATTTAATACTCGTGCAAGACCAGCTTCCGAAATCATATCGGTTACATGTGGCCCAACCATATGCGCTCCTAACAACTTACTAGATTCTTCTTCAACAACGAGTTTGACAAAACCGTCTGATTCACCAAAAACAAGAGCCTTTCCAATCGCACGGAAGGAGAACTTCCCTGTTTTTACTTGATACCCTTTCTCCTTTGCATCCTCTTCTGTTAACCCAACACTAGCTACCTCCGGGTTACTATATATGCATTTGGAAACAAGAGATTGATCAAGTGGCACTGGTTTTTCTCCTGCCATATGTTCAATGGCGATGATCCCTTCATGTGAAGCAACATGGGCAAGCTGTAATCCTCCAATCACATCTCCAATTGCATAAATGCTAGGCTCATTCGTTTGATAAAACTCATTTGTTTGAATCACACGTTCGACTTCAACTTTGGTATTTTCAAGGTGAATGCCTTCTATGTTTGCTAATCTTCCGACAGATACTAATAATTTTTCTGCTGAAAATGACGTGTCTTTTCCTTTATATTCCGCCTTTATAGAGACACCGTCACCTTTTTCTAACGATTCTGGAAGCACCTTTGCCCCTGTTACGATTTTCACACCTTTTTTCTTCATTAGTCGCTGTACTTCCTTTGAAATATCTTTATCTTCCGTCGGTAAAATGCGATCGGCATACTCAATCACAGTCACTTCTAATCCAAAGTCAATAAGCATCGAAGCCCATTCTATTCCAATAACACCGCCGCCGACAATAATGATGGAATTTGGGAGCTCTTTCATTTGTAGCGCTTCATCCGATGTCATCACATATTCGCCATCTGCTTCTAGGCCGGGTAATGTCCTTGGACGAGATCCTGTAGCTATTAAAATATTTCGAGAGCTTAATATTGTTTCCCGTTCATCATTATTAAATCTCACTAAAACATCTCTCGACTGTAAAATACTCCCTTTCCCTTCAAACACATCTATTTTCCCTTTTTTCATTAAATGTTGTACACCTTTAAATAAGCGTTCAGTAATTTCTTCTTTCCTGGCCTGTACTTTTGAGAAGTCCAGTCCAACTTCCGGTGCAATAACACCATATTTATCTGCATTTTTTGCATTCGAATATATCTCTGCACTTCTTAATAATGCTTTACTTGGAATACAACCTGCATGAAGGCATGTTCCACCAAGTTTACCTTGTTCAACTACCGCCGTTTTTAATCCTAATTGAGACGCACGAATGGCCGCAACATATCCACCGGTGCCCCCACCGATGATAACAACGTCATATTTTTGATTCACCTAATACTACCCCCTTTTGTTTTCATAACCATAGAGATATATCGATAGTCTAAGATAACAACTAACTTATTAAACACGATCTATTCTATTAATAGGTAAACGATCATGATACTTTAAATTATTTCAATGGCACATGCATTGGATGCAAAGCTTTCTCCAACAATAAAGCCACTATCTTCTATATAATCAATTTCTGTTTCTTCATCTAAATAACGTTTTGTAAAATGATCTAATCTAAGCTGAACTCCCTCATATTCAATAATTACATCGTTTCTGCGGGGCTCGTCCAATAAGAGGGAGAACTTCACCGACACCCCGCAGCCGCCGGCAATATCAGCGTCAATGCGAGGAACTTGCGCACCCTTACATGTCATTTCCTTCAGTTTATTCATAGCTGCCTCTGTTATCTTTATTTTGACTATCATCTGATTCTCCCCTTTCTTAATGGATTATTGAAAAATGATTACGCATTAGCCTTAGTTGCACGGACTTGTTCATCTGCATGATAGGAGGAGCGAACAAGCGGACCGGCTTCGCAATGACTAAACCCTTTTGACATGGCAATGTTTTTCAGTTCTTCAAACTCTTCTGGACTCCAATATTTTTCGACTTTCAAATGTCGTTTAGTCGGCTGCAAATATTGACCAATAGTCATTATGTCTACATCGTTAATACGAAGATCATCCATTGTTTCCATAATTTCTTCTTTTGTTTCTCCTAGACCAATCATAATGCTTGATTTCGTAGGGATAGTGGAATTCATTTGCTTTGCCCGCCTTAAAAACTCTAATGAACGTTCGTATGTTGCACGTGCACGAACTTTTTGGGATAAGCGTTTTACTGTTTCAATGTTGTGATTCAAAATGTCTGGCCTTGTATCCATTAATGTTTTTAAGCTGTCATATTCCCCATTCAGATCTGAGGGGAGAACTTCAATGCTGCAAAATGGATTTTGCCGCCTCACTGCCTTTACAGTTTCTGCAAATACCTTTGCTCCGCCGTCTTTTAAATCATCACGAGCAACAGCGGTAATCACCACATGTTTTAGGTTCATTTGCTTTACTGATTCTGCGACACGTTCGGGCTCTTCCCAATCAAGTTCTGATGGTAGCCCTGTTTGAACTGCACAGAACCTGCAAGCTCGGGTACAAACACTTCCTAAAATCATGAAAGTTGCCGTTTTTCGTACCGCCCAGCATTCATGAATATTAGGACATCTTGCTTCTTCACAAACAGTATGAAGTTTTTTTTCACGCATCATTTTCTTTAAGCCTGTATATTGTTCATTCGTATTTAATTTAATTTTAAGCCATTCTGGTTTACGAAGATCAGTGATGGACATTTTATTTCTCACTCCTATGAGCAGATGTAATTTTAGATTTAAAGAGGTTGCTCCATACGCCTAAAAAAAAAGACCGATAGAGTTTCTCCGTTGCTCTGTCTTTTTAGTTCTCAAGACTATTTTCTCCTTGCACCACTTGGCACTATTTTCATCCTTTATAAACACGCTTAAATGAAACCACCTTGAATGAAATATTGAGATTCTTGTCTTTATATTCATCCTTGGTGGTTCATGTTCATTCAAACATTCATTTATGACGTTACCGTTGCTTCCTCTACTACTACTTCTTCTTTGGAATAACGCAAGATAGGTTGTCTAGCTGCTTGGACCTCATCCAATCGCCCAATCACTGTTGTATGTGGTGCTTCTAAAACAACCCCTGGGTTTTCTTCCACTTCTTTGGCAATTGTAATCATTACCTCCGCAAATGCATCGAGTGTTTCTTTCGACTCTGTTTCTGTCGGTTCAATCATCAAACATTCCTCAACATTTAACGGGAAATAGATGGTCGGCGGATGGTAGCCGAAATCTAGCAGGCGTTTTGCTATATCAAGCGTTCTTACACCTAGCTTTTTCTGTCTGGATCCGGATAGGACAAATTCATGCTTGCAAATTTGTAAATATGGCGCTTCAAAGTATGGCTCCAATCTTTTACGAAGGTAATTAGCATGAAGCACAGCACTTTCTGATACTTGGCGAAGCCCAACAGGCCCCATCGTGCGAATATAAGTATACGCCCGCAGGAGAATTCCGAAGTTTCCATAATACCCTTTTACCCTTCCGATAGAGTGCGAATAATTAGCGTTCAGCACATATTTATCACCTTCTTTTTCTATGCGCGGAACTGGCAAGTATGGAGTAAGTTTCTCTTTCACACCGACAGGGCCTGCCCCTGGACCGCCACCTCCATGAGGAGTCGTAAATGTTTTGTGAAGATTTAAGTGCACGATGTCAAAGCCCATTTGACCTGGTGTTGTTTTTCCTAAAATGGCATTGGCATTCGCTCCGTCATAATATAATAGCCCACCTGCTTCATGAACAACCTGAGCGATTTCCACAATTTCTTTTTCAAAAAGTCCAAGGGTATTCGGATTCGTCAACATTAGCGCAGCTGTATCAGATCCCACATGTTTCTTTAATTCTTCTAGGTCAACTAATCCATTTTTATCGGATGGAATCGTGATCGTTTGAAAACCAGCAACACTTGCACTTGCAGGATTTGTACCGTGCGCTGAGTCTGGAACAAGTACTTTCGTTCTGGTTTCACCTTTTTGAGCATGATACGCCTTAACCATCATTAAACCTGTCCATTCCCCTTGAGCCCCTGCGGATGGCTGTAATGTTACAGCATCCATTCCTGTAATGACGGCTAGCTCTTCCTGTAATTCATATAAAACTTCTAATGCACCTTGTACTGTTTCAACGGGCTGATAGGGATGAATGCGGCTAAAGCCTTCCAACCGTGCCACATCTTCATTTATTTTCGGATTGTACTTCATCGTACAAGAACCCAGTGGATAGAATCCATTATCGATTCCATGGTTTTTATTAGAGAGCGCTGTGTAATGGCGGACAAGCTGCAACTCTGATACTTCTGGCAGCTCAGCAGGTTCGTCACGGATTAAGTGCATTGGAAATTTTTCATTTATATCAACATAGTCAACGTCACTATCCGGAATACTTGAACCTACCCGTCCTGGACGACTTATTTCAAAAATCAACTCATTATATTCAACCATTTACAATCGCCTCCAAAGCATCAACAAATTGGTCAATTTCTTCTTTTGTTCGCTGCTCAGTCACAGCTAGCAGCATTTTGTTTTCAAAACCGTAATCACTTTCTAAATCAAATCCACCGATAATACCCGCCTTAAGAAGTTTTGCATTGACTTCCTTTACCGAACGAGGAAGCCCGACTATAAACTCATTGAAGAATGGTGCCTCATTGATTATGGTATAGCCCTTCTGTTCTAGAGTTTTCGCCATGTAATCAGCTTTCTCAATGTTTAGCTGTGCCATTTGACGAATCCCTTGCTTTCCAAGTGATGTCATACAAATAGAAGAGGCAAGAGCATTTAATGCCTGGTTGGAACAAATATTCGATGAGGCTTTATCACGGCGAATATGCTGTTCACGTGCTTGAAGTGTTAACACAAATCCACGCTGTCCTTTTTCATCTGCTGTTTGGCCTACAATTCGTCCTGGGATTTTGCGCATGAGTTTTTTATTTACCGCAAAATAGCCGCAGTGTGGACCGCCAAAGGACATCGGGATTCCTAATGGCTGCATATCACCGATCACAATATCTGCCCCAAGTTTCCCAGGTGCCTGCAAGAGTGCTAGTGCAAGAGGATTGGCGCTTACGATTAAAAGGGCACCTTTTTCTTCCGCAATTTTCTTAATTGCTTTTATATCCTCAATGGAACCGAAGAAATTTGGATATTGAACAATTACGGCAGCAGTGTCATTATCTATTTGTTCTTGCAGCTTCCCTAAATCTGTAATCTCATCAGCTAGGTTTACTTCCTCAGCTGTGTATCCCGGACCACCTGCTACTGTATGTAAAATAGCACGGGATTCAGGATGTACCGCTTTGGAAACAAGAACTTTCGAACGTCTCGTAGCCGCAACAGCAAGTGATGCAGCTTCTGCAAGCGATGTAAAACCATCGTACATGGAAGAGTTAGCCACATCCATTCCTGTCAACTCACAGACCATCGTTTGAAATTCAAAAATTGCTTGTAATTCACCTTGACTGATTTCCGGTTGGTAAGGTGTATAGGCTGTGTAAAATTCGGAGCGTGAAATCATATGGTTTACCACACTTGGAATGTAGTGATCATATGTCCCCGCGCCTAGGAAAGTCGGGTAATGATTCGCATTTTTGTTTTTTGTAGCAAGCTGGTTCATTTTTTTCACAAGCAGCGGTTCAGGAACCGCCTTTGGGATGTTTAGCTCCCCCTGCAGGCTGATTTCAGCTGGAATATCTTCAAATAACTCATCTATAGAAGAAATATTTAAAAATGTTAGCATCTCGTCTTGGTCTTGTTTCGTATCAGGAAGGTATCTATAAGTGGCTGTCATATTATTCCTCTCCCTCATTAGTAAATGCTTGATACTCATCTTCGTTTAGAAGTGAGTCTAATTCTTCTGGATTGGACATTTCTACTTCGACTAACCACCCTGCTTCAAATGGATGCTCGTTAATCGTCTCTGGAGCGCCTTCTAACTCTTCGTTTACAGTAACTACTGTTCCTGAAACAGGTGAGTAAAGTTCGGAAACTGCTTTAACTGACTCGATCGTTCCCATCGATTCATTGACAGTTACTTCATCATCAATCGCTGGATTTTCAACAAAGACGATATCACCTAACGCTTTTTGTGCATAATCAGAGATTCCAATACGAACACGGTTTCCTTCTAATTGTTGCACCCACTCATGTTCTTTGCTATATCGAAAACTTGATAATAATTTCGTCATTGTATTTTCCCCTTTTCTTTTCTTTTTTTGTTTTTTAACTATTCCCATAATTCAGACTATAATTTAGGTAATTTTGCTCTTAAGTAGTCGATTTTAGGCTGCATGCAAGGTAACGGATATCGACTCATGAAAACTACACGATAACTCTATTAAAATATTTCCGCTTACCTTTTGTAGAATGGTGCATTAACAATAACGGCTTCAATCTGTTTATTTCGGATTTCCACTTTTATCGGTGTCCCCACTTCAGCTTGATCGGCTGATACCAAGGCAAGACCTAAGCTTTTCTTCAAAGATGGTGATTGTGTTCCTGATGTAACAATACCTATTTCCTCTCCATCTTTAGAAATTACCTTGTAACCATGACGCGGAATCCCCCGGCCTGTTACTTCAATCCCTACTAATTTTCGTTTTAATCCAGTTTCTTTTTGTTCTGTAAGAGCAGACTTTCCGATAAAGTCACTTTCTTTGTTCGTCTTTACGACAAAGCCGATTCCTGCTTCAAGCGGGCTGATATCATTACTTAGTTCTTGGCCATAGAGTGCAAGACGTGCTTCCAGCCGAAGCGTGTCCCGTGCACCAAGTCCGCATGGTTTTAATCCACTCGTGGCTCCTGTTTCTAAGATCTTTTCCCAAAGTGCTACCGCTTTGTCTGCAGATAAATAAAGCTCATATCCATTTTCTCCTGTGTAACCTGTACGGGATACAAGTACATCGGAAATCCCCGAGATGTTGACGTGCTGGGCGAATTTAAAAGAACCAATTTCTGATAAATCAATTTCCGTTAACTTTTGCAAAATGCCTTCTGCCTTTGGTCCTTGGATGGCAAGCTGAGCGATGTCTTCCGAAATATTTTGGAGCTCCATCTCTCCTTTTACATGCTGCTTCATCCATTCGTAATCTTTCTCAATGTTTGCAGCATTAATGACAAGTAAATATTTTTCATTTCCTAATTTATAAACTAATAAATCATCGACCGTTCCACCGTCTGGATAACACATTGCGGTATACTGTGCTTGATTGATGCCAAGCTTTGTTACATCGTTTGTAACAAGGTAGTTAATATAACTCTCGGCATCTTTCCCTTCCACAAGTACTTCTCCCATATGAGAAACATCAAAAAGTCCTGCTTCAGTTCGAACAGCTTCATGCTCTTCTAAAATGCTGGTAAATTGAACCGGTAGAGCCCAGCCACCAAAATTTATAACTTTTGCCCCGTATTTTTTATATACTTCAAAAAGCGGTGTTTGCTTTAATGCTGTTTCAATACCCATGATTTACCCCCAATTATGATTTTCTGCAAAATAGTTCAACTGTTACAGGTTTCTTTATTGCTAGTAGTATCTCGCTGCCATGGCAGTTGCTCAGGTTTCAGCAAAGGCATAATTCCATTAAGCTGCCCCTTTCTTTACACAGTAGTTGGCTGTTGAAATAACGGATAAACATCACAAATCTCTTTGGTTGTTTCTCTTGCTTTCTGAATGACGTCTTTATTACCTTTACTCTTTAGAACAGTTGCAATCACTTCACCAATTTTCACCATCTCTTCCCTCTTCATGCCTCGAGTTGTTAAAGCTGCTGTCCCCATTCGGATACCGCTCGTAACAAATGGCTTTTCTGGATCATAGGGAATCGTATTTTTATTCACGGTAATGCCTGCGTCTTCCAATAATTTCTCCGCTTCTTTTCCTGTTAAATTCCACGGACGCAAATCTAAAAGGACAATATGATTATCTGTTCCACCAGAAACAAGTGCTGCACCTTCATTCTTTAATGTTTCGCCAAGTGTTGTAGCATTTTCAATGACTTGTTTCGCATAATCCTTAAAGCTTGGTTGTAAAGCTTCGTTGAATGCAACTGCTTTTGCTGCAATGATATGCATAAGTGGACCGCCTTGAATTCCTGGGAATATGGATTTATTAATCGCTTTGATAATTACTTCATCGTTCGTTAAAATGATGCCCCCCCGAGGTCCTCTTAATGTTTTATGAGTTGTACTTGTCACAACATCCGCATATGGGATTGGGGATGGGTGAAGACCAGTAGCTACCAGCCCGGCTATATGAGCCATATCCACCATAAGTTTTGCACCAACTTGATCGGCAATTTCTCTAAATCGTGCAAAATTAATCGTTCTTGGATAGGCACTTGTTCCTGCAATAATCAATTTAGGTTGTTCTTTCTTTGCGATAGCTTCCAACTCATCATAATCAATTAACTGAGTATCTTCTCTAACTCCATAAGACACAACTTCAAACCATTTTCCTGAAACGCTGACTGGACTTCCATGAGTTAAGTGGCCACCATGTGAAAGGTTCATTCCCATTACCTTATCACCAGGCTGAAGGAGTGCGAAAAAAACTGCGAAATTGGCTTGTGCACCTGAATGAGGCTGAACATTTGCATATTTGGCACCAAAAAGCTTTGTTAGACGCTCAATGGCCGTTTGTTCTGCCACATCGACAAATTCACATCCACCATAATAGCGCTTTCCTGGATAACCTTCTGCATATTTATTTGTCATCACGCTTCCCATTGCCTCTAATACATCTGGGCTAACAAAATTTTCTGATGCAATCAATTCCAGTGTTTGATGTTGACGTTGTCCTTCTTTCTCAATCGCTTTAAAAATGGTTGAATCATTTTGTTGTAAACTCATTTCATTTTCCCTCCCGGACATTTTTGTTAATTCTGAATTTTTACATAATTTTCAATTCCAATATGGTGCTCTTTCCCGCTACAGGCCTGCTTTTCTATGAAAACTGCTAAAAACAGTATGCTTTACAACCTTTTTTGCACGCAAAAAAGGACAGAAAAGGGTCGTAGCGTTCTCTACCCTTCTCTGTCCTTTTACCTGAGAGTTTAGCTCCATTTTTTAATAGAGCCTTTCCCCTTTGGTGGCGTATATGTTTATACGCGCTCTCCAGAGGTGCGTCCATTTGTGGTTCCATCTACCTGAGAGATTTATTCCAAGGGTCTTTTTGGAACTTGCTCCTTCGGTGGCTTGTCGCTTTGCACTCTCCCACAACTGTCATCCGCTTATTCAATTTGGTACATTTAGAATAGTTGTTGAGAATAATTATGTCAAGCATTTTTGAAAGCGCTAACAATACTATTCTAAAATATTTATTTCGAATTATCATAGAATCAACCAGATATCTTTGGCTTTTTAAAACGGGCAGATTTTTTACTCACCGAGTTGGAAAAAATGGAGCGGCAACTATCTGGACAAACACAGCAAATAGAATCAAAGGATTTCTTGCCTCTTAATTCCCCGCTACCTCTCTCTGATTCGCCTGATCCACCTTCGTTATGCGCATCTTATAAATCGCAATCAGCATAATGAACCAAACAGGAGTAACGAATAAGGCAACACGAGTGTCGTCCGCAAGTGCAAGAACAACAAGGACGAACGCTAGGAAAGCAAGGATCAAGTAATTGGAAATTGGATAAAGTGGTAATTTAAATTTGTTCTTTTTCACTAGATCTGGTCTTGTTTTACGGTATTTCAAATGACTGATGACTGTAATTCCCCAAATAAAGATGAAACATACGGTAGAAATACTTGTAATCAAGGTAAATACTCCTTCAGGCATTAAATAATTCAAAACAACAGAAATTAAAATGACAACAGTTGAAAAGAACAATGCATTGGAAGGTACTTTACGGTCATTAAGTTTTGCAAACGGTACAGGTGCATTTTTATCTTTGGCAAGTGAGTATACCATCCGGCTTGTACTGAAGATTGCGCTGTTACATGCCGAAGCAGCCGATGTTAGGACTACAAAATTAACGATACCAGCAGCTCCAGCAATACCTACAGCCACAAATACTTGAACGAATGGGCTTTCCGTTGGGATGATTGCGTTCCACGGATAAACACTCATAATGACAATAAGTGCGCCAATGTAGAAAATTATAATCCGAATAGGAATATTATTGATCGCCTTGGGGATAACTTTTTCTGGATCTTCTGTTTCACCTGCTGTAAGTCCTACAAGTTCAATGCCCACAAACGCAAACACTACCATCTGGAATGAGAGGACAAAACCATTTATTCCATTTGGGAACATACCTTCGTGACTCCATAGATTCGTGAAACTTGCTGCGCCTGAATCAGTGGAAAAGCCTTTAATAATCATGAAAATACCGATAACAATTAATGCTAGAATAGCTATGACCTTAATTAATGCGAACCAGAATTCCATTTCGCCAAAAAGTTTTACGGTTGCAAGATTCATAAATAGCAGAATGACTAGTGCAATTAATCCAGGCATCCACTGCGGTACGGAGGGAAACCAATACTGAGTATAAAGTCCAACTGCTGTTAAGTCGGCCATTGCGATTGAGATCCAGCAGAACCAGTATGTCCAGCCGGTTACAAATGCTGCCATATTACCTAAATAGTCTCTTACAAAGTCAACAAAGGAATGATAGTTCAAATTAGATAAGAGTAGTTCTCCAAGTGCGCGCATGATTAAAAAACAAATGATGCCTGTAATCATGTAAGCAAATAGAATTGATGGCCCAGCTAAATGAATAGATTTTCCTGCTCCAAGAAATAATCCCGTTCCGATTGCACCACCAATAGCTATGAGTTGTACGTGCCTGTTTTTTAACCCTCTATCCAACTTTTGTTCCTGCATACGATTCCCCACTTTCTACTTTTATAGGCTACTTGGAATTTTTTCCTTATAAAGGTTCAGTCCTTGAGTGTGAATTATTAGCATACTGGGAGACTGCCCTATCACTGTAAGCGCTTTCTTGTTGGGTACTAGATATAGTTTTTTGAAATAGATCTACCAGCCTTTTTTGAAAATATACCATTAGTTGTACAAATGAAAGGATAGACTCATTTATCTACATATCTCCATGCACTCTCCTCTCTTTTTATCTTTCCAAGTACAAAAAAAGACAGAGGAAAGATAGGGATTTTCCTAACTTCCTCTGTCCTTTTACCTGAGAGTTTAGCTCCTTCGGTGGCCTATGGCGCTCTTCAGAGACGCGTCCAATTGTAGTCCTTTTACCTGAGAGATTAGTCCCCTGCTTTTTAGGGTTTGCTCCTTCGGTGCTAAACAATGTTTAGTCTCTCCCACAATCTTCATCCGCTGGTATAGAGTTGTACTACTAGTTGTATATTATCGGGTTTTAATAGATATTTCAATTATTATCTGAAAAAGCTCTATTTTCTGATAATTAAATATGGACAAAAGTCTATAGTTTTAACATAATTAATGTATGGAAAAAGAGAAAATTCGAGACTCGCGAAAATCCTTGCAGCAGTAAAGATTGTCTAGGAGCTTCCTCCCTAAGTTCAGCAGTATCAGAAGCCTTCTCTTCTTTATCAACTTCCTCTTCAGCCCCACCACCTGCTATATTAGCAATGATGACTATTGCTAGAACCCATACCCACCACTTCTTTGGCTTCTTTAGCTTGATTTTCTTTTCCTTAACCATTAAGCCTTATACCCCCTTTACAGTTTTTCAGACGGACTGTTGTAAACAAAAATAGAATAACATAATTTGGATCAATACGGTTTATATTTATCATCAAGCATTCATTTTCACAATGCTTGACGTGTTAACGAAACCATCTCCCATTTCACTTTACCAGCGTCAAACCAGGCCTCTAATTTGGTTAGCCTCTTTTTTTAAAACATATCCATAAAGTATGATCAATTCTATACCTTACCTTGATAAAATGACATATTTTAAGGGCGTGTTTAGGATGATCCAAACACACCCTTATAAAAATTCAATTGATTCATTCTATAAAAAGGGTTGATTTATTTGCATTCCCTATTTACAGATAGGTGAAAATTCGAAGTTATCGTTGCCTTTTCCATAGTAATAGGGTGGTTAGATTTTTTATTTATAGAATCAATCAGCCCCTACCTCGCACCGTGCATGAAAGTTTCCCTTCACACGGAGATCCGTCTATCAGGTACTGCCATTAGCCTTTCTCCGCAATCGTTTTACTTTTTACTAATAAAAATATCTAATTCAGCAAATCCTGTGGTAATCTGAACCACACCTTACAAATGAATCTATTCTTTTCCTTAATCTAACTCATAATAACCACAAACAACATACCCTACTGCTTTTGCTGCCACGAGAAGGGCATCTTCATCGATATCAAATTTAGGATTATGATTAAAATAAGGTTTTTCTACTCCTTTAGGTGTACATGCAATGTAAAAGAAGCAGGAAGGGATTTTTTCAGCATAGTAAGCAAAGTCTTCAGATGGCGGCATTGCTGGAAATTCCATTACTTCTTTAATATCTTTATCCTTTGCATTCTTAAGAAACTCAGCAACCTTTCCTGTTAGTTCGGGATCATTATATAAAGGTGGATAGTCATTCGTATATGTAAGATCACATGTTACACCAAACTCTTCTTCAAGTCCTTTTACAAGGCGTTTAACTTCCTTTTCAATTTTTTCTTTTGTTTCAACAGTCATATAACGGATATCGCCTTCAAGCTCTACGCTGTCTTTTATTATATTAAATGTTCCTTTTCCATCAAAAGATCCAATAGTAATCACACCAATATCAAATGGACTTAATCGACGGCTAATAATCGTTTGAGCAGCTGTAACAAAATGAGCACCAGCCACAATGGCATCATTCGCTAGGTGTGGTGAGGAACCATGTCCACCTCTGCCTTGAATTTTTAATTTCAGATAAGCCCTGCCGTTAAAAGAATATCCAGCGTGATAACCAACAACTCCTGCTGAATCCATTGGCAGCAGATGGATTCCAAATATATTATCTAAATCGTCAATCACGCCGGATTCTACAATACTCTTTGCCCCGCCTGGCGGAACTTCTTCCGCATGCTGATGAATAATTTTGATTGTACCGGGAATTTCATCTTTTAATTGAATGAGGCAATCCGCCAAGACTAACAAGTAGGCTGTATGGCCATCATGACCACACGCATGCATAACGCCTTCATTTTTTGATTTAAAGGGTATATCCGTTTCTTCAACAATTGGAAGCGCATCAAAATCAGCTCGAAGACCGATGTTTTTTCCAGGCTTTCCACCTTTAATGGTCACGATAATTCCGTATCCATTACCTACATTAGATTGAACTTCTACGTCCTTTTCTTTATAAAAATCGATAATATATTGAGCTGTCTTTTCTTCTTTAAAAGAAAGCTCAGGATTTTCGTGTAGGTGCCTACGAATTTCAATCATTTCAACTTTACGGGATTGTAGCATTTCCATTAATTCACTTCTCATAATCTTTTCATCCCTTCATTATTTTTCGAAAACGCAGTTAAATGTGGCATTTTACATTTCCAACAGCTAATTATTCTGCAATAGGGTTCCGGTTGCTACCAGCCTGTGATTTTTTAGGAGCATTAGATGTTTTAGCAGTACCTTTTGCACCAAAAAGATAATAGATGATATTGAAAGCACAGCGAATATAACGTTTACGAAAATCCCTATTGAAGCCGCTGTTTCAAGCTTTCAATTTGCTGCTATTCCACCGTAAACAGCAGCTGAAGAAATCGCGACGCCGAATGCACTGCCAAGTGAGCTTGCCACCTGTATATGGCTTATTTTGAAATACAGCAAAGTCAATCAGAACGATATCTTTGCTATTTTCAACGATTAAAACAATAATGCCTATGATTGTGGCAACGAGTAGGACGATTGAAATCGGACTTGTCCATCCTAATCTGCTCCGTAATTAATAAATACATTCAAGGCAATCATTATAATGGTAAAAATGATCAAGCCAGTGTAATCGAATTTATAGGCACCGTTTCCTTTCTGGTTTATCTTTCAGCAGAAACATACCAATTATTGCAATGAATGAAAATCCACCTCCGCCACATGGAAGTTGCGATTGACCTTCGCAAAAGATATTACGTCTTTTCCCGTTTACCTTTCTCCTGCTTCTTCATAGCCTTCTAATTGCTTCCTCTAAATTAATTATAATAATACTATTCAAATATAATGAGTCATTATTGGGTATATTGCCTACAGGGACACTGTTGGATAGTTCTTATCGTCATCCAGGTGTTCATAAAGGCAGCGAAATTCATAATCATGAACTATTACGCCTGCAGCTCTGGATTTATGCTAATGAGCTTTCCTTTTTCGTATATCGTGTAAAAATATTTTCATATTGACTTCGAAAATAAAAACCCATATCCAGAAATAGAAGTGCTTGTTGGGGAAATAGCACCAGGCCCATTAAACTAAAAAAGACGGAGCTTTTTGCTCCGCCTTAATGCTAGAATATTTTTTTCTCATTCAACTCGAGAGCTAATTCTTTAAAGAACTGTAGCGATTCTGGATTTCCCATTGAGTCTGCATTCACTACCTTATCAAACTCGAACCCTAATAACACTTTACGAATCGGGACTTCCATTTTCTTTCCGTTCAATGTTTTTGGAATTTGTTCAACGACATGGATTTGGTCAGGAATAAAGCGAGGGGACACATGCCCTCTGATTTGTTCCTTGATTTTTGCCGTCAATGAAGTATCCAGGGCTTTACCGGGCTTAAGAACAACGAACAGTAACAGTGAGGAACCCCGGCCAAGCACTTCCCTATCAATGACAAGGCTTTCCATCACCTCGTCTATCGCTTCGACGACCCGGTAGATATCGCTAGTTCCCATCCGTACACCAGAACGGTTGATGGTCGAGTCGGAACGTCCATAAATGATACAGCTGCCCTTGTCGTCGATTTTTATCCAATCACCATGTTTCCATATGCCAGGATACGTTTCGAAATAACTCTCGTAGTATCTTGACCCGTCTTGATCATTCCAGAAGTATAACGGCATGGACGGCATCGGTTTGGTAATGACCAATTCACCGACTTCATTAATCAATGTTTGACCATACTCATCAAAGGCTTCCGCACAAACCCCTAATGCCCTTCCTTGTATTTCTCCGATTCTCACGGGCAATGTTGGGACACCGCCAACAAAACCGGCACAAACATCGGTTCCGCCACTGGATGAACTGAGCCAGATATCCTTCTTGACATTCTCATACACCCATTTATAACCGTCGCCAGACAATGGAGCTCCAGTGGAAAAAAGAGCCTTCAATTTGGATAAATCATATTTTCCCATGGGTTTATTTCCTAACTTCATGGAATTGGTAAGGAAAGGTGCACTTGTTCCAAAGAAAGTCATGCCTGTATCTTCCGCCAATTCCCAAAGGGCATTCACATTCGGAAAAGAAGGACTGCCGTCATAAAGGACGATGCTCCCTTCATTAAGTAGACCGCCCATAAGGAGATTCCACATCATCCAGCCTGTCGTCGTAAACCAGAATACAGTATCCTCGGAAGTCATGCCTTGATGGATTCTTGTTGATTTAAAATGCTCCAATAATATACCGCCATGCCCTTGTACAATTGGTTTTGGCATCCCGGTTGTACCTGATGAATAAAGAATCCACAGCGGATGATCGAACGGAACACTTTCAAAAGATAATTCTGTCTTTTCTTTTAAAAGGTCATCCCAAGGAATCACATCTGCCAGATTCACTTCCAAATTCTTTTTTTCTATGTAAGGAACTAACACGGTATGCTTGAGAGTGACCAATTCCTGTATAAGCTGTGAGACGACTGATGTTTTATCATATACATTTCCATTGTACTGATACCCATCAACCGCCAGTAATACAACCGGTTCAACCTGTTTGAAACGATCTATGACACTTCTTGCCCCAAAGTCAGGTGAGCAACTGGACCAGATGGCACCTATGCTTGCTGTTGCCAAGAAAGCTATGACCGCTTCAGGAATATTCGGCATATAGGCAACAACACGGTCACCGGATTTCACACCAAGTTTCCTTAATGAATGGGCGACAGAAGCTACTTTTTCTTTCAGCTCTTTCCAGCTAACCTCTTGCTGCCTGATATGTTCGGAACGAAAAAAAATCGCCGTTTTTTCTTCTTGATCATTCAATAATGCATTTTCAGCATAATTTAGCCTTGCCCCCTCGAACCATTTCGCACCTGGCATTGTTTGCTCCGCTAAAACCCTATCATATTTCCTGGCTGCTTTTACATCACAATATTCCCAAATGGAAGCCCAAAATTCCTCCAGTTCATCTACCGACCATTTCCATAATTCATGATAATCATGAAATGTTAAACCTTTCTTTTCTTTTAACCATTTCACATATTGAGTCAATACCGTTTGCTCGATTTGTTCCTTTGTCGGTTCCCAAATGATTTGTCCATCTGTAAGCGATTTCATTTCATCATCTCCCTTAGGTATCAAATGCGTTATTGAATCATTTCATAATATTGGTAGTTTACTTAAATTGTAATCTATGAGTTTAAAACCGTCAATTTACACTAAACTTAAATCAGCTCGTTTCTATGTATAGGCAGGTTAATAGAGAAACATGTCCCTTTCCCTTGTACACTTGATACATGTACCGTTCCATCCATGCTTTTGATAACGCTATATGAAACCATCATTCCTAATCCCGTCCCTTTATTTTTTGTCGTGAAGTAAGGCTCACCTAAACGGTATATTTGTTCCTGTGTCATCCCAATTCCCTGATCTTGAATCTTAATTTGGATGGTGGTGGCAGCACGAATTAACTGTATGTATATTTCACCATCATGGTGCATCGATTCTACGCCATTCTTTAAGATATTGAACAAGCACCGCTGGAATTTCTTCCTTTCCCCCATGACATAATAAGCTTCATCTTCGATTAGGGATAGCTTCAATTCTGTTCGATTATTGTTAGCCAATGGTTTTATGTTGTTCACGACATGCTGAATTTCCTCGGATACCCTTAATCGCTCTGTGTTTTCAGGGCTTATGGCAGCAAACGTCAAATAATCATTAATGACATCTGTGGCCCGATCTAATTCCTTCAATGCAATATTTGCATAATTGACCTTCGTGTGGGAAGACACGTCTTCGCTTAACATTTGAATATATCCCCTGGTAACTGTAAGGGGATTTCTGACTTCATGAGATATGCTTGCAGCCAGATGACTAACGAGCTGCAACTTTTCCGCTTTCACTAATTTTTCGAGAACCTGAAAATTAGTGAGGATGACTTCCCATAATATGATCACAACAACGATTCCTATGACTTGAATCGTGAAGTATTGTTTCCATAGACTTATACCGATAGTAAGTTCAAATATTACTGTTGAAATAAACTGTGTGAGAATATGAACTATGAATATTAATGATATACCAATGCAGATTTTTTTACTGACAGACATTTTTAGATAGTATTTAGATATAAAAAACAAGGAAACACCCATGAGTGGAAAAGTGATGCATGAGATATAAAATCCATTTTCCCCCCCTGATAAATAGCGAATAAGAAGAGTGATGACTATCAATATGATTCCTAGCCGGTAGCCTCCATATAAACCGCCTAAAAGAAAAGGGATCCATCTAAGATCCCAAACAAAATCCTCTTCTATAACAACGGGAAACAGCATGCATAGAACAAGTGAAAGAATAGGGAAAATCGATAGGAAGGATCCTTTTAATGCATCTAAACGGTATACGTACTTCACTAGATAGCTCATTTGCAATAAAAAGATCGGAAAAAGGATAATTAAAAAGTTAATCAGTAAATCTTTTGTCATAAGATTCATTATTACACCGAACTTTCGATATTTTTCGAAGATTTAGACAGGTATATCAATCATAACAAGATAGAGAATGATAAGCTAGTGAAATTTCCATGCTGGACTAAAAAAAGATGCAGCTAGAGGGACCAACAAAGAAAGCGGATGATTCAGGGCTAAAAAAAAACACTGAAACGACGAAGTCATTTCAGTGCCATCAAAATAATATCCGAATACGAACTTAATAAAGAGCTGACTTTGCGAGCGTGGTGATTGTCGCATCATCCATCGGAGGATTATGAAGTCCTGCTCGTACATCCCTATAGTAACGTTGCAGGGGATTATTTCGTTGTAAGCTTTTGGCACCGACGACTCTCATCGCTTTATCGACGATGGAAATCGATTTGTTGACGACCGATAACTTAACAGCACCCAATTGCTTCGATAATTCATCATGACTTTCAGGGTGCCGCACCCATTTTTCTGCGACAGAGTAGAGGAAATGGTGTGCTTCGCCCAATTCCAGTTCCATCTCCCCGATTGTCCGTTGAACATTCGGAAGGTCCCTGATTGGTCCTGGTAAACTATTGGGAGAATAGGTTTTCGCAAATTCGACTGCGTAATTTCTGGCAGCCACTGCGATACCCAAGTAGCAAGCCGGTATATGTAATAGCCACGCTTCAGGCTTTCTTTTTTCACCAGGATTGCTTTTCATCACATAATACTTTTCAGGCAGGCTGACATCATTTAATACCAAATCGTGACTTCCTGTCCCCTGCATGGAAATCATATCCCAAGTTTCTTCTATACTTACCCCCATTACATCACGATGAATTAAAAATGTGCCTAGCTGCTCATCCTCGGGAACCCATGCCGTTACTAGAAAAATATCAAGGACGGGTGAGAGTGTAGTGAAAGTCTTTCTGCCATTCAAATTCCATTGTTGACCCTTTTTGATAGCGATCGTTTCCGGTCGGCCTCCGCGCGTCGGGCTTCCTGTTCCAGCCTCAGATGCTGCCGTGTTGATGAGAGCGCCTTTAGACACTTCATCAAACAATTCATTCATGACTCCTTTTTCCCATGGTCTCTTCTCCGTTAAGGATAGGACCGTTCCGACATGCCACCCTATTCCTAAGGCTGTCGGGCCGCAATATTGGGCTATTTTTTCTTGGCATAGGAGAAAATCATATAACGAACCGCCATATCCGCCATCTTCTTTTGCTAAAGTTAATTGGGGATATCCGAATTCCTTTAACTCCTGAATGTTTTCAAAAGGAAATCCCTTTGAATCATCAAGCGCTTCAGATCGGCCGGAAAAGGACTGAATCGCATCCTCTAATTTTTGTATATATTCTTTTTGCTTCTGTGAATGAAAAAACGACATGAAGATCATCCCTTCTGTAGTAAACAAAATCCTGAACCATTTTGCAGCAGAAACAGAACTGCGAACTCCACTTTATCATATCACCTTAGTGTAGTTTATGGTTTGAATCTGCCCATTAAGAGTCAATATCTTCATTTTTATATTCTTTGTTCGCGTTCTTGTAAGCTTCCTTCGCCTGATCAATATCTTTGTTTTCGAGAAAGTAAGCTATCGCTGCTTGCCCGATTCCATATGTGACCGCGCCCGCTACCGCACCTGAAACCGCTAGACCAGCTCCTGGGATGAATCGGACTGCAGCCCTGACACCTTCCCTCACAAGGAGACCGATTCCAACATTGATCCCTAATGCCGCAATGAATTCACTTGCAGTTTTTGTATTGATTTCTTTATCCGCGATAAAACCAATCACCACAATCATCAAACCTTGAATGCCGGTCAAAATGGGAAAATCAGCGAAAGGTATCGGCTCTGCACCTATTAAACCAGCTATTGCCGTAAACGTTCCCACTATCGTCCGCGCGAATTTCTTCTTAACGAATTGGCTCTGCATCGCTTTGGCGGTCTTCAGCTTCGCTTCACTGGGTAAGGCCTCGATCAAGTAATCAGAAAGCAAATCTATGTTCCAACGCATATCATATTCAATATTTCCATTTTCATCAAAATCAATATACGAACAAATAGGAATGATGTTCAATAGTGGTATTTCACTCTCTTTAAATCGTTTTGACATCAAAGCGATGGCTTCATCAATATTCTGTTTTTTCTTAGGATTGGCATCAAAAGGTGCTTGTTTATAATGTGGCGGATCTAATTCATCCACTTGGGTGACCACACAGATTACGGGTACATCATAATGGTGATTCTCTTTAACGATTTTGCGCAGCTTCTTCAACTCTTTTAAATCTTCTTCAACCCTTGAATCTGTTTCTTTTGCTTTAATCAAAAAAAGAAACACATCAGGCTGTTCTTCGGTTACCGCTTTTATCAATTCATCCATTGGTGTTTCTTCTTCGAACTCTTCCGTAGGAGCTTCACTCTCACCCAGTCCCCGGGAGTCCAGCAAACGGATTTTGGGCTCGGCATCACTCGGGTACCAAAGCCATTTTCCCTTACCCGTTCCAGATTTAACGGAACTGACATATTGCCGTTCCTGTCCAAACATCGCATTGATCAGTGATGATTTTCCGGACCCCCGCCTTCCTACAAGAGCAATTCGCGGTTCCCTTGCATCAACTGTCATCGTTTTAAGCTTTAGGAGCTGGTCGAGCATTTTGTTCTTTTTCGATTGTGAAATGGGCAGTTTATCTACCTGGCCTTTAATGAAACTGAATATGCTTCCCATTTCTTCGTGTTTTTCCACCATCAGTCATTCCCCCTTGTTAAGAAGTTTTTTAAGTAACATTTACCCTTGAACGATTCAATTTAAGCATGTAACTTCAATCTCCTTGCAAAATTAAGGGGCTCCATTTCTTATTTCATTTAACTCTTTTCTTTTAAGAACATAACGACACTGGCCATGTATTTTTGGATTTCCTGGACTTGAAAGGCTGCAGAATCCGCAATCTGTTTGTAATGATGCTGTCCTTCATCGGTGATTCGTAAATACCGTTTAGTTCGTTTTTCACTTTCCCACCTGCCGACAAGAAGGCCGTTCTCTTCCATTTCATGAGATAAATCGTATAAATAGCCGTTTGAAGCGATCCAACCGAACTGATTTTTAAGGAGATCGCCAATTTCCCCCATGTAAATGGGCTTCTTAGTGAAAGCGGCTTTTAAAGTTACATAACGGACAAGGTCTTTCACCGATATTATTTTCGAGAAATACGACCTGTATTCTTCTGGAAGTTCATTAATAACTGGTGGGTTTTCACCAGAACCCCTTAAATCGAACATGAAGCGATCAATGACCTTTTTCACTTCGGAAAACCGTTCCAGGAAATTTTCTTGATACCATATGTAAAGCTCTTTGCCTTTTTCAGTTATTTGATAATAATTTCTTCCCTTATTCGTATATAATGATAAATGATTGGATTCGACTAGCGTATTGGATATTTTACATAGATAGTCATAGCTATGCACTTTTCCAGTGAACGTATTTTTTAGGTCCTGATGAATCGCCCTTGGATAATTCGCTTTTATTCTCAAAGAGTGTAGTAAAAAAATCGTTAAAAATTCCCGCTGGCTCAACCCAACCGTTTCAACCGTTGCAGACAGTTTCTCCCCTTTCTTCACAGTCATTACCCCCTTTATATAGTGTTTATATAACATATTATTAATTATTTCTTCCTTCCCCTTATTATCCTGTGCTCCCACATAATAGTAAAGTTTTTAATGCCTAACTGCCTAGTACTAATTTTTCGAATTTGATCTATTGTGGGTAAAGGGTATTCAGAATATTCTGCCGAGGTTTATTGTGAAATATTTCAATAAAACAAAAAGAAGAAACGGCACATGATTAGGCCGTTTCTTCTTTTTGTTTACTGTTCCGTTAAAATGATCGGATCTTCTTTTGTAATGACGAGGGTATGTTCATATTGGGCGGAGAGTTTTCCATCTGCCGTTCTTGCCGTCCAGCCGTCTTGGTCCATTTTCATATGCCATGTTCCTGCATTCAACATTGGCTCGATCGTGATGACCATTCCCTCTTTTAAACGGGCACCTTTACCTGGCTTACCATAATGTAGGACTGTTGGGTCCTCGTGCATGGTTTTACCGATTCCGTGCCCTGTAAAATCGCGAACAACAGAAAACTTTTCACCTTCTGCATATGACTGGATTGCATGCCCGATGTCCCCAAGACGATTTCCTGCCCGTGCAACTTCGATGCCTCTATATAAAGCATTCTTGGTTACATCCATTAAACGCTGAGTTTCATCGGAAACTTCTCCGACTGCATATGTCCAAGCTGAATCCGCCAAACCTCCGTTAAGGTTCACTACCATATCAATCGTAACGATGTCTCCCTCTTTTAAGGCTTTCTTTTGCGGAAAGCCGTGGCAGATTACATCATTCACTGATGCACACGTTGCATATTTGTAGCCGTTATAGCCCTTTTGTTCAGGAGTGGCACCATGCTCTGCCAAGTACTTATCGACAAATTCTTCGATTTCCCAAGTCGTGATGCCCGGTTTTATCATTTTTGCAATTTCTCTATGCGTCGCAGCAAGAAGTTTGCCCGCTTCATGCATCAAATTTATTTCTCGGTCACTTTTAATGGTTATCATTTAAAATCCTCTTTCGTTTTATAACTTTTCTGATTGAGACTCCTTATTTATCATATGCCTTTTTTTATATAAAAAGCAACCAAAAACCCGGTAAAAATCACCGGGTTAATTAATTCATGACCTTTTCCGTACCTGTAATACCGAGAAAAATAAGCTTTTGAATTACAAAAGTAAAAAAAATACGTTTTCCTTTACCCAATTGCTCTATGATTATTTTTTCGTGGGTGAATTACCTACAGAATTATAATTACTATTGACTTAATGGTCTCAAAAATTCTAAATGGGCCCATGAGCATTAATTGGGTATAAATTCCCATTAAACGCGAATGAAACTCTTCCTGTTTCCTCTGATACTACCAATACAAGGGCATCACTTCGTTCAGATAAACCTAAAGCAGAGCGATGGCGTGTTCCAAGTTTTTTTCCCCCTGTTGGTCTGTCTGAAAGCGGAAGGACATTTGCTGCGGAAACAATCTGATTTTGACTAACCAATACGGCACCATCATGTAGTGGATTTCCAGGAAAAAAAATTGATTCCAATAAAGAATGGGTTAACTCCGCTCCTATTGAAATACCTGGTTGGATCAAAGAATCAAGAGAATCTCCCCGTTGAATAACAATCAACCCGCCATGTCTCAAGTTCGACAAATTTTGTACACAAATTGATAATTCGGGATATTTGTCCGTAAATGGTGACAAATAACAGTTCAAATAAAATGTTGCTGCTTTCATATCGATGTATACGAATTTATCCTTTATTTTCTCGAAATTTCCAAGAAGACAATAATTTTCATCACCCATTGCTTCTAAGTTATCCTGTAATGCCGATATTACTTGACGAATTTCCTCTTTTAACATTTGTTTCATTGGTGAAAAATCACAATTGCCATTAGTCACAGGCATGCACCTCCCTTTTATTATTTCACTCTCTTTTATTCAATAAATCTTAATTATCTCTCTAAATGAACATTCTTATTTTCCCTAGCTCTGTTTATGCTTTGTTAAATTTATTATTATGAATGTACTTAAAGTTTGTCTTCAAGATAATTAATTATTCATCTTAACTAGCAATCAGTAATGACTTCACATTTTTTTATGTCATATGGACAAGGTAAGAGAATAGATATGTTAATGACCTGTTGAAAGATATTTTATAATAAGAGGTGGTATTAGATGCCTTACGTAACAGTATTTGACCAAGGAACGTTTGAAGTTGAGAATGGAAAAAAGTTAGTATTAGCATTGGAGGATAATGGTATTAATATTCTTCACCGATGCGGCGGGAAGGCTAAATGTACAACTTGCAGAGTGGAAATATTGGCAGGTGATTTTTTGGAGGTCACACAAAAAGAAAAAAAGGTCTTTGAAGACAAAGGAATGGAAGATCATTTGCGTTTATCTTGTCAAATTTACGTGAATGGAGACATAACCGTTCGGCCGATCAAGACGGTTGAGAACTCTGGACTTCCTGCTGGGACAAGGCCTGCAGACTAAATAGTAGTATCAAAAACATCAAAATGACTAAAAAATAGTTTTTCTAGTCGTTTTGATGTTCTTTTATCTTTAATGATTTACTTCTTTTCCATGACCGCAAAGTAATTATCTTCATTATCAGCAAAATTGAAGACTCTTCCAGATGGCATATTCACAAGTTCCCCAACTTTGATATTCTTCTCCGAAAAGTCTTTATATAATTCATCAAGATTATCCGAGTAAAACATTAACGAAGGTGTATTAAGATTTAATTCCGGCTGCATTTTAGCAATGAATTCCTTATTATGCAGGATGATACTCGTTTGTGCTTCCTTTGTTGGGGCTATTTCAATCCATCTTAGCCCTTGGCCGTTATCTTCTTCAGAAATTACACTAAAACCGAATTTTTCCGTCCAAAATTTCAATGACTCGTCTTGGTTATTTACATATAACATGATTTGACCGACTTTATTAATCATTTGCTTCTCTCCTTTTCTGCTGGCTCCGTTATTAATGATATCCATTACGTATAAGCATATTGTTGGTTGGAAATATATAACCAATTGAATCGTATAATAAATACAAGATTTAATCAATATTCACATTCCATTTACCGACTTTGGGAAGTCAATTTCTTACGTATTTTGCTTAATTATATAATCCAAATAATCTGTATGTGCGAATTCCCTTCCAGATATTGCGATACCACAGTTAATGGTACTTTAACTCTAACTCTCTTGGAGTAAAAAACCGTCTATGTGTTAATGCAAAAGAAAAATGATATTTTTAGGAAGCTTCCCCTGGTAGTTAAAAAAAGCTGTGTAAACTTTACAAACAGAAATTCACAGGAGTTGCAGGACTTTTCAATTTTCTCCAGAACTTCTATACAGAGTATTTCTCAAAGGAGGGTGAAATGGTGGTTCTATCGAAAGAGGGTTTGTTAAATATATTGGAAGGCAACAGGAGATTAACAATGCGGGTGGTTGAAGCCTTTCCTGAAGAGGAATTATTTCACTATACCCCGGCAGGGAAGCTTCGCCCTTTCGCAGAGATGGTTAAAGAAATCATGAACATTGAGACTGGATATATGCGTGGTATTGCACTTAGTGTTTGGGAGTATCCAGATTCGTTTGCTGGAATTTCCACCAAAGAGGAACTAGTTTCAGCATGCGAAGCAGTAAGGGATGATACTAGGAAACTGTGGGAGGAAATGACCGAGGAAACGCTTGCAATGGTGGAAAAGGATCCCTTTTTCGGTCCCTCACAAAGCCACTTTGACAGACTTCAATATGCCTTGGAAAATGAGATCCATCATAGGGGACAAGGTTATATCTATCTTAGAACGCTCGGAATTGAACCACCGGAGTTTTTCGTCAGGTAATAATGCAACATGATGTCAATAAACTTGTAGCAACGAATAAAAATAAAAAAATTGGAGTGAGATAGATGTCAGTTGATGCATATCTTAATTTTAATGGGAATTGTCGAGAAGCAGTAGAGTTTTACGCAGAGGTTTTTGGAACGGAGCAACCAAATATCATGACCTTTGGTGAAACACCGCCTAATCCGGAATTTGCACTTCCAGAAGAAGCGAAAAATTTAGTCATGCATACAAGGCTAAATATTAATGGAAGCAATGTCATGTTTTCCGATACTTTTCCTGGTATGCCCTTTGTTGAAGGCAACAATATCAGCCTGGCATATGTCGGTAGTGACTTGGATGAAATTAAATCGATTTTTAACAAACTAAGTGTAGGCGGCACGGTTGGTCTAGAGCTCCAAGAAACATTCTGGAGTAAAATTTACGGTCAGTTAACCGATAAATTCGGAATCAAATGGCAATTCAACTTCGAGAGCTGAGAAATGAACATGACACTTTATTGATTATTCTTCAATTTGGATATAGGTCTTTTCACTGGTGAAAAGTTTCTATATCCTTTTTTATTTCCATCACACTAGGGGCAAAGATACCGTAACTAGCATAAGGAAATAATTTTTCGTTAACCCTTAGGGGATGCTATATAAAGGTAATTAGTTAAATGATTGGCTAGTAAAAATTGAATTCTCAAACGGTTTTTAACTTCACCCTAACCCTTACATAATTTTCTAGGTTCCTGATAAATGGTGTATAGTAATAGGGTATTTCAATACTCGAAAAATAAATTTCACTTATAACCCAAATAACTGAAGGGTTTAGTTATCAAAGACTTACTAAATATGTAACCGAAAAGGAGAAATTATGAAAAATAAAATTCAAAAAATCACAACCAACTTGTGGTTTGATAATCAAGCTGAAGAGGCGGCAAAGTTCTACACATCCATCTTCGAAAATTCTAAGATCGGTAGGATCACTCGCTATGGAAATGAAGGAAATCAAATCCACGGGAAGCAAGAGGGGTCAGTGATGACCGTGGAATTTGAATTGGAAGGACAAGCATTCGTAGCATTGAATGGCGGCCCTCAATTCAAATTCACAGAGGCAATATCATTTATCATCAATTGCGACGATCAAGAAGATGTGGATTATTATTGGGAAAAACTTTCCGAAGGCGGAGACGAAAAAGCGCAAGTGTGCGGTTGGCTGAAAGATCGATTTGGTGTGTCATGGCAAATTGTCCCTGCAGAACTAACCGAGATGGTAAACGACTCCAATCCTGAAAAATCGGAAAGAGTTATGAAAGCGCTGCTCCAAATGAAGAAAATTGACATTAATACTTTAAAGCAGGCGTATATAGGATAGGTTCCAAGAAACAACTATCTTGTAAGTTGTGTTTATTCCAGAAGTGTACGATTTTGAAGTAACTAAAACCTAGTTTCTCGTTATTGTAGGTGTGAAATTAGGTTTTAATATTTGAATTTCCTTAAAGCTGTTAATCCCCATTTCCCTGGCGATCCCCCTATTAGAAAAGAAAAACCTTATTAAGTATAATGAAATAAATGATCTAGATAGTTTTTAAGGGAGAAATAGAAACGATGGACAATATATTTACACCAGCACTACAGCGTGGCGATGAAATAATAGAAAGAAAAATCCGCTATGACTCCTTAGTTGTGGAATATAACTGTTTGCTGTTAAAAGCACAAAATCAACATGTCGTGCTTTTTCATGAAATCATGGATTCTTTCACGATGAAAGCGGGTCCTATAAAACTAACCATTCCTATAGGCAGTTATACGATTGCTCATTATTGGAAAGACCGTCCTTATAATTTATACATTTGGAGAGATAACCAAGGGAATTATTTAGGATCCTATTTTAATATTGTAAGGAATACATATTTGGAGGATAAGTTGGTTTCCTTTGAGGATTTGATCATTGATATCTTGGTGCTTCCGGGTGGGGCACATTTTATTTTAGACGAGGAAGAGTTACCTGTGCCCTTAGAGCACTATGAGAGTGGTTCTGTTAAACAAGCCCTAAACTCTTTACTTGATTCCATTGATATTCTTCTTTCACAAACCATTTCAGAATCCGAGAAACTCTATAAACATAAAGACCTCCTTCCATGGTTGAACAACAAATGACATTGGTTTTGATACTTTGAACTCAACAACAGTGAAACCTTTAGCATGAACAAAAAGCCTACTTCATTCAGCAGGCTTTTTTGTTCTCCCTCACTCACCATCAGCTTGAGCCGATATAC
This sequence comes from Bacillus sp. B4EP4a, assembly GCF_006680105.1. Lineage (NCBI taxonomy): Bacteria > Bacillati > Bacillota > Bacilli > Caryophanales > Bacillaceae > Bacillus > Bacillus sp. B4EP4a. Next base: position 74,524 of record NZ_VHIK01000059.1, read on the forward strand.
TGTCGGCAAGCTCCTCAATGTTCTTAGATACCTTCGCACTGTATGAGTAATCACCGTAGCAATATGGGTATCGAAAATTCTCTTTGTCTCCGCCGCAATCATAAAGGGTAGGGTTTTTTTCGACCTGAAGCATGGAAAACTTCTTCGCAAGCTCCTCAGTATGCTTGCCCCCTTTATTCGCAACGAAATCAATATAACCAATTCCCATGTTATATGCTTGAATGATCGTGGCAAAATCCACGTCCTTTTCATTGCCATATTCATTGATTCTCTTAAAATGTTTCACTCCATACTTAATGCTTTCCGTTGGATCTGTGATTGTATTTGGATCAAGACCCGCTGACTCAGATGCCTGCATTGGGTCACCGCCCCGTCCTCGGCTTTCCTGCTGCATCAAAGCAATCAATGTCGAAGTATGCTCCTCAAGCCCGTATTTAGCCAACTCGTCTCTGAGAAGTGAACTATACTTTTTCACGTTCGCAAAAGAATCAAGCGTATTTACTGATGTGGAAACATTTTCAGAATTGGGGGTTCGCATGATCTCCTTTATTAGCAAAAATGCAAAAATGAGGATAAAAATGACAAAAACATTCTTTGATTTCTTACGTTTCTTCTTCACAATCTCTCTCCGTTATCTCTAAGTTATATATTTATATCTTAACAAATAGTAAGAGTTATAACTATTTAGAATACCAATTAAATGTTCTTGAAAATGAGATTACTAGTAATGAATTAGTATTTTATGTTTAACTCTTAACTTAAACGCAAGAAAACTTAAAAAGACCTGGTCGCTCAGCGTATGTTTTTTCGGATAATGAGACACCCTATTGTGTGGAGGTGATATGTATGGATAGGAAGAATGATAAAGAAGAAATCCTTGATGATAAAAAGAAAAAAAATAGAAATGAGTTTGGGGCAGATCCTGATGAACAAGAAATGAATGGTCTGTATGGTATGTTGGAAACTGAATATGAAGATAAGCTTCATGATAAAGAAAAATAACGATTGGTTCCTTGAAATTTTGTTAAGCGCCTTGTATGGCGTTTTTTTAATGAGTTCATCTGTTTTTTAGCTTCTTGAATCTATTCTAAAGGTTCGCATTTAGGCTATAAACTGATTTTTTACATAAGCAAAAAAAACGAAAACCCAGAAAGTCTTCGTTTTCATCAAATCCAAAAAAGTTTTGGTCTCTAACCATAAAGGATACGATTAAAAAGGGAGTGACCTAATACTGGCACTCCCTTTACTTAATTAGTATTGTGATGATTGTCCGCCATCAATCGGAATGACTACCCCGTTGATGAACTCTGATTCCCCTGATAATAAGAAAGCGACTAAACGGCCGACTTCTTCAGGTTTACCAAAGCGTTTCTTAGGATTCACACTGACGAAATCCGCCATTGCTTCTTTCCAATTCTCCCCGCCTATTTGCCTGAATGAACCTTCTACCATCGCTGTTAATATTACTCCTGGTGCAATGGCATTTATGCTGATTCCGTATTGACCATATTCTATGGCAGCTGTTTTTGTTAATCCTGCTACAGCATGTTTACTTGCAACGTACGCAGCTTGGTTAAGCACAGCACGAATTCCGCCTACAGAAGCAACGTTCACCACTGCCCCTGATCCTTGTTCTTTCATGATTGGCAGGATGTATTTCATGCCATAAAATACACCATTAATATTGATGTCCGTTACTTTGTTGAAAACGTTGCTATCGTATTCAGCCGTTGGTGCCTGTTTACCTTCGATACCCGCATTATTATAAAAACCATCGACTCTACCATATTTGCTGACTGTTTGGTCTACATAGTTCTTTACTGCTTCTTCATTCGAAACATCTGCAGTGATCAGAAGCACTTCTGAATTTGGTGCAATTTCAAAGATTAATTTTTTTGTTGCTTCCAAAGATGCATCGTTTAAATCAACTAATGAAAGTTTAGCTCCTTCTTTAGCCATTTCCAATGCGGCTGCTTGTCCTAAACCTGATCCTGCACCTGTAATGATTACTACTTTGCCATCGAATCGTTTGCTCATATGTTAAAACTCCTTTTTCTGAAAAATCTATTTGATTATAATGATTACCCCTTAAAGCTTAAGAATCCATCATCAACAGGAATGACTTGTCCATTAATGGCATCCGCTTTTTCAGAGAACAAGAACGTTACAACTTCAGCAACTTTTTCTGGCTGAATCAATTTTTTCCTCATATGAAGTTGTGCCAAACTGTCCAGGAACTCTTGATCATCACCAATGATCGGCGTTTCGATAAAACCTGGTGCCACACCGACAACACGAATCCCATATTGCGCAAGTTCAATTGCTCCTGATTTAGTCATGGCGATGACTGCAGCTTTTGCAGCATGGTAATTAAAGCTGCCAATTGAAACCATCGTCCCATATATTGAAGCTGTATTAACAATCGTTGCGCCTGTTACCCCAAGCTCCACCATCTTCCTTGCTGCATAATACATGCCATAATAAACGCCGTGTTGATCAACATCAACGACTCTGTGATAAGACTCTGGATCCATCTCTAAAAATGGTTTTACTAGTCCAATTCCAGCGTTGTTGAAAATTCCGTCGATGGTGCCATGATTGGCAACTGCAGCTTCTACCATCGCTTCCACTTCTTCCGCTTTAGCTACATCCACTTTCACAAAAGAAGCCGTGCCTCCCTTTTGTTGAATAGATTCAGCCGTTTCTTTAGCAGCAACATCATTGTAATCAGCCGCTACGACAATAGCTCCCTGTTCAGCTAATTTAAATGCCGTTTCCTTTCCAATTCCGCTGCCTGCTCCTGTAATTACTATGACTTTTCCTTTTAAACTCATGTATTCGTCCCCCTATAATAAAGTCTATTGCTTATCAGATTAAAATGGCCCCGCCGTCAATTACAAGTTCTTGACCCGTAATGTGGCTGGAAAGATCTGATACTAAGTACATCATTAGATTTGCAATTTCCTGCGGCTCAGCATACCGACCATCCGGAGTCGTTGCTTCCAACTGTTTTCTAGCCGTTTCAGCTGCCGCGGAATCACCTTGACCAAATCCGCTTTCAATCGACCGCATCATAGCCGTGTTGACGACACCTGGGCAGACTGCATTCACCCGTACACCATGGGGAGCAACTTCGACACCAGCAGTTTTCGTCATTCCAAGAACCGCATGTTTACTTGCACCATACGCCACCATGTTTGGCGTTGCGAGTAAGCCAGCTCCAGAAGCTGTATTCACGACCGCCCCGCTTTTTTGTTCAATCATATATGGCAATACATGTTTCAAACCCAAGAAAACGCCGCGTACATTTATTGACATTAATTGATCGAAAACTTCAGTAGGATAATCGACAAGTGGCATGATTTTGCCTTCCCACCCTGCATTATTCAGGAAAATATCGATTTTCCCATAAGAATCTATCGTTTTTTGAACATAATTTTTTATCTCGTCTTCATTTGTAACATCGGCTTTAACGAACTTCGCTTCTCCGCCTTTTTCTTTGATTTCATTAACCGTTAACATGCCAGCCTCTTCAGAAAGGTCTACAACAACCACTTTGGCTCCATACTCTGAAAGTGTAATAGAAGCTGCCCGGCCGATACCCCCGCCGCCGCCGGTAACAATTGCTACTTTTTCTGTAAAATCAAATGCTTGCATAATATTCTCCCTTTCTCCCTTTGATCTTGGTGATGATATTCTTGTTTGTATACGATTACATCATAACACTAATTTTGTCGATTGTCGACAATTTGGTTTTAGAGTCAAAGACTCTACATCACTCCACGATTCAGAGCTTCATGAATTTCATTTTTTGCCTTAACGAAATCGTCTTCGATAATGGCCTCAATGGACATTTTTAATCTGAAATGGAAACTTTCCATCGTTTCCGTATTCCATTGACTTTGGGCAAAAACCATTAGGATATGACTGGCTTCTTCAAAAAATCTTGATAATGCTTTGTTATTAGCGACTGAAAAAATATATCGAAATATCTGTGTTGCCCTTTTTTGATACTCGATTACATTACTTTTTTCACACTCATCGGTTGCACTTTCCAAATGCTTTCGTAATGATTGCTTATTTTCTGCGTGCCACTTCCCTTGGGAAAATTCAATGCACATCTGGATCAGCCCGATTGTAACATCATTATATTCAATGATTTCCTTTTGTGAAAATGGCTTTACGATCGTTCCCCGCCTCGGCATTCTCTCAACAATACCGTCAACCTGTAATAGATAAAGGGCTTCGCGTACTGGTGCACGGCTCGTATTCAATTCTTTGGAAATGTCCTCTTCGACGATTTTCTCTCCAGCTTCTATTTCACCTTCAATGATTTTTTTTAAAATGTGTTTAGCGATTTGTTGTGGTAACGATTCTCCAAAATAAATGCCATCTGTCAAATTGGAAGTATTTCCAAACATCTTTCAGCACTCCTATACTTCTATAATTGATTTTAGTTCTTTTAGTATAACATAAGGATAGGAATTAACTTCCTTAAAAATTACACTCCGTAATGTTAACCAACCGAGAAAAACGTATTAAACTATACGAGGCTAAGAAAGACAAGATGACCGAACGCTTCTTTGAAGAGTTAAATATCCTACTGAGTTTGAAGGTAAATTCAACAGATTTGAGCCCCTTATATAGAAAGGGCTCTATGGTTCACTTTTTTATTCCACTAGCCTAGGTTTCGCTGGATCGCAGTTTGGCTTTTCTGTGTCTGTCGATTCAGCGAGTTTCGTTAAATAATAACATTCTTCACGCCACATATGATCTGCCATTAATGGTGAAAACGTTCCAAGAGCCTGCGCACTGAGGTCAAGCTCCTCCAATTCAAGCAGAAAGTGCTGAAAGAATTTAATTTCCAATGTAACGTCCTGATTCATTTTTTCCAATGCTGGGAATGTTGACAGATTGGTTCGTAAATATCCAGCCATTTCAACAGCTTTTAAATAAAAATCATTAAAATGTTTTTTATATTGATCACTTTTCTCCTTTAATCTTTTTTCAACATCATCCATATTAGATGAAATTGCACTTGCATGCCCTGCTGCATCTAAAAGCCAAATCAAATGATGATGAAGTTCATGGAAAACAGGCGGCATTTGATTTGAATTGAAGTATTTCAATAATCTTAAATATTCTTCTAATTCGTTCACCATATGATTAATGAATGAAGGTGAAAGATGTATTTTTATTTTACCTACCAGATGTTCTTTAAGTAGGCATAGCTTAAACTCTCGAAACCTTAATGCCTCTTCTTCCGCCATGGCAGTTAGTTGCGAAATCTCTTCTGAATTGGCTTTACCAAGGAGAGTATCAAAAATTCGAATGAATTCTGAGGCAATTTCAATGTTTTCCACTTCAACCGGAGCTAAAGACTCATGGATGAACCTGCCATGGTCTCCTAAGATTTGCAGCCAAAACCGATGCTCGAATCTTGCTGTTTTTTCCAAAAACTCGTTCATTCGCTCTCCCCCCATAATTTAATGTATCGAAACTCACTTATAATTTGTATTCCAAAACCTACAAACTTATTAATATTAATTAAATGGGGGTCATGAAGCTTAAGCTTGCTCCCTTCCCCGCTCGATAGTTCATGCACCAAGAAAAATTAATGTGTCCCAATCATAATTGCATTACATAATCACATCTACTCCGCATACCCTCTTCAAAAACGGTGGTTTTTGTACTTATTTGAATCTATATTTGTATTGATTTAACAGTTCTGATTGTGGTAAGATTTGTAAAATTCTGATCATTTGGAGGAAGGTAGATTGTCAAAGGAAATAACGAGTTACATTTACTGTCCAATGGTGAAAATTCCAGGGGGAGAAATAGAATTAAGGGACGACAGAATTAAAAGCAAATGGAAAGCTGAAATAAGACCATTTCTTCTTGCCCGTTATCCTGTTACTGCGGATTTCTACTATGCTAATACGAACAAATCACCTAATTCCTTTGATGGGGATCTAAAACCTGTTGTGAATATTTCTTGGAATGATGCAATTTCTTTTTGTAATCTACTTTCACGGAAAGCTGGACTGGGAGAGTGTTATTCTAAAAATGGTGAAAACATAGTTTGTGATTGGGAATCAAGCGGTTTTCGACTTCCTTCAGAAGCAGAGTGGCAATATGCATGTAAAGCAGGGACAGCTGGTTATAGATACGGAGACCTAAATCAGATTGCCTGGTATAACGAAAATTCAGGGGGAATGATCCATGAAGTAGGAACAAAGGAACCGAATCCATGGGGTCTGCATGATATGCTAGGGAATGTTTGGGAATGGTGCTGGGATTTATATGATGAACAAGTGTACGGCACCTACCGTATTTTTCGAGGAGGAAGCTGGGCTGAGGATGCCAGGGGTTGTGGAGCTTCATGTCGTCGGCGCAGTCATCCGACATTTTGCATAGACGACCTAGGATTCCGTCTTGCCCGCTCTTTATAACCTCGGCAAGTCAAATTCATTCCAGGCTTTACAGTTTTACTAACGGATAACAGGCGAGAAAAACAGTGAGACCAGCTGTATGTAATTGTGATGTACCAAAAAAACTGGGTTCATTCCAAAAAAAATCGTATCTAAGATTGAAATCCAGAAAAATGACCTGTCTTACATGTATCTTAGTCGTACATCAATTCACACTTTATTCCATTTTTTAACACAATTACATTGGGTACAAAATAAAAAAACCTGATGATTTTTCAGGTTTTTTAATATTTTCATCATTCGATTACCAGAGAAATGCGAGAAAAACTAAAGATGCAATTGCCCCAAAGGCAAATCCATTTGCAGCACCCCAACCAAATCCTGCATTAAAGCCTCCATAACCAAACCCACCAAGGTTTCCGCCACCGTCAAATGGACGAATATATACACGGTTCGGCGTAACCCGGTGTATGATTCCCCGATGAACGGTTCCTCTACTTGTACGAATTTCAACCGGCCTTCCAACACCTTGCCTGCATTTATGATAATAATTATGATAACCCATTTTACACTCCCCTTGTTCGTCGATTATACATCGTATGCATCCGGGGACTAGCCTGCATGAATTAAATACCCACCAAACCTTTAAAAGTCTTTCCCATATTTCTTGTCATTGGTTAAACACTCTTTGAAACCAAAGCATAAAATACATTTATACATGTACCAAAGGAGATTATGCCATGAACCACTCATACCAAGACGCACTAGCCATAATCGGAATTGAAGGGGCACACCCTGGCGGATTTGAACTGACTAAGCAGCTCTTGAAAAATGAAGAACTCGATCATACGTCAATAATCCTTGATGCCGGATGCGGGACAGGGCAAACCTCATCTTACTTGGCAAAAACGTTTCTTTGCCAAGTATCCGCGCTTGATCATCACCCAGAGATGGTGAAACATGCAAAAAAAAGATTCCAACAAGCTAACTTAAACATTGACCTATATAAGTCTTCAATTGAAGAACTGCCTTTTGACAATAATTCTTTTGATTTTATTATAGCCGAATCAACGACTGCATTCACGGATATACAAAAATCGCTCCGTGAATTTTTCAGGGTCCTTAAACTAGAAGGAACTTTGTTATCCATTGATATGACAGCAGAAACCAGCCTTGATTCTGCCTCAAAAAAAGAAATCATGGACTTTTATAATTTAAGAGAATTATTGACGCAATCCGAATGGTTAAAGGCCTTCCAACAAAACGGATTTACAGATTTAAAAATCTTGAGATCGAGTACCGTCTTAGAGGAATTAATGAATTCTTCAGCATCAAATAGCCTCGTTCAGCCATGGAATGAATCCTTGGAACGAGTCATGGACGAACATTACCGCCTCATTCTATCTTATGGAAACAGCCTCGGATATAGAGTATACAGAGCAAGTAAAAAGTAGGGCATTTATTATGCATTATGCAGTTCAATATTGTCGGGAATTATGAACACAATAAAAAAAACCTAGAACAAGTTCAAGGTTTAATCGGATGGTTCTGTTATCTTAGGCGATGATCTTTACACAATTTCGTCCATTCTTCTTTGCGGCATATAAGGCTTGGTCGGCCCGTGGCATCAATGTTTTGATGGTTTGGCTTCGGTCACCAGCTTTAATTAAGACATGAGTCACCCCGAAACTGCAGGTAACGGAAATCTTCTCTTCATTAACAACTGTAATGCTTTCAGATACCTTTTTCCTTATAATATCGGCCAACTCATATGCAGTGGCTAAAGCGGTGTCCGGCAAACATATGATAAATTCTTCACCGCCATAACGCCCCAATAAATCTCCTTCCCGAATGTGTTCCTTTGCAGTATTTGCAACAAGCGTTATGACCGCATCCCCTGTTTCATGTCCAAAAGTATCATTTACATCTTTGAAATGATCGATATCGAACATGATGACTGAAACACTGCCGCCTTCCATGCTTAGAGCATCGAATAACATTTCCGATTCATAAATGAAAAATGTTCTATTCAATATTTGGGTTAATCCATCCAAGCTGGCCAGTTGTTTCAACTTTTCCAGCATAAGCACTCTTTCAGTTACGTTGGTGAAGGTGATGATCTGTCCGATAGGCAGGTTACTTTTGTTGAGCACGGTTGAAAAACCAATATGGTAATGAACCAATTTACCATTTAGGCTGCAATTAAAATCACTGTCTTGCTTAAGTTCGATTATTTCGCTAAGATGATGATTCCCATTTAGCACACTTGTAATCGATTTACCTATGGAATGTTCATCCAACATGGGTATGACTTTGCGCATTCCATGGTTATAGTCAACAATCAAACCCTGTTGATTTAAAACGATGACTCCCTCTTTCATACTTTCAAAGACAGTTTCCCGAGCGATCGGTGCTACATTGAACATTTGAAAAGTCAAAAGTGCCGCACCATGAAAGATAAACGTGATACTCATGGATACAGGACCAAGATCGATACCATATGAGCTTAATCCATTAATATAATAGTAATTTGCCATTATAGGAATAAGAAGACCTGCCACCATCATTGATATTTGCATCCTGAATCTGAATGAGGATTTTTTCACCTGCTTTAGCAATATGATTATACTTATCATGACACATAAAAAAAGAAATAGGGATTGGACGTAAAACCAAGGGCCCCCCACCAATTTTATAATTGGAAAAGGACTATCGCTTCTCAATTCCATTGATTTGTAATACAAGTGATGAAGGTCATTTGTATAATGCAAGAAGATGGTGATGAACGGAATGATGAAGAGCGCATATTGCCAAACCTTCTTAATTCTCTGCCCTATATATTCAATGCACATCAACAAAAGGAATACTGGGATGAATGGTAAGGCCAAGTACTCGACCCTTAACCAGAATATGATTTGTTCCAAAGATGTACTGGAAAGTTCGAAAGCATAGGAAAAAGTAAAAATGGAAGACAATAATGTCACGAGAATATAGGGTTTTGCTCCAGGTGCATCCTTGATCCTTAACTGTGCAAATAAACATAGGAACAAGCTTAAAACACCTGCCATTATAACTACGAGTATGTATAACAATAATTCCCGTGGCAATGCGATCAACTCCGTTTAACAAAAAAATATTTTTCCGTATATTATATAGCACTTTATGACTAGGTGACCAGAGTTTATTCAGGGAATTCTGAATTTTAATTGTCAGGTTTTTTTAAACACGCCAAATTGGGAAGCTATTTATTAACTCCCCAAACCGCCGAACCTAAAATAACATCCAGTTTTCAAACATAAAAACCCTGCTTCATCGCTTTGAACGTGAGTGGCAGGGTTTCCAATTAAATGAAATAAAACGAATTTTTAGATGCGGATTATACCTTCTCTGTTATTGCTGTGAATCGCTTTAAGAATGTGAGTATTTTTTGATAGACGGCAATTTCATTTTCTTTTTTGGAAAATCCATGTCCTTCATCTTCCAGAAGCATATAATCGACATCTCTTCCTTTATCCTTCAACGCTCGAACGATTTGATCTGATTCTGCTTTGACGACACGGGGATCGTTTGCTCCTTGAATGACAAGCATTGGCTTTATCATGGATTCTAAATAGGTGATAGGCGAAAACTCGATTAGTTTTTCTTTATCTTTTTCCGGATTTCCTACCCACTGATCCATGACTGGCTTCCAGTCTTCTGGAACGGAATTGATAAATGAGAAGAGGTTGGATGGTCCGAAAATATCGACAACCGCTTTAAAATAATCCGCATGACGACCGTGTAGCAGAAGTGCCATATACCCTCCGAAGCTTCCCCCCATCAATAGAATGTTACCTTTTTGTGCATGCCCTTGGTTAATGAGCCAATCAAGGCCGGCTACATTATCAAGTCTTGGTCCATTTCCCCAATCTCCCTCAACCATTTTCGTGAATTCCAAACCATATCCAGTAGAACCGCGGAAGTTTGGCGCAAAAATACTGTAACCGTGATTTAGGAAAAATTGAAATGATGCCCTAAAGGACTTCCGTTCTGCCGCTTGAGGACCTCCATGTGGCCAAAAAATGACTTCACCATTGTCGTTTTCCCTTTTTGCCCTAAAAAATAACGATTCGATCTCCAGGCCATCAAAGGAAGGGTATGTAATGATGTCCGGTTCAACCAATTCATTGGAATCGACGCCAGGAACAGTATATTTAGTTAATGATACCCACTCATCACCTGTTTTTTTATAGATATTATGAGGCTTTGTTGCGCTCATGCCAAATAAGTAAAGCGTGCCAGATGAAGCAACCTCAAGTTTATTAATGACGCTGCACGGCACGGGAATATTTCTCCAACCTTCATTTTGCAGATTGAATTCATATAATTGATCCTCTACACCCTTTTGACTGGTTATATATAATAGTTGATTCTCTTTACTATATTTAATGGCAGTAAAACTCTCATTCTCCAATTCTTTAACTTTACTGAATTTGTTTGTTTCAAGATGGTATGAAGCCAAATAGGTAAAGTCCGAATCATAATCAGTCAATAAATATATCATCGAATCCGAAACAAAAACACCATCATTCACTGTGTGTTGTTTCTCAGAGGGCGGAGTGAGCAGGATATCTTCGTTCCCTTTTTTTGCATAGAGAAGGGTATATGTATTAGCAAAGTGTTTATAGTAAAGTAAGGTTTCTTCATCTGGGCTGAAGCCAAATAAATAGGTCGCTGCGCCTTTCCCCTCCAGTACCAGCCTCTCCTGTCCTGATTCTAAATCTAAACAATAGGAATTCAGAAAGGAAGGATTTCCTCTGGATGTCGTGTAATAGAGCTTTTTACTGTCATTCGATAATTTTGGCATGAAATTACGTGTATTTTCATGATGGACGATTTCCTTCATTGTCCCGCCATTCAAAGGAACCCCGTAAAACTGGGTATTTTCATTGCCGTCTTGATCGAAACCAGCAATTATAAACCGGCTCTTCTTATCATATATCAGCTCTTGGCAGCTCTGATCAATGGATGTAAGCGGATATGGAAAAGAGGTTGGCAAATCCATTCCCCATAAATTATACTTGCCGCTCAAATTGGTACTGAAAACCAGATGTTTTTCATCTGGACTTACAGCAAAATCAGCAATGGAAAAGGTTCGTAAAAATTGCTCAACATCAGGTTTTGGAAAAGTGATCATTTTGGCAACCCCTTACATTTATAATATAAAGAAAAATCCGTAATTAATTATACCATATTTTCCCTTACACCAGCAGGTAAAATGAAATCTGGAAATTCACGATCGCCACTTCTTAAAAAATTACTGCCCTGATATAAGAATTAATCAGCTACGATTAAAACATCAAGATGTCTAGCTTCTCTTAGAAGACGAGCAACAATGGATCCACCCATAATTTCTTGCCATCTCGTTCTTGCTGATTGCCCTAAAATGACTTGTGTTGCTTTTTTAGTGTGTAATTGTTTCTTGATCTCCTTGACCACAGATTGCCTATCCCTCGTTGTATATAATTTAAAAACGCCTCCTAAGCGATGTGTAAGGCTTAGCAGTTTATCAAGTATCAATTTTTCATCAGTTCGCAGTTCATTTTGATGTTTGACGAAAATAACATACCAATTCGCTTTAAGTCGATAGGCTATACGAAACCCCCTTCTAATTAAACGCTCAGAATTCGCTCTAAGATTGACACAGACAAAAATCACTTCATCTTTTCTCCAAGGACCTCTTACTCCTTCCTTCCGTTTCATGGATTCTAATCTGTCATCCACATCATCCGCCAATTCTCGGAGCGCAAGTTCTCTCAACGCTATAAGGTTCTGTGTCTTGAAGAAATGGCTAAGGGACTGTTCGACTTTATCCATGGCATAAATATTACCTTCCTCCATCCTTTTTCTGAGAGCATTTGGTGAGATATCGATCAACTCAAGTTCATCCGATAAGTGGAGAATGCTGTCAGGTACTGTTTCTCTTACGAAAACACCAGTAATTTGCTTCACACTATCTTTCAAGCTTTCTATATGTTGAATATTCATCGTGGAAATAACCGAAATTCCGGCTTCCAAAATGTTCATTGCATCTTGATATCTTTTTTGATTCTTGCTTCCCGGTACGTTCGTATGTGCTAATTCATCTATTAAGACCACTTCAGGATTCCGAATGATAATCGCATCTAGATCCATTTCCTCCAAAATTACGTTTTTATATGGAATGAGTTTTTTCGGCAAGATTTCTAAATTTCCCACTTGGGCAGCTGTTTCTTTTCGCCCGTGTGTCTCCAATAATCCAATCACTACATCTATTTCATTTTCCTTCAATTGATTCGCTTCCCTAAGCATTGTATAGGTTTTTCCAACACCTGGAGCAGCTCCGAGATAAATCTTAAACGTCCCTTTTTTTACCTGTTCCAATTTATCGTGCATTTCATCAGGGGAGAGTCTGCGATAAGGATTTTCGTTCTTTTTTTCCGTCTTGATAGCGGGGATGACCCGCTCACCAAATGCTTTTACACGGTCTGCCATAATATATACATCGATGCCACTGGATTTTCTCAATATTTTATTGACTATGGAACCGTTGACAATTACTTCCCACTGTGGCTTTTTGGATTGGCCCAGGATAATTCGAGTTATATGATGACTCATGGAGAATCCAACTATTTCTTCTGCTATTTCGTCACCATTCATTGTAATCTCGATAAAACTCCCATTTAATTTATTGATCAGTTTTTGCATGGAGCTTTTAAAGGTTTCTTCCTCTTCTGATAGTTTTTTGGATAGTGGGATAAAGCTGGCGATTATAAGCTCTCCTCCCAACCGTTTGGCAATTTGCTCTCCTCTTCTTATTAATATGGAGCCATTCCAATGATATTGTACACAGACCAATATTCGTTCCGTGGCACCTGAAGGTCCCATTAACCCTTCTAGTTCCCTGTGTTCAGTTAGGTCATCTTCCACTTCTTCCGCTAAAAACCGAAGTGACAATTCCCTAAGGGTGGCAAGATTTCCGTTGTTGTAAAACTGTAACGTCCCTTCGTTTTTTTTACCGATTTCCCCATTTTGCAGACGTTTTAAAATGGCTTCTGGAGTGACGTCCAATAAACGTACTTCATCAGCCTTTGTCAAAGTATCTTCTGGAAGCGTAACCTCTACGTGAAGCGGCAGATTCAGCAATTGCTCTGCGACTTTCTTCACTCCTTTCAACTCATAAATATTTATCGTCGTAATGACACTGATTTCATTCTTAATTAATTCCATAACGTCTTCCAATCGGGTGGCGTTTTTTGAATTTATATGATTTTCATGAGCCAATCGATCAACTAAAACAACCTCCGGATTCCGTTTGTAAATCTTATCTAAATCAAGATCCTGTTCTACGTGTCCATTTCGCTCCCATTCTATAATCGGGATAAGTTCTAGACTGCCTAATTGCTTAAGTGTCTCAGGACTGCAGGACTTATTAACGACCCCGACAACTACATCAATCCCACGTTTCTTCATTTCATTTCCTTCAAGAAGCAATTGATAAGTCTTGCCTGAACCGGTTACAGCTCCAAGTATGATTTTCAGCCGTCCCCTTTTGATATTGGAAATCGACTCTTTAATTTCATTTGGTGTTTTCCTTCGAAACTGTTCCGACATATAACCACCTCCAATTATTGTTCTATATCAAAAGGTGAGTCTACTAAACTCTCCAAATCTTCATTATTTCAATTTGTCCAATGCCATATTCAACTCCAAAACATTAATTCGCGGTTCACCAAAAATTCCAAGCGATCGGCTGCTCGTATGTTTTTCCACAAGAAGATATACCTTTTTTTCAGATAATCCCCTTTCATGAGCAATACGGGAAACCTGAACCTTCGCGCCATTAGGGGAAATATTGGGATCAAGCCCTGACCCCGAATTTGTCATTAAATCAGATGGTATGTCTGCTTTATCGACAGTAGGGTTTTCTTCTAAAAATTTTGAAATATCCTTTTTTGTCCTATCAATGAGCTCCTCATTTGAAGGAGAATAGTTTAACGTACCTGAATTAGCTGCATCATATTCAATAGATGAAATACGACCTTGAAAGTACCGAGAATCTTTAAACGATTGGCCGATCATTTCGGAACCGATTATTTCTCCCGATTCATTCTTAATTAAACTGCCCTCTGCTTTTGCGGACATCGTCAACTGTGCCAGGCCTGTCATCAGCACCGGATAAGCCACTCCACATATGAGAAGAAGCACAATAACCAAACGTAAGTTTTTTAACATGGAATTCCACCCTTAATTTATATTTTTAAACCACTCTTAACACGACAAGAAGTAAATCAATCACTTTAATTCCAATGAATGGAACTAACACTCCCCCCACTCCATAAAGGGCCAAATTCCTCTTCAACAATCTTGTAGCGCTCATAGGAACATATTTAACCCCTTTCATTGCCAATGGTATTAGCAATGGAATGATAATGGCGTTAAATATTAAAGCTGATAATATGGCACTTTGTGGTGTTGCTAAACCCATAATGTTCAGGGCTTTCATTTGAGGTATCGCCAACATGAACATGGCTGGGATTATCGCAAAATATTTAGCTACATCATTAGCGATGCTAAAGGTTGTCAATGCCCCCCGGGTCATGAGCAGCTGTTTGCCAATGGCTACCACTTCAATGATTTTTGTCGGATCCGAATCTAAATCCACCATATTAGCGGCTTCCTTCGCCGCGTTTGTTCCTGTATTCATCGCCAACCCTACATCTGCTTGTGCCAATGCAGGGGCATCGTTTGTGCCATCTCCAGTCATAGCAACAAGCTTGCCCTCCGCTTGTTCCCGCTTGATGACGGAGATTTTATCCTCCGGCTTAGCTTCTGCGATAAAATCATCGACACCTGCTTCTTTGGCAATAGTTGCAGCAGTTAAAGGGTTATCCCCCGTGCACATTATGCTTTTAATCCCCATTTTCCTTAACTCATCAAATCGTTCCTTCATGCCTGGTTTCACTGTATCTTTCAAGTAGATTGTGCCAAGTATACGTTTTCCCTCTGTGACAACCAGTGGGGTACCGCCTTTTTTGGCCACTTCATCACAAGTATCTTTTAAACCGGCTGGCACTTCTCCCCCTTGATGCTCTATATATTTCATGATCGTATCAACCGCACCTTTTCGGATCCTTTTCCCATCAGAAAAATCAGTTCCGCTCATTCTGGTTTCAGCTGTAAATTCAATTCCTACCGAACCGGTTTTATTCAGCGTATTTTCAGGCAACCCGATTTTTTTGGCGAATTCCACAACGGAACGGCCCTCAGGGGTATCATCATGTAAAGATGCGTATACAGCATATTGGGTAAGCTCCTCCTGACTAATACCGCTAGCCGGTATTAAGTCAGAGGCCATGCGGTTTCCATGTGTTATCGTTCCTGTTTTATCAAGGATGATTGTATTGATATCACCAGCGGCTTCGACAGATTTTCCAGACTTCGCAATAACATTGAATTGTGTCACCCTATCCATCCCCGCTATTCCTATAGCTGAGAGCAAACCGCCTATCGTTGTGGGGATCAAGCAAACCAGTAAAGCTACCAAGGTAGCAATCGGAAGGGTAACATGAATATATGACGCAATCGGAACCAGCGTGGTACATACAAGTAAAAAGATGATGGTTAAGCTAACCAGGAGTGTACCTAGTGCGATTTCATTCGGTGTTTTTTGCCTTTTAGCTCCTTCGACCAAATTAATCATCCGATCAAGGAAGGATTCACCAGGGTCTGCACTGACTTTAACTTTGATAAAATCACTGATGACTTTTGTACCTCCTGTTACAGAACTGAAATCTCCACCAGGTTCTTTTATTACGGAAGCTGATTCACCCGTGATCGCTGATTCATCTATGGCAGCCACTCCTTCGATGATTTCTCCATCGGTTGGTATTAAATCGTTTGCCTCCACTAAAACAATATCGCCTTTACGTAAATGCAAGGCATCGACTATTTTTATGGAACCATCTTTCTGGATTAACCTTGCTTTTGTATCCTGCTTTGTCTTTTTCAGGCTATTAGCTTGTGCTTTTCCGCGTCCCTCAGCAAGAGCTTCCGCAAAATTAGCGAAAATGATCGTTACAAATAAAATGATGGTTACTGCAACGTTATACCCCCTGTCAGCTATTCCACCAAAAATTTCAGGGAATATAGACAGAATTAAGGTAATGACAAATCCCACTTCAACAACAAACATGACTGGATTGCGAGCCATGACTTTTGGATTCAATTTCTTGAGTGCATCTTTACCTGCCTCATAAACAATGCTCTTATTTAAATTTGCAATTCGCTCTGTACTCATTTGGAATGCTCCTTTTCAACATTTATCTAATCGTAAGCCATTCAGCAATTGGTCCAAGTGCCATTATGGGAAAGAAGGTCAAAGCTCCTATAATTAAAACCGTTGCTAACAGAATGACAAGGAAGGTACCATTATCCGTTTTGAATGTTCCCATTGTCTCAGGAACACGTTTCTTTACCAGTAATGATCCTGCGACCGCAATCATTGCGAACATGGAAAAGTAACGGCCGAACAACATGACTAAACCGGTGGAAATATTCCAAAAAGGTGTATTGTCACCTAAGCCTTCAAAACCGGAACCATTATTGGCAGCAGAAGAGGTAAACTCATAAACTACTTGAGAAATACCATGAAAGCCAGGATTTGAAATAGCTGCTGATCCCATTTGTGTCGCTAAAGCGATGGCGGATGGAACTAATATGATCAATGGGTGGAGAAGAATGGCTATAGCTATTAATTTCATCTCCTGCCCTTCAATCTTCTTACCCAAAAACTCAGGTGTACGTCCCACCATAAGGCCGGCAAGAAATACAGCCATTATTGAATACATGAGAATGTTGATTGTCCCCACACCTTCTCCGCCAAATACACAATTCACCATCATCATTGCCAGTGGAGCTATACTTCCCAGAGGCGTTAGGGTATCATGCATATTATTTACCGACCCTGTAGTGGCCGCTGTAGTGATGCTAGTGAATAATGCACTCTGAGCTACCCCGAAACGAACCTCCTTCCCTTCCATACTCCCATTCTCTTGTGAAAGGCCTATTTGCTCTAAAGATGGATTACCATTTTTTTCATTAAAATAAGTCATGCCCAAGAAGAGAAGTAGCATGAGTCCCATCGCTGAAAATAAGATCCAGCCTTGCTTCTTATTTCTCGCCATATATCCAAACGTCAACGGAAGGGCAGCAGGTATAAGAAACATGGATAATATTTCTAATACATTAGTGAAACCATTAGGATTTTCAAATGGATGGGCTGAGTTAACCCCAAAGAACCCTCCTCCGTTTGTACCTATGTGCTTAATCGATTCCAGTGCCGCTACAGGTCCCCTTGCTATATTTTGGGTTGCTCCTTCTAATGTTGTCGCAATTGCAGTAGGGCTAAATGTTTGCGGAACCCCTTGGGACACAAGGATTAAACCAATCAAAATCGATAAGGGAAGCAGCACTCGGGTAATCGTACGGATTAAATCCACATAGAAGTTTCCTAGATTCCTCTGACCAGTTAACCCTCTAAAGAAAGCCATACACATTGAAAGGCCTGTAGCGGGGGTCGTGAACATCAGGAATATGATTACTGCCATTTGAGATAAATATGACAGGCCCGATTCCCCGCTATAATGCTGTAAATTGGTATTCGTAAGGAAACTTGCAGCGGTATTGAATGCCAGCAATGGCTCCATGCCGTCTACATCACTGGGGTTGCCTGGTAACTCCCCTTGGAAACGAAGGATCATATAAGAGATAAAGAACATCACTAAATTACTCAATAACAGGGCCTTGGCGTACTGCTGCCAAGTCATATCATGCGTCTTAATTCCGGACAGTTTATAGATATAACGTTCCATACTTCCAAAAATGCGATCTTGTTTCGTTATTTCAAGAGAATAAACACTCGTTAAATACTTAGCCAATGGCACGGCTAATATTACCGCAATTGCCAATACCACAACGATTTGTAAAAAATCCATTTGCAATTCCTCCGATAGTAACCATTAGTATTTTTCCGGATATATTAAGGCATGTATTAAATACAGTGTAACCGCTCCGACGATGATCATTAAAAACATCACGCTACTCACCCTCATTTGCTATGACTTTATTACAAAAATGAATGAACCCTAAAAAGAGAATAAACGGTGTAACCATTAGTAAAATTGTTATCACATCCATTTTGTATCACTCCTCCCACACAGCTACTAAAAACTTTTATTCCGATCCACCTCCTTAAAAGGTAAGTATCTTAATCTAGAAGACCTTTTGCTAAAAAACTAAAACCATGGTTTCAATCGTTTACATCCCTTTTCTTTGAATGAAATTGGATAATCTCTTTCGTTTTTTAAACACTTTGACTTTTCTCAGGCAGAGGAAAACGTCAGTTAAGGCAAAAAAAATAGACCAATGCTTACTTTCCCCCAGTACAGCTGCCCTGCTCAAATAAATCCTTATTCTTACAGCGTCACGAGCTTTGACGCATCAGAAAAAGAAAAGATATGCAGAAGCAAACATATAGTTGGAGAAAAAGTAATCATTGGTCTACTTAACGCCCAGCAAGCCAAAAAGCTTACTTTGCGATCCGTCTTCCAAGAAACCTTTTCAATTATAGGCATAATAAAAAGACCTACGAAATGTCAGATTGCCATTTTGCTATAGCATAACAAAAAAGCCTCCTGAAACAAGGTGGTCTTATGACCTCCTTCGCTTTAGCCGACGAAGTTAGCTGACGGGTAGGATGGCGAAAGAGTATCTCATCCCTTCTGCAAATGCAGAATTAACCCCAAAAATAGTGGGTCCTCCGTTCTCAATCACTTGAGATTTGGCCGGTATCAAATTGTATTTCTTGAGGTTATTGTACGCTCCTCACCGAAGGTTTGTAAACTCAAATAAATCTTTAAAAACCTTCATATTCGTTCATTACAGACCATATTTAACCATTTAAGCTACAAGAGTGCTTTATTTCTTTAAAACACTAACTATTTCGCATTTTTCTAAAGTTTTACAAACTGTTATTGACAAGAACTCAAACCTGGCATTATGATAAACCCCATAAATTGGTCAGGTAATTGGAGGCATTATGATAAATACAAAAAAAAGGCTTGAAGCTGAAATAAGTGAAGCATTCATTAAGTTCCAGCGCGAATTGATTGGAAGAGGACCTCAAGAAACTAAAACGTATATTATCAATGATATGTTGATAACCCGTTTCAAGGGTGTTCTGACTGTTGAGGAAAAGCACCTTGTAAGTCACAATTCCGGTAAAAAACTTGTAAAGAAAATGCGTTCGCTGCTTCGTGAAATGTACACGAAGGATTACGAAAAAATTGTTGAAGATCATACCGGATGTAAGGTTCTTTCTTCTCACAGTGATATAAGCACCAAAACAGGTGAAAGAATTGAAGTTTTCATAATGGATAAGGATTTAGAACGTCTTTTTGAAACGATCAAGTAAAAAAGCTATAAAGTTACGATTCTACCAAACAAATATTACAGTAAATTATTTCAAAAGAACTTTATATGAAGAAAACATCAGTGGGACGACAAATATTACTGCCCCTTCACTGATGTTTATTGTTCTTTTAAATAAAAGGTAAAATCACCAATCATGAAAAACAGTTTGGTTATTCCAACTTAATACACTATAAAAGTATACGGATATTCAGGTTCTTCACTCCTATTCCTATCATCAATATGAGATACGGGATGTTCGCTTTGAATGGCGGATGGATGATTTTCCTGAAACTTGTATCCATTCATCTTCATAAAACCCATATGTATTCGTCACACAATACACAATAGTATGAACCATAAACTTAACAACAATAAAAGGTATATCAAAATATAACTTTTGAGGAAATAGTGATAAGGAGACATGAAGAAATGGTTTTTCAGTATATGCAGGAAGATAAGGGCATTGGTCGGTCATAAGTTTTGTCATCCGTTAGAGAGATTTGAAATCTTGTTTACATAAAAAAACCTGAGAGCACGGTGCTCTCAGGTTTTTAAAATCAATCGATATATCTTCTTGCTCCGGCATATTCCTCTCCGTATCCGGATGTTTTAATTTCATCTATCCTTACATGTGTTGAGCTGTTAGGCGAATGGATCATTTTGCCGTCACCAATAAATATTCCGACATGATGGACCTTTCCTTTCCCTTTATCATGGGCAAAAAATAGTAGATCACCTGGCTGAAGATTTTCTTGTTCCACCTTTTTGCCATATTGCGCCTGAATGGAAGAGTCCCTTGGGATCGTTATTCCATTAGCATGGTACATTGTATAGGTAAATCCAGAACAGTCAAATCCAAATCCGGACATTCCAGCCCAGAGGTAAGGAAGCCCTAAAAATACCTTTCCTGTTTCAACGATGTCCTTACCGGTTGGAGCTGGTATTTGATTTTCATTTTGATAGACGGAAACATCCTGCTTTTCTATCCATTTTGCTCCATTACTTAGTGTCATCACCTTTACTTTATCCTTTTTAACCTGCAATAGCGGGAGGCGGGTATCGAAGCTGACCTCCATGAATTTGGACCGAAGTTTCGAATCCGAATAAAGCCAAGTCTTCGGGGCATTTACAAGGGCAAATCCTCGTTTAAATTGCTTCTCAATAGAATTTCCGTCTTTTAATTGTGCCTTTGGCATCCATCCTGGATAACCAATATCATTTCGGGGCGTCGGTTGATTGGCAACGGCTACTTTCACCCATTCACCCCTTTCTTCTAAAATCGTCACTTTTGAACCATATAAAGCTTGTGTTTCCAAGTTACCCACAAGCCACAGCTTGTCTTCATAATTCATCGAGCCGATCCAGGCATTCAAATCAACGGGATTCGATGCAGAAGGAGTATCGATTTCCCTTAATAATCCCGGCTCCGTCCAAAGAGTGGCCACGGCTACATCCACATAGGCAATTCTCTCCTTCTCTCTTGAACTAGCTTCATTGGGACTGAATACTAAAATACTAAGAGCAAATAAAGATAGCACTACAACGGTTAACCTTTGCAAAATAATCACCCTTTCGAAATAGTTTTTATTAGTAAAAAACACTATTGTATTAATAGTGTTTTTTCAACAGATTATTTCAGCCCTTGATAAGGCTCATATTTTGCATACATATCTTTTCGGCGATTACGATCCTTGAAAGTGGTCGCCGCACCATTCTTTCGATTCTCATATAGTTCGTCCATATCGACCGTACCGGTAATGATTGTATGTTCATTCATTACCGCCTCGGCTACTATTCCATTTGCTGGCCAAGCGCTGTCACAAGGGCTAAGTATACTGGCGCGGCCGTATCCGTTCGGCAGCGGTGTCCCTGGTTCACCAACAGTGGGGCAATGAACAAAATATACCTGATTCTCGATTGCACGTGCATGTGCGCAATGGCGTACCCGCCAAAAACCAGCCTCAGTAAATGTGTATGATGGGCAAAAAATGATGTCGGCCCCATTCACAGATAATATCCTTGAAATTTCAGGTATCTCCGCTTCATAACATACCGCTATTCCTATCTTAACCGGACCTACGGAGTAAACTTCCAGATCATCACCTTCAGAAGTATGCCAATTCGCTTCAGCAGGAAAGATATGAGTTTTTTTATGCTCAACGACCGATCCATCTTTATCAAAAATGTATGCGATATTGAAGTATTCATTTTCGCGGCGTTCTAGATGCGTGCCCGCAATGATGACCTGCTTTCTTTTTCTGGAAAGTGAACTGAAAAGATCTTTGTATTGATTGGTATATTCATCAATCCTGATAACGGACGAAGCATCTTGTTCTCCAAAGGCCGCTGATAACCCGATGGTTAACAGTTCAGGAAAAATGATATAATCCGAGTTTTCGGGAACTTGGGTGATCAAGTCTTCTACTTGTTTCTGAAATTCATTGAAATTTGACACTTTTTCTACTCGAAATTGACAAGCCGTTATTTTAATTTTCACAAAAGCCCTCCCAAATCATGCTTTTTATTCCATTAGCCTTGTTAAAAGAAATTAGGATATCTTGTCCAGATCATTCATTTCGGTCTGTTGCATAGAGATATGTTTAGTCAGTGCACTTACTATGAATGTTACTAGAATATTAAACAACAAAGCTATGACGCCTGTACTGATATCATTAATTACATGTGGAATATCCGGCAGGAATGTAGCAACCTTCACATCTGCAATTGTCGCATATAAAACAATCAGGACGCCTGCCAATATCCCTGCCATTGCACCATACTTATTGATTATATTGGTTTTTGGTAAACTGCAAAACAACGAAGGTGCCAGTTGTGTAATTAAACTGTATGACATGATATTCAAGATGGCCAAAGCCTCGCCGCCTGTTACCGTTACAATTAAAGCAATGATTGAGATACCGATGATGATGATCCTGGAGACAATCAATTGATGTGTTTCAGTCGCAGCAGGGACGAGAACTTTGTAAAAGCTATTTGTCAGACCTACTGATGCAGCCATTAGCATGACTGAAGCAGGTACTAGGGCCGTCAATAACCCTGCAGCTCCGATAACCCCTATCACCCATGGATCGAATGTTTGAATCGCCAGCCTTAAAAGTGAGAGATCCCCATCAGCCCCTTGCAAACCCGGGATTTCCAAGATGGCTGTAAATCCGATGAAAAAAACGAATAGCAATAACAATGTGTATAAGGGTAAAGCAATCGCATTTTTGCGAAGGGTCCTTTCCCCATTGGACGATAAAACGACCATGAATGTTTGTGGCAGCAAATAAAATCCTAGTGCATTCAGCAAAACGGTGGATACAAACCAGGACTGACTCAATCCCTGATCTGCCAAAACCAACATTTCCGGTTTAGCAGCTTGGACGGTCTCGAACATTGGCTGTATGCCTCCGAAGTAATGAAATGGAATGTAAATCCCTAAAAAGATAACGACCACCAAGATCATGAAATCTTTCAGTATGGCTGTCCATGCTGATCCATGAATGCCTGAAATCATTACATAGGTAGTTACGACAACAGCACCGATGACACTTGCAGCAACTGGAGAAATTGCTCCGTAAGATGCTTCGGAAACAATGATACCTAATCCTTTGAGCTGTATGACTATGTACGGCACGAGGGCTAAGCTTCCCAATACAGCTACGATCATCCCCATTGTCCTGCTCTTATATTTAGATGCAAAATACTCTGGCTGAGAGATAATGGAATGGCGTTTTGAATATCTCCATATTTTAGGGACGAGCCAATATGATAGGACGTAGGCTAAGAAAATATAGGCGGGAACATAATAAGCAGCGGCACCTTTTGAGTAAGCCCACCCACTTCCGCCCAGGAATGTAAAAGTTGTATAAATTTCACCTGCTATCAAGAGAAAAATGAAGAATGTACCGAAGCCCCTGCCCCCTACGGCAAATTGCTCCATGTCCATATCCTTCCCTTTTCTTGCTTTTATCCCTAAATAAAGTGCCAGAACCAAGAAGATGGAAATGATGAGTAATGATATATTCATTCAGAATCACTCCCTTTATTATCAGGATCGAACTTATAGACAATCATTAAGATGATCGATGCCATGACCATCCAAAATGCAACCCAAAATAACAAAAAAGGCATACCCAATATGTACGGTTCTATTTTATTTGCATAGGGCAATAAACCTAAGAACCCTATAAATGGAACAAAAAGCAATAGCTTAATAGCATCCAAATTATACCCTCCCCTAATTAGGTTCCGAACATGGATGTATCACCATCAGTCAAGCCTAGTTTCAAACTGAACTGATGGTTTGATAGCATCCGTGGCTTACTGTCATTAGCTGCTTTCAACCAACCGTATATGCGTCTTAAGTAGTTTGGATGGCAAGGACCGTTTCCAATATTACATTGACGCCTTTTTCACAATCTTCCCAAGTAGTAAGTTCCTCTTCACAATGACTTTTACCGTTGATGCTTGGAACGAAAACCATGGCAGTCGGTATATAACTGGCTATAAACTGTGCATCATGTCCTGCACCGCTTACCATTCTCTTATAGGGTAGACCTAATGTATTGCTCGATTGCTCAAGCAAATTGCAAATGGATTTTTCGAACCAAACGGTATCCCTGTCCCATAATTTTTTCACTTGGATGTCGCAGCTGCCTTCTAAACCTGTTGTTGTAAGGCTTTCAATGACTTCCTCCACCTTTTCGATGACATTGGAATCCTTATGTCTCGCTTCTAGCGAAAAAACCACTTTATTAGGGATAACCGTATGGATATTAGGAAACACATTTACCCTTCCCATCGTAAAAACCAAATCGTCATCAAGCATGCCCAGCTTCTGACGAGCCTCCATAATCAAGCTATTCGCAGTGAAGAAAGCATCTTTTCTCATATTCATCGGGGTGGTTCCGGCATGATCGGATTCTCCTGTAACTTCTATCTCATAGCACACCATACCAAGGACACATTCAACGACACCGATCGTTAGTGATTCACGTTCAAGAATCGGCCCTTGTTCAATATGCAATTCTAGAAATGCAGTCGCTTCTTTTAAACGATTCTCTTTATCCCCTGCATATCCAATGGCATTCAAAGCACTTTCAAAAGTCGTTCCGTCACTATCTGTCTTTTGCAGCATGATGGATTTTTCGAATTTACCTGAAAGAACTCCCGAAGACATCATGGAAGGTTCGAATCTGGCTCCCTCTTCGTTCGTAAAATTGACGATCATTACCGGAATTTTAGGTTGGATATTATTTTCCACCAGAGTCCTCACGACTTCCAAGCCTGCAGCAACACCCAAGATACCATCAAACCGCCCGCCCTTTTTTACGGTATCCATATGTGATCCCATCACAATAGGCGGTTTGTTTTCAAGTCCCGCCAAAGTAGCGTAAATATTCCCCATATCATCAAGCTTTATGGTCATACCCAATTCTTTACAGCAAGCACAAAAGTAATCACGGACTAATCGATCTTCTTCGGAAAGGGATAGCCGTGTGACTCCATTGTTTTCTGTCCTTCCAAAATCAGCAAATTTCTCGAGCGTATGACTCAGCCTCTCACCATTAATTAATAATTTTTGCTTTTTCATAGCGAATATCCCCCTTTTAAATTCAACATGCGTTCGCTTAAGCCAAAAATGAAAGTGAAGGTATTGTTGTTTTAGAATAGTTACGCTAGATTTATATTTCTACTAATGTTCCCCTATGATAAAGAATCTCCCCATTCAGAATCGTTGACTCAACATTCAAATCCTTGATATTTTGGGAATCCACTTTCAATATACTATCATTCAATACTACTAGATCGGCCAGCTTGCCTGCCTCCAGGCTGCCTTTGACATCTTCATCGAAACTCGCAAACGCGCCATTCCATGTGTATAGTTTTATGGCTTCCAATACGCTAATAGATTGAACCGGACCTATTTTCGTACCAGACCTGCTTGTTCTATTAACAGCAACGTGTATGCCTAATAAAGGGTCGTGATCAGTAACGGGTGCATCGGAACCGCCTGCGGCCAAGATGCCATTATCAATATAATCACGGGCGGCGTACATGTGATTGACCCTATTGCCGTAGTGTTCAATATATATATCGCCGAATTCATAAGGAAAGGGGGGGTTGGGGATTGGGATGACTCCAAGTTCTTTCATCCTCATTTGTAAATCAGGCGAAGATATTCCAGCATGCTCGATTCTATGTCTATGATCTTTTCTGGGCGATTCATTCAATGCCTTTTCCACGCAATTCAAATACATCTCAATCGCTTTGTCGCCTTGGGCATGGACTGTGATCTGATAGCCTTTTTTATGTGCCTGACCTAATACTTGATAGATCTCCTCTTCTTTATAATAAAGAATGCCAAAATTGCCAGGATCACTCGAATAAGGCTCACGGGTAGCGATTGTCGGACCGGTACTGCTGCCATCCGTAAACAATTTAGCTGGTCCGATTTTGAATCTTTCGTCCCCAGTTCCGGTTATGACTCCCGAATCGACCATTTTATTTACAAATTCATGAGAATTATTCAATGAACCGACCATCGCATAGATACGGACACGAATATCGTTATTTTTTATGGCCTGCTGCATTAAACGGAAACTTTCAGGACCATGAGCACCAGCTTCATGAATGCTTGTTATGCCTGCTGTGATGAAATGTTCCGAGGCTATTTTCACTGCTTCCAACAGTTCACTTTCTGAATAGCTTGCTCTGTCGGCCATTATCATATTTGCTGTTTCAATGAGTTTGCCTGTAATCCTCCCAGCCCTATCCTTCTCAATGATCCCTCCAGTTGGATTCTCTGAGTTCTCATCAATTCGGGCAATCGCTAACGCCCTGCTATTCACTACGCTTATATGGCTGCATGTACGGGTTACCATGATGGGATGGTCTTTTGAAATAGCATCCAACTCCGCTATTGTTGGATAACGTTTTTCTTTCACAGCGGTCTCATTAAAGCCCCAGGCGCGAATCCATTCACCTTTAGGGATCGTCGAAGCTTTCTTCTTGAGATCGATCAATAAATCTTCTACAGATTTGATATGTTCAGCTTTACAACTTACTGCCAATTGGTTGACTCCGTACAATATAAGATGAATATGAGAATCAATAAACCCGGGAAGTAATGACTTCCCCTGCAAATCGATTACATTTGTTTCTTCTCCGATAAATACCTTGATTTCATGATTCGTACCGACTGCCGAAATACGATTACCTTTAATTGCCAGGGCTTCTGCGACTTCATTTTTTTGATTTACGGTTATTACCTCGCCGTTTATGAACACGATATCAGCTTTCAAACAACACACCCCTTCCTTATTTTTTCACCCCTATTAGCACTTCCTCTTCCTTTTCCGTCTCCCTTTTTCACTTATCGGAATATTCAGTTTTCAACAGATTCATTATATCCACACCAGATTGTGAAATCATTAGACAAATAGTCAAAAATTTCATCGTTTTTTTATACCTTTTATATAATTATGTCTTATTCCCTATGATTTGCTGATCTCCCTTTTATCACGCAAAAGTGATCAATAATATTCCTAAGGGGTCTATAACCAATAAAAAAGGGATAGGTAAAGCTGCTGATATGCTTACCTATCCCGCTTTTCATTTTTTTACAATCCATTCAATCTTCCGATAATGCCAATGGTCAAATACTGTTTGTTAGCATTAAAATCCCATGTCCAGTAGCGAAGGCTTAATTCGCTTTTATCCACATTTTCAATAAACGTTTTTACCCCAATCAATGCTGCCCCATATCCCACGTTCGAGGCCAATGCAAAGATGGCATTCATCCCTTCATTAATTGTATCCATATACTCAGGTTCGATTTTTAAGATATCAGTCCATGTAATACAGAATCCATTTTGCTTGGTACATTTAGAAATAGAGTGATTCATTTTACGTACGATTTCATCCCTTAAATCTAAAATTCCATTCTTAATCTCTTCTGCGTCTTTTTTCTGATATTGGTGTTCATAATCAGAAAGCAGTTCCTTGGCCCAATTATAAAATAGTTGGGTATAAATGGCGGATGTTGCCACGATTTCAAAATCATTATAATAATTAGCAAAAACACTTTCAGAAAGCTGACCTAACCGATTCTCGGTTTCTTTTAAATATTGAATAATTCCCTTTGCCGTTTCACCACGATCCAGCATGGAAGATAGGTGGTGATTAAAATCCACTTTATCGAGTCCTGTTACATCGATTTCAACAAGTTGAATTTTCTTCCGGGTCCGTTCAGGCAAATTCGCCGTACCCTTTTCCATACTTTCCATATCAATATCAAATAAATATATGGAGTTGCATCTAGTCGCCAAATACTCTAAATCCAAATCATCGCAATTGCCTGCACCAACGATAGCCACTTTATCTGCGAACGAATTTTTCGAAAAAACGGCATCGAATAGCCCTGTAACTTGTATACGATGCGGTTGCCACCGCAACTTTCTGTATTCATCCCGATTATGATTCATTTTTCTTTGATAGATTTCCAAGTCAATCTCTCCCTTTAGGGTACTAACGATTTATTTATTGTAACAAAGTATCCCGATATTTTGGAGGGCGGGCAATTTAGATTTCGCACCGGGAATATATCTGCTCAATTTCCATAGTAAATTGAGCGATAATAATGTTAGAGTAATATGGTAATTATTGATATATAGCAGAGAATACAGGAGGGTGTTCCTTGAGCAAAACAAAAAAGATTTTACTTACTTTACTAGGTATTTTTTCAATCATCGTTGCCGGAGTAGTGATTCTTGTGTTTTCATTCACACAGAGTATGAAAGCAGATCCCGCTGAAGAAAAGAAGATCCGGGATCAAGCTGAACGATATTTAGAGAAAACTTTTCTTGACGGAACCGAAATATATGATGTCCTATACGACAATATGGGAAACCGGGGCTATTTTAAATACGCAGCTAAAGTGAAACATGAAAAATATGATACTCAATTTCTAGTTTTCTTTAATGATGAAACAGGGGAAATGGAGGATACATTCATATCTGATAAATGGCAAGATGATGCAGAAAAAGAAATCATGCCTTATGTTGAAAAAGAACTTGGTGACGTATTGATTTCCAAGGAAATGGGAGATATTGCAGAGAGTGATGAGTGGAAGGAGATTCAGGAAGAAATAGGCGATCATAATCAATTACTCTTGGTCTTTGATGAGGAGATAGGGAAAAAATTGAAGATTGATCCGAATAAACCAGCCAGCTATAAAGATTACGAAGTTTCCCCAACCATTCGGATTACCCTTTCACGTAAGAAACAGGACGCCGATGAAGACCGCTTTACCGAAATTATCAATGCCCTTAAAAAAGATGGCGTTCTAAAACATGGAAATATGATAGTAGAATATATTAGTACCAATGGTGTGCCTTTAGAAGATGAGGAATGGAGCAAATCTTTTTAAAGGGCTGAGATTTTTTTAAATAAAATACACAGCAAAAATTTTTATCAATTTTTTCTAGACCAGCGGTTCGATAAATACTGAATACTTTCAATCCTTTGACTCCAAGCCTTTTTCCCATTGTTTTCATCCATACTTTTTGTAAAAAGTACATTATATTTCAGATAATATATATATTTCGGGAAAATATTATGCTAACAAAGTGAAATGAAGTGTAAAATCATCTATTTTTAGTCTTCCTTATTATTCATTATGAAAATTATTAATCCTTGCATCTGAGTTATAGCCTCATTTTATGAATAAATGTACCTAGTAAAATATATTCACTAACTCTTTAATACCGTTAACGATAAACGTTAAACGGAAGAATCCCCCCACTCTTATTGAATTTTCAAATTCAATAAGAATGGGGATTTTATTGTATTTAACGCGCTTTTCAATCATACAATATACCCTATCCGGTAAAAATTTCGGAATTTTCACAAAATTAAAAATAGGGATATTAACCCAAGACTTTTACCCTTTTCTCAATCGTATAAATATTCAAAAAAATGTCGAGTTGAGTCATCTATCCTTTTACGCTTATACTAGGGAAGAAAAATTGAAGGAGGAATTACATATGAACAAGGAAATTTCAATTATTGGTGTGCCTATGGATCTTGGTCAAACTAGAAGAGGAGTGGATATGGGGCCTAGTGCCATTAGATATGCAGGGTTGAGTGAAAGACTTGAAAACATTGGCTATACTGTCCGTGATGAAGGTGATATTAAAGTAGAAATACAGGAAAGAGCACAAAGTGATAGTGACACAAATTTAAAGAATCTGCAGGACGTAGCAGAAGGTAATGAAAAATTGAGTCAAAAAGTGGATGAAGTCATCCAAGCAAATCGTTTTCCTTTAGTATTAGGGGGAGATCACAGCATTGCTATCGGGACATTAGCCGGTTTAGCGAAGCACTCTGAAAACTTAGGGGTAATATGGTATGATGCACATGGCGATTTAAACACTTCCGAGACTTCCCCATCAGGAAACATACACGGTATGTCCCTAGCTGTAAGTTTGGGTCTTGGCCACCCTGCACTGACTAACATCGGCGGATATTCTCCAAAAGTCAAACCAGAGAATATTGTCATCATTGGTGCCCGTTCTTTAGACCAAGGTGAGAAAGAGTTAATCAGGGAAAAAGGAATTAAAGTCTACACTATGCATGAGATTGATAGAATGGGTATGACAAAAGTGATGGAAGAATCGATTGCCTACCTGAAAGAACGTACGGATCTTGTACATTTATCACTTGATCTTGATGGTCTTGATCCAGATGATGCTCCAGGGGTCGGAACGCCTGTAATGGGAGGTATTAGTTACCGTGAAAGCCATCTTGCCATGGAAATGCTAGCTGAAGCTAATATCATTACATCAGCAGAATTTGTTGAGATAAACCCAATATTGGACGAGCATAATAAAACGGCTGAAGTTGCTGTCGCTTTAATGGGCTCATTGCTTGGGGAAAAATTACTTTATGGAACGGAAGCACATATCACTCCAGATTTATTGGCTCATGTTGTTAAATAATCAGACGCTATGTTTTTGATAGAAATATAGAGAGTTCGTTAAAATTGATATTCCATAGGAAAAAGCCTATACTTCATTATGTGCTTTTTCCCCCATTGGCGGATGATCGACATGAATCAATTTACATTCCTAGTTTCCTGACGCTTGGCTTCCTTTTCTTTATAAAGCGGCGCTTTCGAAATTAATTCTGCATAGGTACCTATGTACATTGACTCATGCTTCTTTAATGCAGAAGTAATCTCTTTTCGAAGGGGATTCGACATCATCTAAGAATCAGAATCAAAGCTATTAGACTTGTGAAAACACAAATTCCCTAATAACGTCCCAACATAAATGAAACCGTTTGCACCCATCAGGTAAAGGAGTTTTTCAATGAAAACAGCAGAAAATCAACCAAATGAATTAAAACGGAGCATGAAAGCAAGACATTTATTTATGATTTCAATAGGGGGATGTATTGGTACGGGCTTTTTCATTGGTTCAGGCTATACCATTCATGAAGCAGGAGCTTTCGGTGCTATCCTCTCTTACATAGTCGGCGGCTTCATCATGTATTTAACGATGCTTTGTCTAGGTGAACTATCCGTTGCCATGCCTGTTTCCGGTTCGTTTCAGACATATGCGACAAAGTTCATCGGTCCGGGAACCGGGTTTGCCATCGGATGGCTTTACTGGTTAGGTTGGGCCGTTACAGTTGCCTTAGAGTTTCTGGCAGCAGGCCAGCTTATGCAAAGATGGTTTCCTGAATCACCCGTTTGGATGTGGTGTGCAATCTTTGCTTTTCTCATCTTTTCACTAAACGCCTTATCAGCAAAGGCATTTGGCGAATCGGAGTTTGTTTTTTCTAGCATAAAAGTATTGGCCATCATACTGTTCATCATCGTTGGCGGTGCTGCTATGTTTGGTATGATTGATATGAAAGGTGGACAAGAAGCTCCATTTTTCTCAAACTTTTTCGCTGAGGGTCTTTTCCCCAATGGAATATCGGCCCTGCTAATCACAATGATTACAGTGAACTTTTCCTTCCAGGGCACAGAATTAATCGGAATTGCCGCGGGAGAAAGTGAAAACCCTGAAAAGGTTATACCAAAATCGATCAAACAAACCGTTTGGCGTACCCTTTTCTTCTTTGTTCTTTCGGTCACTGTACTTTCGGCGATGATTCCAAGGGAAAAAGCCGGTATCTCAGAAAGTCCATTCGTTGTTGTACTAGATAGTATCGGAGTTCCGTATGCAGCTGACATAATGAACTTCATCATTCTTACAGCTCTATTGTCAGTGGCGAACTCCGGTCTTTATGCTGCGACACGTATGCTCTACTCGCTTTCAAGGGAAGGGATGGCAAGTCCGAAGCTCGGTATGGTAAATAAGCGAGGAATTCCGCTTAATGCCTTGCTTATCACCCTTGCAATAGCTGGTTTGTCTTTACTTTCAAGTGTAGTAGCTGCAGACACAATATTTGTCTTTCTTCTCTCCCTTGCAGGGTTAGGTGCACAAATTGGCTGGATTGCCATATCGGCTAGTCTTCTTGCTTTTAGAAAATCCTATACCCGCCAAGGCGGAAAGATAGAAGATTTGAAGTTTAAAGTTCCGCTATACCCATTCATCCCCATACTTGCTTTACTAACAAACTGCATCGTCATGATCAGTTTAGCATTTGTTCCTGAGCAGCGAATGGCCCTTTATTGCGGGGGAGCATTCTTCCTTGGATGTTATGCGGTTTATCACTTTAGAGTGAAGAAAATTAAGAAAATAGAATCTCCCAAGCAGGAAGTTGAATTAAATGCCGGTAAAAAAATGGTCATTTGATCCAGAATTCCGCGGGGTATAGTAAGTGGTGAAAAGCGATCTTTACAATCATTTAGATTGCTTTTCAAAGAAGAAATACCCTGGATGTTTTCACACCCAGGGTATTTCTTTTATTTAATCACCATTTCCTGCATAGCTACCCAATTGTAAACCGCTGTAAGAATTCTTCCTTTTCCCTTCCAGCTTTTTTAGTTCCCATCTCCCTGTCTATAATAATACGCATATAATAGGAAGTTAAATTTCCAGCTCCATCTAGGCAATAAAAACAAGCATCAAAACAAAAAAATCATCTTAATCGATGATATTATATTGTGCAAATTCCTTTAATCTAGGCAGGATTGGCTCTAAAATTTCCTTGGCTATGTAATCGGTATCCAATCCAATGAAGCGTTCACTTTCCATTTCGACCGATCTCGCATTTCCCGGGTCATTACAAAAAATAAACGATATGGTCCCGTTATCTTCCGTCATATCTACATATTTAAATGAAATGTCATGTTTCGTAAGACAACTTTCAAACGCAATGCACAATTCATCTATATTTGATTGACTAATAGATGTGAATTTCATATTGATCATCCCCTCTGCTAAAGGATAGCAAAATAAAGCATGAATTTCAAAGCGAAATTCAAGTCCCATTCTTATGTTCATGATTCATCTGACACTTTCGACAAAAGGGAACATGGCAACAAAACTTGCCCTTGTTTGGAATATCACCGTATGAAAGCCTTTTGATGAAGATGGCATGGGTAATGATTTCCCCATTAGAAATGAATGTAACCAATCGATTTTATTCAATTTCCCACCCTTACCCTGATTTAATTTTTTATCTTTCAACAGCGATTAATAAGGATTGCCCTGGGCATACCCGCATTTTGTATCGCCGGGATATGCAGTTCCTCATGAATATTCCATGGCATGTCTCATATCTTTATACAAACACCTTGTTAGGAGTGGACCAACATGAAATCTTTTTATAAAGGAACGCTCATTTTGATTGTCGCAGCGTTTTTTGGTGAATGTATCGAATTTTTAGTGAACATGCTCCTAGCCAGGGAATTACACGAAGAAGGCATGGGGCTTTATATGTCCATATTGCCAATTTTCTTTTTGATATATGTGATCGCCAGCCTTGAATTACATATTTCCATTTCAAAATTCGTTGCGGAAAATAAACAGGCAATGCATTATAATCTTATCATTCATGCACTTAAAATGGCTGCAGTCGTCGTATTGGTAATGTGTGTAGTCTTGCCTTTCATACTTTCCTTCTCATCCATAATGGACAAATACCATCCCTATATTAAATGGCTGCTCATTACATTGATCCCAATAGTTGCCTTTTCGTCGATTGCAAGAGGCTATTTCATGGGTGTCCAGCAAATGGGGAAGATCGCCTTTTCCAACTTTTTAAAAGATATCATTCAATTCGGCTTGCTTTTCCTCATCTTTAACTTATTTCATTTTAACCAGGAAAAGTCATTATTGATGGCCTTTTTTGTTTTGATTGGCAGTGAGTTCCTCGTTTTTCTATACTTGATCAACCTTTTGATTCTTCAAATGCGAATCATGAGGCGCGGTACGAACTCGCGGACAACTGGTAAACATGCACGGCAAAAGTTATTGGCGGTTTCGCTGCCTACCATGGGGTTAAGGATCTTTCATGCGATAACAAATGCCATCCAACCTTTTTTGATCCATACTGCTCTTCTCTCGGCAGGATTCGGTGCGGTAGTTGCTACAGAGCATTTTGGGATGCTCACTGGAGTTGCGATGACGATCGGCTTCTTCCCTGCCTTTATCGCACATTCCTTAATGATCATGCTCATTCCGAATGTTTCTAGTGCTTACAAGAGGCAGGATAAGGAAAAATTGAGGGTTTTATTGCAAAAATCGATGTCTTTCACCGTCTTGTATGGAGTTCCGGCTGTGATTTTCATTTATTTCTTTGCGGAACCTTTGACCTCCCTCTTTTTTTCTTCAACATCTGCCGCATACTATTTAAAATTATTATGTCCTTACTTCCTTTTTCATTTTTTTGTCATTCCCATGCAAGCCTATCTCATTGGCCTTGGTTTAGTGAAAGATGCTTTCATCCATACCGTATGGTCCCATATTGTTGCCTTTTTAATGATGTATATCCTAGGGTCTCAGGCTTCTCTTAATATGGGAGGAATCATTTTAGGAATGAATACTGGCGCTGTATTATTAACTTTCATGCACTACTTGACCATTTGCAAAAAAATCGGCATAAGCATCTTACTGACGAAATCAAGATCGATATCGATAAAGTGAGGCAAAAACAAGTTCCCCCCAGCAAAAACCTTGCTGTTATTGTTTTATTAAGAATTAGATTAAAAATTTTGAGCCTTTCCCTGTACATATCACCTTCGTTACTGTATATTTCAACATACTTGGGTAATAATCAAGTAAAATGGTTTAAACTAACCATACAATTGTAATGGAGTGATTTCATGAGTAAAGCTAAGGCAAAGAGTGGAACTGGTAAAGGTACGGGCACTGGAACGGGCAAGAAGGGCTGGAATCGTTGGAAAACAAGTGCCAACAAGAAAAAAAGCGCCAAACCATATGTAAGTAAAGGCATCAAACATTCCAATGACTCAAAAACATCCGGTCATGCTGCAGGTGACAAGACAGAAAAATAATTGCTTGTCCTATAATCCATACAATATTTATGTTTGTTCCATATTCTCATACAGAGTGTTAAGAGATCTGTATGAGAGAAATGGGTCTTATAGATATAAACCACGGGCGATATCCATATGAAGCATAAGACTACAGCTATTATACATACCATCAAAAAAGACACTCCAAATCCCGGTAGTGTCTTTCATTTTTTTATATTTTCTTTTTATCTAAATTGGTTTTTGGGTTTGATAGCATTGTTTTTTTTCGGGGTAAACTCTGTACGGAAACCGTTAGTGGCTTTTTAAACAGAGTCTGTAACTGAATGTATCGCTTCACCAACATCCTGAGCAGAATCCAATAATGGTTCAACCGTTTTCATTTTAGTTTTTACATCGTCGGTGATTTCATTTGCAGTTTGCAATAGTTGTTTCGATTCGCCGGACAAATCGTTGATGGCATTTCTCACCTCAACCAATGTTTGATTTGCTTCACCTATCGTGACCATTCCCTTTTGAAGAGTACTGATTAAAAATACGACCAACCAAATGAAGGCTAAAGCGATCGCAGCCACACTATATTGAATTATCAAGATAAAGCTCCCCCTCTAATTTAAATAGTAGAAACGATTACTTTAAATATGTTAGTGAATCCCGGGGTGCCTGCTTTTTAATGATAAATGATGATACTATTTAATTATTATTTGAACCCCTCAGCTTCAGTTCGAGTTGAAGGAACTGTCGGAGTGGATAAATCCTTAGGGCGGCCTTCCAAACTGGCTTCTTTCATGGAATTGGTTACATTATGAATCATTTCCCCAACATCTTGAGCTGATTCCAGCAATGGATCGACATTTTCCATCTTCCCTTTTACATCCGCTGTAATTTGATTGGCAGAGTGGATCAATTTTTTGGACTCTTGCGTCAATCCATGTACCGCATTTCTTACCTCTTCCAGTGTCTTATTTGTTTCTTCGAGCGTTCCCATTCCTTTACGCAGCGTCTGGTTGACATTATATATCAAATACACGACGGCTCCGGAGACACTGGCCACACTTAATTTAATAAACATTTTCATATATCCACTCCTTTCATTTAAATTTATGCCCTGTCCCTTCCATTAATTCCCTAAAGCCCTTCACTTGTCCAGTCAGTTTTATAGAAGGACCATTCACCTTAACCTAAAAGAAGTTTAAAGGGTAGTTTAAAGGATAATAGTAAGGGAGAAACCATATTTAGGAGTGTCACATGAGAATTATTCATCTGTTATCCAAACTTTACATGAATGTGTGACCGCGTGTAATCATTGTTAGGGCGCATGCTTAAAAGAAGATCATGTAAACATGATGGTGGAGTGCATTCGCGTGGATCGGGAATGTGCGGATATTTGCTCTTATTTAGTACAGGCGATAGGAAGAGGTACACCGTTTATATCAGAGTTGGCTGAAGTTTGTGCCAAGATTTGTGAAAGCTGCGGAAACGAATGTAAAAAACACGATCATGAACATTGTCAAAAATGTGCTGAGGCATGCTTGAGATGCGCAGAAGAATGCAGAAAATTAGCCGCTTAATGTAAGGAATAGCACTAAGCTATTCTTTACATATATTTCCCCCTTAACTACCCATTTCTTTGTTAAACCTATTTAAGGATGATGATATAATCTATATATTCTAGCGAGGTATATGTTGAAATTTTTTAATATAAATAAATATTTTAAAGATGATATTTGTAAAAATACAAAAACATATATTGAAAACTGCCATTTTTAGGCACACTAGCATTAAAAACAGGAGGATATTATGACACCTCGTAATGTTCCGGCTAAAGATGATTTAGAAGTGAAAGATACCCCCGCTTCACCTGATAAGGAAAGTGAAGTAGCCAAACTCAATCGATTATTAGGTGCGGTCATGCGATATTTATCAGATGATGAGCAAGAAGAAATTGATATAGAGTATCTTCTCGAAAACACCGAAGGGCTGCGAGATTGGTGGAGCGAATATAGGGAGCTTGATCGAAAACGGGTCGAAGAAGAAATAAAAAATTCCCTGACAGCTCTAACCCTTGAAGAACTTGAAAACATCCGTGAACAAATCCGCATAAAGGAATAATAAAAAAATCCCTGCACTGGGATTTAACCAGATCATGCAGGGATTTTTTTATTTTCTTCTATATACAAAGACATTATTTTGAAATTAAAAATCATGCCGTTCATGCGGCATCAGAAATCCTTTGATTCAAAGACCACTCAATGAACTTAGTTCTAATTGATTGATCATGGAATCAACTAATGCATCCAATGGGTTTAAAATTGTCTTTCCTGTCTGAAGTTCATATCTCTTTGCTGCTTCGACCATTGATAGTTGAGCCACCGACATAGGTCTATTTTCGTTATTAAACTGGTATAGGAAGTTCAAGATTTCCTGGTTATACCTCTCTCCCAATCCCTGCATAATGAATTCAAAGGCATTGTCGATGATGGTAACTTCAAAATCCACAGCCCCATATTTTTCAGCTTGGGCATTTAAACGTTTAACTGTTCCTTCAACAGTGGCAGGGTTCGTGAATAATATCATCTGCGGTTGCTGTAATTGGCAAATTTGCTCAAAATATGGTTCATCGATTTTAATGATAGGCATGGGTAAGGATAGCTGTTCTTCGTTTAAAAAGGCGATGTAGTTTGTACAGGTTATCAAAATGGCATCCACTCTACATTCGGCAATCCATTCGACTTGTTGTTTAACCCTTTTTTGAGCATCCGAATCCTTAAAATTTTCATCCGTTGACACCCGTTGCATCAATCCCGGATCTACAAAATGAAGCCATTCAATATCGAATTTTGAGAATGCGGTTTCTATGTATTCTATATTTGTATAGTGTGCATGCAAACAGCCTATCCTTTTTTTCATATAACTCCCGCTTTCAACAGTTAGTATTCTGATTATTCTAACACATAAAGCGACGTTACACTGGCCGTATCGACAAAAACGACAATTATCCATAGCCCTCCTGACATCATCGGGAGTCAAAAGACTGCTTCTTAGTGCCAGAAGCTCAGTTGGTATGAATTCGGCTCTTGAGCATATCAAGGCGATAGCAAGAGATATCATCAGGAAAATTGAACTTCAGTAACCGAATTACTTTTCGATTCAAGTAAAGCATTTGTTTTAGAATAAAAAATTAGCAAAAAGAGAAAAACAAACCTTAATAGTCAGATAAAAATCATTATATTGGAGAGTGTTCACCATTCTTTATTTAATTGCGATTCTTTTCCCTCCATTAGCCGTATTATTAGCCGGTAAACCCATCCAGGCTGTGTTTAATCTGGTCCTCACACTATTTTTTTATGTCCCTGGTTTAATTCATGCAATCTTAGTGGTGCATGATAAGAAAGCTGATAAACGAATGAAGCTGCAAGCAGCACTTATTGCTAAATCGAAACAAACGACAAAGTGATTTATACAACCGCTAATAACCCGAATGCCGACACCATGGTGCACTTTATTCGGGTTATTACTATTAAAACAATTTCGTTAATTGAATCTGTGCGTCTTTTTAATCCCTCTATGATAACAAGCATCACATATATGAAAACGCGAGTCATCCGGAAGCCTTTTTCCACAGCGCTTGCATTTTTTTTGATAATTCAACATTTCGTCTTTTAACTGATCATGAACGCCATCACTGATTTCTTCACGGATACGCTCCCAATAAACAGCTTCCGTCCGCTTACCCATCCGATATAAAAATAGTAGATGAAGACCTATCGCTTTATAAGATAGCTCCAATTCCTCCAGATTTCTAGTCTTGAT
This sequence comes from Bacillus sp. B4EP4a, assembly GCF_006680105.1. NCBI lineage: Bacteria > Bacillati > Bacillota > Bacilli > Caryophanales > Bacillaceae > Bacillus > Bacillus sp. B4EP4a. Next base: position 113,719 of record NZ_VHIK01000059.1, read on the forward strand.
GATCGGTTCAGGAAGGTCACTGTTCTCGGCAATCGCTTCGACCGTTTCCAGCCACTGCCTGATCAAACTTGGTTCCTTTGCCGAAAAAGGAATATGCAGGAAACCATATAAATCCATTAAAGAAAATCGCGCTTCGATTTCAGTATCCCGTATCAGTTCGTAAAGCTCCCTTTCTTCCGATAGAGAAGCCTTTTTCGTGCCTTTAGGAGGCTCAAATCTCTCCCACATTTCGAAAAATGTCCCTAGGTTCCGGTAATATTTTTGAAAACGTTCAAACACAGCAGAGGTTGGGGCGATAGTGAAGGTTTGAACTGGTTCATCTACCTGTTCCAGCAACTTATTCATGATTTTGATCTCTGCTGTAAATGCTACCTTTCCAGTGTCATAAATTCCTTTTCTACCCGCTCGACCTGCGATTTGTTTGACTTCTTGAGAAGTCAATCTTCTTCTCCGTGTCCCGTCGAATTTTTCATTTTCAAGAAAGACGATGCGGCGTATTGGCAAGTTCAATCCCATACCAATCGCATCTGTGGCAACGACAACTGATGTTTCACCACGATTGAATAACTCTATTTGCCGTTTTCTATTTTCAGGAGGCATACTGCCGTATATCATGCTGACATTATGTCCACTCTCTTTTAACCGGGACGCGGTTTCCAGTACCTGCCTTCTCGAAAAACAAATGAGGGCATCCCCTTTTTTTGTATACTTCAGTCCATACTCCCTTTGTTCTACCTCAAGCGGTATTTCCCGTCTGTATTCGTGGAGTTCTAAATCAGCTTCATTCAGAAGGTTCAGAAGCATCATTTTGATATTATTGCTTCCGATTATGTGTACTTCTTTCGCATTTGCTTGCGTGATTGCCCTGAACCATGAAAAGCCTCGATCTTTATCGGCAATCATTTGGGCTTCATCTATGACAATTACTTCATGGTAGTCTTTCTCATGAAACATTTCAACGGTGCTGGAGACATGTTTAGCCCCCTCAACAGCCTTTTCTTCTTCACCGGTTTTTAATGAACAAGGTACACCGTCAGCATTTAATTTATCAAATACCTCAAGGGCCAACAGTCTAAGGGGAGCTAGATACAAACCGCTTTCCGCTTCTTTCATTTTCTCCAAGGCCTTATGCGTCTTCCCGGTATTAGTTTCTCCGATATGCAAAACATATCTTACTTTTTTTCCTAATGATGGAGTATAGGCCTTACCTATGATGTCATCGATCATCCTTTGTTCTTCTGCGCGCTTCTTAGCTTGCTCTGCCAATACTTCAGCTTTTCTTCTCTCTCTGTTCTCAACGTCTTTTTCGTATATTTCTTCGTGCAATGTTTCATTAAAAGGAATTCCTTCAAGCTTCAGTAAATCAGAAAGGTATTCTTCCTGAAGTTCATCAAAACAGGACTGAGACAAATCAGCCAATTCATCGCTTAGTATACCTTGAAGGGCATCAACCGTCAGCCTTTCCCCATATGACTCAAAAAAATCATGATGCAGTGCAGCAGATAGATGTTGCATGTATTTGTCAGGGGCTAATTTCATTATGAAATCCGCAACTAATCTTTCATACCTGTAGAAGTAATTTTCATATTCATAACGGTTCCTTCCCCAACCGATTAATGAGTGAATATCGCCTGTCAGCTCTTCAAAAAAATCAGTGACCATTAGGTATTCGGCAGCTTGAAAGCCCCCCTCTTCAACCAATTGTTCTTCAAGCAAGTATGGATCGACATATTGGAATTTAGGCTTATTCTTAAGATCCTTTGTCAAAATTCCAGCAATATAATACCTGACATGTAAATATAAAAGAAGTGAGTTACTTTCGAAAAAGCTATTGGCCTCTTCTTGCAGTCTTGCGCGTATCTTCCATCGCTGCTTGGCAAGCCGCTGTTCTTCTTGTCGCCTAAAGAATTTTTCCCTTGCATTTTTATATCTCTTCTCCCAATCTTCTTGATTATCAGCAAAGGTTTTTTTAATCCACGTTAAGCCATCAAACGGGCGATACTTCTTTAATTCGTTCCGGAACATGCTATTTATCAGCTTATGATCTGATCCTTCCGTTACAAATCCCCTTTCGCTTAAAAATGCTTTTTTTTCCTTTCTGGGCACATCGTTTGATGCTTTATTTAACCAAACATTTATCCAAATTTGCTCAATAAAAGTCGTCCTGTCTGATATATAAGATGAATAAGAAGGCATCGTCTCTTGATTCTCTAGATAAAAATCCATATCCTGGATTATTTTTTCCTTTGTATTCTCTATAGCAATAGGATATATACTTTCTAATTTTCCCATAATGATCCCCTTTTGAATTATCCAATATGTACTTTATTGCTTCTTTTTATCCTCCCCAAATTTTTTTTATAAATGAGCGCGATACATTCGTTTTATCTATTTAAAATCATGCGCACCGTTATCATGAGATGGTGCAGGAATGCCAAGTTGCTTTACATTTGTACGCTCCAGGGTAAATAAGAAAAATATACCAAGTATGCACATCAAAAGTACTCTTCCCATTTCAATTACAGTATAATGCATGATGAATAGACTGATCATTGACTTAGATTTTATGGATCATGAAGTGATACCCATCCCTGAAATCCAGAAACGGATACAGAAATTTAGATAAATGATAATCCGGCGAATGAAAATTTAATGATATTAAAAAATTGCCGAAAATAACGTAAAGGTCAATTTTTCAACTTTCTCGTTTACACTATTCATCGATAAAACGAATTCAACCCCTTAATTGAGTTTAGTGGAAATCCGGACAACTGTCACGGTATTCAGATTCCGCTTTTGTGTCTTTGTCGTTCAATATGAGAAATAACATCCGGAAATCTAAAAAGACTATAGATAAAAGAGGAGCCTGAGAATGATTCAGCAAGATTTCAACTATTACAAAAGTTTCGATTCCATCGCTAAAGAAGTATTAGCACTATTAGCTCAAACCATTGAGGTCAATACATTCTTTCTTTCTTTCTTGAATCCCATCCAGAGTTTTATCATCAAATCCTTCAATAGAAATGCAAAGTTAATTTGTGAAGGTGACATCCTTCCTTATAATATGGTTTATTGCAAATTAGTTGTTGAGAATGGCTTGCAACCACTCGTTATCCCGAATTTGAGGGAACATGAATTGACTAGTGGCCACCCCGCAACGAAGTTTATAGGGAATGGGTGTTTTATGGGGGCTCCCCTAATAATTGAGGGTGAAATCATTGGGACATTATGTGCATTCGACATTAAACCTCATGTTTTTAAAGAATATGATCTGATACTCATTAAGTCTTTGGCAGCTTTGATTAGTCATACCATACTACTTGAAAAAGGGATTATCAGGGATCCTTTGTCAGGTTTATATAATCGGCATTTCATTGATAATTATTTCGATTATCATAAAGATAAAACAAACGATGAAATGGCCCTTCTTTACATCGATCTTGATCATTTTAAATTTTTTAATGATTCTTTTGGTCATGATGCTGGTGACGACGTTATTAAAAAGGCAGCGGAATGTTTTTTGCAAACCGTACCCGAAGGCAGTCATGTGGCTCGAATCGGTGGTGATGAATTCATTGTATTATTACATCCATCGCATTGTGAAGATTTAATGAAAAACACTCAGCAAAACGCTGAATTATTACTGAACCATTTATCCACCATGCCCATTCACATTAATGGAAATGATCATTTTGTATCAGCTAGCATAGGGATAAGTTTTTATCCTCATAATGGTACGGAAATGGAGTCACTTTTGAAAAAAGCGGACCGTTCCATGTATATGGCTAAAGAGTCTGGACGTAAGAAAATTCAATACTTCCGCCAGCAGTGATCATCTGAAAAATAAAAAAACCAGTTCTCCTTGGAGACTGGCTTTCTTTTACCTTAAAAAAATCCAACGTTTAGCTTTCAGCCTTTGTAAAAGCTTTAGCAGATCTGCATTTCCCTTATGTATCCGTTTCTCGGATGGTGAAGCGGAGGGGACCGGGATGTTAACTCTCTCGGGTTTTTTGTTCATATTCTGAAAGACCCTTCCTATTCTTTGATTTTGAATAGTATATGCGGGTTCTCCATTAAATATCATAAGGAAAGGAAAAACCCCTTCCCTTCTTATAAAACATTTTTTAATCGGCTGAAGCGTGCAGCTTTTTCTTTTTGCTTCAGGATAATGCGTTCGTTCTGTTTCATCACTTTTTTAGTATGGGGACTTAAACCTACATCGGGTATTTTCACCTGTGGTTTGATTACGGCAACTGACACGTCATTGCCGGCTTTATCATAAATGCTCATTTATCCTTCACCACCTGGTTTTTGTTTTATGACCATATCGAACATCATGATTAATAATGCTATTAATAAACAATCGACTTCTGAAACGAAGCTCTCTGATTTAACGTCGAGGATATAAGGTTCCATCAAAATGCTTACAGGCTGCAAAGCCATTTTTTCTTCATCATTATAATACGTATCTTCTCTTTCCAATGTAGCACGAATGGTACTGCCATTCAAGTTCGGATGCCCATTAATCACCAATTGCTTGTCCTGTTCCGTCTTGAAAGGAAGTATTTTCACGTTCATCCCTTCCTTTGCTGCATACGCTTGCAGGAGAATGCTCAAATAAGCCAAATATTCCTTATTCGTTTGATAATACTCAGGTATTCCTTCTTTTTTTAGGAGATGAAACATATTCTTGACCTTTTCCCTATTATCCGTTAAAAGTTTGTCACTTTCCGCAACGGCTTTTGTTGCATAGGATAGCTCGTTATCGCCAATCTTGGATATATACATGCTCAAGAACACAAACATATCAATCAGGATGAATACGATAGCCATAATCAAGAAATTTTTCCACTCATTAAAAATGCTCATCGGATAGAAATTCCAATAAATCAATGCACCCAGTATAAAAATGATATACCAGGTTTTACGAATCGCTTCAATCCTTTTACTTACCTTGTCTTTATATTTCCAAGTAAGAATGACATAGGCTAATAAAGCAATAAATACTACCCATACAAAGACTCTGAAAAACATTAACAATCGATTTATCACCCTACCCTTCGGCTGCTACATTCCTTATACCGCTCTCTATATTATTCATTATATATACCTCTATTCCCTGCCTAAGACGGGTGAAACTTAAACACTTGTCAGAAGTTTTTCACTTGAGAAAAAACACTCCTCCCAATGTGGGTTTACAGTTAATGAATCAATGTTTCACCATCCATTACCCTTTTTTCATAAGGGTTCATCTTTATCATTTTTCTAGTGGGACATCATAGTAAATAACCTTTTGAACTACCCACCACTTATCGACCTTACAGTCTGATTGAAGTGGGGGATTCCTAAGAACATTAGCCTATCGGCCAATTTTTAATTAGGCTATCCCCGTCGTTCCTACGGTTAGAAGCCTTATGGCTTCATTCATTAGATTGAGTCCTGCGTTAATATCTCGATCGTGGTGAGTAGAACAAGAAGGACATTCCCATTCACGAAGATTCAGATGTTTAACGTCTTTATTTTGGTACCCGCAGCTAGAACACAATTGGCTAGAAGCAAACGTTTTAGATACGGTCACGATTTGTTTACCATACCATTTTGCCTTGTATTCCAACATTTGTTTGAATTGGTGCCAAGATACTTCAGTAATCGCTTTAGCTAGTTTGTGATCTTTCATCATATTGGACACTTGTAAGTCTTCCATTCCAATAACATTGTGGTTTTTGATGATTTCGGTAGAAACTTTATGTAAGTAATCCATTCGGGCATTTGAAATTTT
>NZ_VHIK01000006.1:0-193570 GCF_006680105.1 Bacillus sp. B4EP4a
AATTTCATCGAAAATTAAAAAAATAAAAAAAACAAAAAAATAAAAAACACAATTGAGCTTCTACTGATTAATTAGTATGTCACTATTGAATATAGTATAACACTATTAATTATGTATATAAATAAAAAACTCAAACAATCATCGAGATTTGTTTGAGTTAGTATGTTTTATCTATTATTTTTTTAATGATGCTTCATGCAAAACTGACAATTCCTGTTCAAGGGCCTCCAAAAGGGATTTACCCTCGGTTTCCTCTACCAAACCTAATCGTACGGCAAAATCAATTTCTCGTGATAGGCCGAACATTTGTGTATCAAGTACCTCTTCATATAAAGGACATTGAGGCATTGTGAGATTTTCCATTTGAACTTTTATCAGTTTTAGAATCTTGTCAGCATCTGCTTTTAATAAAGCATAAGCTTTTTCTCGATGATTGACAAGCATATCAGATGCCATGTTAAATCCCCCCGCTCAGAGCGATTAAATCTTATCTCTAAATTCTACCTTTAGTTTTGTGAAAAAGCAAGGACATTGACAAACAATTTGCCATTGGGATATCACTGCCACCTCTCAAATGAATATATCCAGCCATGGAAATTGTTCACCATCGTGTAGATGTGACATTTCAATTATAATTGATTATAATCATTAAAGAGCAACAGAAAGGAATGAGATATTTGGAACCTATCGTATTTATAAATGGAAAAGTGAAATATCCAATTACGCTAGATCCTGGAGTATGGATTTTTGATGACCGTAAAGTTGAAATCGATACATATTTCCACGCTGAAAGAGTCCAAGTCAATGAATTAGAAGAATATACGATTGCCGCCTCCAAACATTGGCAAAAAGAAATACAGGAAGGCGCAATAATGCCACCCACAATAAAAACGGAACGAAAGTTCGAGAAGCAAAGATTGCTGGAAGGGACTTTCGGCATCCCTTTTGAACCTTTTTTAAAAAATGCCGAACCTGAAAATGGGGTAACTGAAGTCATCGTTACAACCGATAATGAGGAGCTTACATTCCCGTTGGAAACGGCACTTGAATTTTTCCTGGGCTTTTCCAAGGATGGAAAGCCGCTTAAAATATCTGATGGCGGCCCTATGGAAATTTATTTCGGAGACGCTTCCAACATCAATGATCCGATAAAAAATGTACGGTCTTTCACTGTTAAATAAGACTTAGTCCATTCTTACCGAAATCTTTAGAGCAATCGGCAAGGGACATCCCTTGCCGATTGGATTATAAAAGCGTAGCTGCGAGTTGGGCCAATCCAGATCTTTCCCCTTTTATCAATTTAACATGGCCGGCAATGCGCTCTGTCTTGAATTTTTCCACCACATAGGTCAAACCATTATTATATTCATCTAAATAAGGATGATCTATTTGCTCCGGATCCCCCATTAATACAATTTTGCTTCGCTCCCCGACTCTCGTCAAGATGGTCTTGACCTCATGTTTTGTTAAGTTCTGCGCTTCATCGATGATGATGAACTGATCCGGGATGCTCCTTCCCCTGATATAGGTCAAGGCTTCCACTTCAATCGAACTCATGCCAGCTAGAATGGCATCCAATTCCCCAGGTTTTTTCGTATTGAATAAAAATTGGAGATTATCGAAAATAGGCTGCATCCAAGGTCTTAATTTTTCTTCTTTTTCCCCTGGCAGATAACCAATATCTTTACCAACAGGAACAATTGGCCTGGCAACCAGAAGTTTCTTATATTGTGACAAATCTTCAGTTTGCATCAATCCTGTAGCCAATGCCAATAAAGTCTTGCCTGTCCCCGCCTTACCAATGAGCGTCACAAGCTGGATATCCGAACGAAGCAATAAATCAAGGGCCATCGTCTGCTGGACATTTCTCGGTTTAATTCCCCAAATATGTTCCCCTTCATACATCAATTTCTTGACTAGCCTGCAGTTCTCATCCACTATCCCAATCGCAGAAGCTGAACTCCCCAGCGTGTCCTTCATCAACAGGAATTGATTTGGGTAATATGAATCTTTTGTCAGTTCCTCCAGTGCCAGAAAACTTTTTTCATAAAACTTATTCAGATTATCAATCGATACAAACACTTCTTTGTGCCCAGCGTATATATGGTCCAGTTCTACGACACGATCATTTAAAAAGTCCTCTGCCTCAAGTCCGATGGCATCGGCTTTAACCCTGACGAGAGTATCTTTGCTTACCAAAATGACCGTTTTTCCATCTTCCTTCGTCTCTTCTTCCAAAGATAAATTTTTCGCGACTGCCAATATCCTGTTATCATTCGTTTTCTCCACAAAAATTTCCTGAAGCTTATGAAATGAACGGTGGTTGAGTTCAATCCTTATGCTGCCTCCATTATGAAGCGGAACGCTCTGATGAAGCTTCCCTTTTTCACGAAAGCTATCGATCAATTTCGATACTTGCCTGGCATTCCTTCCGATTTCATCCATATACCGTTTTTTCGAATCCAATTCTTCTAATACGACTGCCGGAATGACAACTTCATTATCTTCGAATGAATAAATCGAGTACGGATCCTGCAACAGGACATTCGTATCTAAAACATAGATTTTTTTCCCCAATATGACGCCTCCTGCCTGCTCTTTAGGATATGCCTTACCATTTACTACACTCAGAAGTTATGTAGCGGACGAGACTGTTGATAAAATATATGTTCATTTGCATAAAGATAGAAGAACATTTACAGACTATAAAGAAAACTTCCAGCAAAAAATGCTATCCCCAACATTGAAGACAACATGTTTGGCTGCATTTTATACTTACATGAATCAGACTTGGGCAATGGTGGACAGGCTGGAACCAACAAAAAACATTAAGGAGGTTGCACTTTGCAAAAATTCATATTGTCGCTCGCTGCTGTTCTGTTGATGACAGGTTGCTCAATGAATAATAAAAATGAAGTGTCTGAAAATAATGCGAAAAACAATTTAACGAAAGTCAATAACTCGACCATTAAGGAAGCAGACAGAAATACAGGTCAGCAAACAGCGGAAAGACTCACAGGTTTGGCTAAATCCATACCTGAGGTGAACGATGCCACCGCAGTCGTACTTGGCAAATATGCCATCGTCGGAATAGATATCGACCAAGATATTGAGCGTTCACAGGTCGGAACGATAAAGTACTCAGTTGGAGAAACTTTAAAACATGATCCTGAAGGTGCATATGCCCTCATCGTCGCTGACCCGGATATAAATGAGCGGATCAGGGAGGTAGCCAGAGACATTAAAGACGGTAAACCGGTAACCGGGATACTAAATGAACTGGCTGACATCACAAGCCGGGTCATTCCTGAGGTTCCTGGTGATATTTTAACCCCAACGCCGTCCAAGAACATTGAAAAGGAAAAAAATAAACTTGATGATGAAACGGAAAGAAAAGAACTCGATAAAGAGCAAAATGATCAATCCAATCACTTTAAAGAATGAATACTCCTAACCCGAAGTCAATCTTCGGGTTTTTGTCTTTATCCGCCATGAACCAAGTAACGTTAACGTTCATATGTTAGTTTCACTTTATCCTCGTTTTACCATAAAAATATTGGTATACTTAAAAGCATATTCAAATTGAAGTGAGGTTCAACTAATATGAAGGTAAAATGTGTAATATGCGACCAAATTGAATCTATACCTGATGATAGCCCAGAAGCTAAGAAACTTCGCAACCGCCCTATACATACCTATATGTGCAATACATGCAACCAACGCATAGAAGAGCGTACGAACGAACGGATTGCAACCGGAAACTTCCGTCTTTACCGGACAATCAAAAATGAAGATGAATGGTAGAATAAATTATAAAGTTTCCCTGATTGGTCTCACCAATGGAATTCTGCTTGGATTGATAATGAAGTGGGTCGAATTGTTTTCCGGTAAACAAGTTTATAAGCTCCTATTGAATGTGGATTTCCTTCCTGTAATCGGATCTGTTTCCTGGAGCGAGGCAACATTGTTCTTTTTCCATCTCCTTTTCTCACTGGCAATTACGTTCAGTTACGTTTATATTCTTCGTCCTTTGAAGATTTTCAGGAATTGGAACAAATACACACTTGCATTTTTCACGATCATGCCGGCAATCATGCTTTACTTCCCATTATCGACGCTGTCGAAAACAGAAGCTGTCCTTCCTTCTGATTTGACAGCTTTCTTTTTGTGGACAATCTTACATCTTTTTTACGGACTTTTCCTCCCCAAAGCACTATAAAAAAGAACCATGCGTATATCGCACGGTTCTTTTTATCATTACTCGATATTTTTATACTTATCTGGCTCTAACTGTATTTGGTCTAACATGATATCAATCAATTCAATCGGATAACGCTGCTTTTTCATTTCGTCCCCCAAAAGATACTCGACGAAATAAAAAGGTTCTGTTTTTGAAACCGAATCGATTATCACCTGATGATCATCTTTCAACATCTGCATAAAGAACATTTCTGTATCACGCGCAGCTGTATCATCAGGTCTTGCATCACAGACAACTTTGATCGTCAACCAATTGTATAAAGCATCCTGTAATGATTTCATCATCTTAAGCCTGTTCTTCTTTTCTTGAATTATGAAGACGGAATCTATAGATCCCAAGAACAAGTGAAGCGATGACTAATGCTTCCCCCATAGGAAGAAACACCGCAAAGAAAGAAAGAAGGGTACATCCAAGTGCCATTACCGCATAAATGACCACATTTTTTAGCAAAGGTAACTTTTTGGCAAAACCTAACTGATAGACAAGGATGCATAATCCAAAGATCGTCAAATATAAATACCACATTCCTGCTTCAGGATTTTCATCCACTCGGTACAATGCTGCAAAAAATGATAATCGCTCTTGGATATCCAATCTTTTCTCCTCCTCTTGCTATTTATTTTTCTTCAACAGCAACTTTTTTTCTTTTAGCTGCTCTTTCACGTTCGTTTTTATCAAGAATTTTTTTACGAAGACGGATTGAGTCCGGAGTTACTTCACAGTACTCGTCATCGTTCAAATATTCTAGAGCTTCTTCAAGTGACATGATTCTTGGTTTTTTCATGGAAGAAGTTTGGTCTTTATTTGCTGAACGCATATTTGTCATTTGTTTCGCTTTAACGATATTGACAGTTAAATCGCTATCACGGTTATGTTCCCCGACGATCATGCCTTCATAAATATCCGTACCTGGCTCAACGAAAATAACCCCGCGGTCTTCTACTTGCATAATACCATATTGTGTAGTTTTTCCTGATTCCATGGATACAAGAACACCTTGACGTCTTCCGCCGACTTGACCTTGGGCCATTGGTTGGTAGCTGTCAAATGAATGGTTCATGATACCATATCCACGTGTAATCGTTAAGAACTCAGTTGAATAGCCAATAAGTCCGCGAGCTGGAATCGTGAACAATAAACGAACTTGACCGCTTCCGCTATTGATCATATCCAACAATTCACCTTTACGGGCTCCCATTGATTCCATGATCGAACCAGTGTGCTCCTCAGGTACGTCGATTTGTACACGTTCAACTGGCTCACAACGGACACCGTCAATCAAGCGAACGATAACTTCCGGTTTAGAAACTTGCAGTTCATAACCTTCACGTCTCATGTTTTCGATCAGGATGGAAAGGTGAAGCTCCCCACGGCCTGAAACAATCCAGACATCCGGAGAATCAGTATTTTCAACTCGTAAGCTGACATCCGTTTGCAATTGGTTTTTCAAACGCTCTTCAATTTTACGAGCTGTGACGAATTTACCTTCACGGCCTGCGAATGGGCTGTTATTTACAAGGAAAGTCATTTGTAATGTTGGCTCATCGATACGTAGAATTGGAAGGGCATCAGGATGTTCAGTCGGACAAACCGTTTCCCCTACGTTAATATCTTCCATACCTGAAACGGCAATTAAATCACCGGCAACGGCTTCTTGGATTTCAACTTTCTTCAAGCCAATATAACCAAAGATTTTCGTTACACGGAATTGTTTAACCTTCCCATCAAGTTTCATTAATGAAACTTGTTGACCTACATGCATTTTACCGCGGAATACACGGCCAACCCCGATACGTCCTACATAATCATTATAGTCAAGTAAAGCCACTTGGAATTGAAGCGGTTCATCTGAGTTATCAATTGGTGCTGGGATCGTTTCGACGATTGTTTCGAAAAGTGGGGTCATGTCTTTTTCTTGTTTAGTAGGATCTGAATCCAGGCTTGCAGTACCAGCAATACCTGAAGTGAAGACAACTGGGAAGTCTAACTGTTCTTCTTCAGCTCCTAGTTCGATGAATAAGTCAATTACTTCATCGACCACTTCATTTGGACGTGCAGAATCTTTATCGATTTTGTTCACGACAACGATTGGTGTAATCTTTTGTTCCAATGCTTTTTTCAACACGAAGCGAGTTTGCGGCATACAGCCTTCATATGCATCAACAACAAGAAGAACGCCATCAACCATTTTCATGATCCGTTCCACTTCACCACCAAAGTCGGCATGACCAGGTGTATCCAAAATATTGATTCTTGTATCTTGGTATTGAACTGCTGTATTTTTCGCAAGAATCGTGATTCCGCGTTCTTTTTCAATCGCATTAGAATCCATCGCACGTTCTTCCACATGTTCATTTTCACGGAAAGTACCAGATTGCTTAAGCAACTGATCCACTAACGTCGTTTTACCATGGTCAACGTGGGCAATGATGGCTATATTACGAATATTTTCTCTTAATTTCAAAAAATTCACTCCTAAAAAAGTTTGTGTATAACGTATCACTAGTATTAGCTTACATATTATATCACAAACATACTAGAAACAAATACAGAAATTATGTACAATAGATATATTAGGGGTGATATTAATGAACATTAAATGGAATTTCTTAATATTAGCGGTATTGGCAACATCCAGCATTGGCTCCATTGGCATCTTCATTGCTGAGAAGAGCTTGATTGGAATATTAGCTGCAATCGTCATTCTTTGCGGAATCATGGGGTTCGGTTTCACTCAGAAGAAGAAATTGCGTGAAGCCGGGAAGTTATAATATAAAAAACTCGCTGACAGACAGCGAGTTTTTTTTTGTTAATTATTTCATAACGAACATTTAAATCCATACGTCCCAAACTTTGGTACTGCCTTCAATTAGGCCTTGATACTAATGACTGGAATTTCCTGATAAGTATTTATCGAATACTTCTTTATGGAGCCCTGGTTTAGATACGAAAAGTGAGTCACCTTTTAAGAAATCCAATTTGTCACCTTTAATATTACTAACTTCCCCGCCCACTTCCTCAACCAGTAAAACTCCTCCGGCAAAGTCCCAAGGCATGAGTCTCATGGTTATGTATGCATCAATCCTTCCAGCTGCTACGAAAGCCAGCTCCAATGCTGCGGAGCCATAAGAACGTGTCCCTCTTGCATCCCGAACTAGCGGTGCCAAAAGATTCGGATCGATTCTTCGGTTTTCCGTTACCCAGCTTGCATTAATGGAAATTATCGCTTTGCTTACTGATGCCTCTTCAAGAGATGGCAGCCTTTGATCATTCAGAAATGCTCCTTGCCCCTTAATCGCATGATATAATTCATCACTAAAGACATCATAAACCATGCCGATTTTTCCGATGCCATCCACATAAACCCCAAGGGAAATTGCAAAATTCCTCTGTTGATGAATGAAATTCAACGTTCCATCAATTGGATCGATGATCCACACAGTACCTTTTAGGTCTTTAATATCATTGCCCATTCCCTCTTCCCCGAATATGCGGTGTTCAGGGAAAACTTCGTTGATTTTTTCGCAAAAAAACTTTTCTATCCCCTTATCCATATTAGTAACCAAATCATTCGGATTCGTTTTCATTTCAATATTCAACTTGGTTTTAAAGGACGCCCTTAGCCTAGTACCCGCTTCTTTCATCCATAACTTCGCATATGTATCCATTTCCTTGACCGATGCCATTATAATATCCCCGTCCTTTGTGATCAGAAACTACATTAAAATGATCCTTTTCTAAAGATTAAAGCAAATATAGCTTGCCTTCAAGTTTTTAACATCTTAAATTTTCCATTTTTTTAACATGAGGAAAGAAGATTCCTTGACCACCTATCCATTAATCGGTTTTCGCAATTATGAGCTAGCCAGCACAAATACTTTCAAGCCACTTTGAATTTACGTTTCCCTTCCTTATTAAAGGGACCTGGACTAAATAAAATACTACCTTATATATTATATTGGACATTTAATGAAAAACGGACACATTATTTTTTAATAAAATAAAGTGTCCGCTCATCTATAATAAAATTCCTTGTATTGAAATTGATTCATTTCCTTTATTCATTCTCCTTCAAGATCTCTGCAGCCAATCAGTTACAAGGCTTTCAGTTTCAACAATTCCAAGCGGATGCGTTCTAGCCTTTGCTTGCATTGTGACCTCTTTTGGTCATTTTCTTCACCGATTGCTTCAAAAAGGGTTGCTAATTCATAGTCCATTTCCATCCTTAACACTGCAGCTCTATGTCTTTCAACTTCTTTAGCTTTTAATGCTTGGTTCATGACTTGTTTCATAATTAACATTCTCCCTTCATCAATTAACGTAATTTTCTGAATTTATTTTATCATATGACTTCCTACCTCAAATAGCAACTAATTTGTGCTATAACCTATAAGGAATTTTACATGCCAACCCAAATCGTATTTTTTTATATATTACTTTTACTTATGCTACAATATGTGCAGATATTACGGTAGGAGAGATGAAAATGAATATAGCAAGTTTTACAGCAGATGATTTTGATGTTTTTAAAATTGATGGATTGGAACCGCGCATGGATGCTTTAAAAGAACGGATCCAGCCCAAATTACAAGCACTTGGAGAGCACTTTTCTCAAAAACTGTCAGTTATGACCGGCGATGAAATGCACCCTCATGTTGCAAAGCATGCTAGACGGTCAGTGAATCCTCCTAAAGATACTTGGGTTGCTTTCGCTGCCAATAGCAGAGGTTATAAAATGATGCCGCATTTCCAAATCGGGTTATGGGAAACGCATATGTTCATCTGGTATGCCGTGATTTATGAAGCCCCTAATAAAACTGAAATCGGAAAGAAACTGGAGCAGCAGGCAAGCCGATTAGTCAATAGCATTCCCTCCCATTATGTTTGGTCAATTGACCATACAAAACCTGATGTCATCAATCATGATGGTCTTGGAGTAGATGATTTGAATTCAATGTTCACTCGTTTGCAAACTGTAAAAAAAGCCGAAATCCTTTGCGGTATAAAAATTTCCCGTGATGACGCTATTAAGTTAAAAGATGATGATTTCATTCAAACCATTCAAGATGCGTTTGAACATCTTTTACCCTTATATCAATTAAATTAAACACAGTTGCTTCGTATTCGGATTGAATATCGGGTGCCTTCAATTATTAAACTGGTTAAGAAAAAAGGAGAGCCTTAATGGCTCTCCTTTCCTCATTTTTGCACTACTCCTTTGCTTGCTTGTATCAAATCACCAATTTGATCTTCCTTACCTGTCTCGAAGCATTCGATGATCTTGCTGCCGACAATGACACCATCGCAGTATTGTATTGCATCACGGACATGATCTGGCGTCGATATGCCGAACCCAGCAAGAACGGGAACCGGACTTATCTCTTTTACCTTCTTTAAATAGCCTCCAAGTTCTTCCCCAAAGGCGTCACGGGCACCCGTAATGCCTTTGACTGTAACTGCGTAGATGAATCCCTCCGCCCCTGCAGTAATCTCAGTGATACGCTCTTTCGAAGACGTGAGTGTCACAAGTCGGATAAGAACGATCCCTGCAGTTTTGATTGATGAAAAGATGGCTTCTTCTTCAATCGGTAAATCGGGGATGATGCACCCGGAAATCCCTGCATTGAGACAGTCATTCGTAAACTCTTTAAGTCCATATGCCAGGATCGAATTCGTATATCCCATTAAAATAATTGGGATGGTCACTTCATTTTTGATTTCCATTACTTTTTTCAGGACATCTTTTAAAGTTGTTCCATTTTCCAAAGATCTGATGCCGGCTTGTTGGATAACCGGTCCATCAGCGACAGGATCAGAGAATGGTATACCTAGTTCAACGGCAGTCGCACCGCTGTTTTCAAGAAAAAGAAGCTGGCTCTTTAACCGTTCAAGCCCTCCATCCCCTGCCATAATATAAGGGATGAATGCTTTTTCCTTCTTTGTTTGACATTCTTCAAGAGCATTTGTTAATTTATTCATGTTCACTCCCCCCCATCAATGATTGGACCGTTTCAACATCCTTATCACCACGGCCGGACAGGCAAATCACCAGTCCTGTTCCTTTCTCCATTTCTTTAGCAAGCTTTAAACCGTAGGAAATGGCATGTGAACTTTCTAAAGCAGGGATGATCCCTTCCTCCCTTGAAAGCATCGCTAGAGCTTCCAAGGCTTCATCATCGGTTACGGAAGTATATTTCACCCGATTTGTATCTTTTAAGTAACTATGTTCAGGCCCTACCCCTGGATAATCCAGCCCTGCAGAAATTGAATGTGCCTCCTGGATCTGACCGTCCTCGTTCTGCAGTACATACATGAATGCCCCGTGGAGCACCCCAGGTTTCCCCTTAGTCAAACTTGAAGCGTGTAATGGTGTTTCAAGTCCATGCCCTGCCGCTTCCACTCCGTATAATTTTACCGTTTCATCCTCAATGAACGGATAAAACATTCCCATTGCATTACTTCCTCCGCCTATGCAAGCAACTACTGCATCCGGTAGGGAGTGAACCACCTCCGAATATTGACGCTTTGTTTCATTCCCTATCACGCTTTGAAAATCACGTACAATAACGGGGAATGGATGCGGACCAAGAACTGATCCCATTATATAATGGGTGTCATCCACATTCGCCACCCAATATCGTAACGCCTCATTCACTGCATCCTTCAGTGTCCCGCTTCCTTGTGATACAGATATGACCTTGGCTCCCAAAAGCTCCATCCTGAATACATTCAATTTCTGTCTCCTGATATCTTCTTCTCCCATAAAGATGATGCATTCCAACTTCAGCAAAGCACACACAGTCGCCGTTGCAACCCCATGCTGTCCTGCACCCGTTTCGGCAATCACCTTTTTCTTGCCCATTTTCTGAGTCAGCAATGCCTGACCGATCGTATTATTTATTTTGTGGGCTCCGGTATGATTCAAGTCTTCTCGCTTCAGATAAATATCTGCACCACCTGCAAGCCTCGTTAAGTTCTCCGCAAAATAAAGTGGTGTTTCCCGACCGATATACTGTTTCAGGTAATAATTTAGCTGCCTTTGGAATTCAGGATCATTTTTAGATTGTTCATATACTTCTTCAAGCTCCGTAATCGCCGCCATTAAAGTTTCCGGAACGAAACGGCCTCCATATGCTCCAAAATGTCCAGTTTTATCAGGCTGTGTATAAGTGTTCATCAATTCATTCCTCTTTTCCGGCTGTATATTTTGCCTCATTAATAAATGCCTTTATTTTTACGGCATCTTTTAATCCGTTTGTTTCAACGCCGCTGGCTACATCAACTGCGAATGGTGAAACGGCATTAATCGCTTTTCCGACATTTTCCGGAGTCAGCCCACCCGCTAGAATTACCTTCCCCAGTGGCAGATCCGCTTTTCGGATCATATCCCAATCCAAAGTCAATCCCTTTCCAGATGAACTCTTAGGAAGATCTACTAATAGATAATCTGCTGGGTATTCATGAAGGTTTTCAAGGTCTTTCTCTGAATTGACGGCAAAGGCCTTGATAACCGGTAGGGGCATTCTGCGGGCAAAGCTGGCAGACTCGTTACCATGAAGCTGAATATAATCCAATCCTGCAATTTCAGCACTTTTTATCACTTCTTGTTCAGTTTGATTAGCAAACACTCCGACCTTTTTAACCTGTCCAGCTAGATTCGCTCCGAATTCTCCTACTATCTCTGGCTCAACCTTCCTGCTACTCTCGGCAAAAATGAAACCAATGAAGTCTGCTCCGGAACTAACAGCAGTCTGAGCGGCTGCCAATGTCTTTATCCCACAGATTTTCACTAACATATTAATCTCCTTATATACTCATTTGCAATTCGGCCATCGTGTGCGGAAGATTTGATGCAGTCATCAGTGTCTCCCCGACTAAAATCGCTTTTGCACCAGCTTCCTTCACACGCATCACGTCTTCTTTTGTTTTGATTCCACTTTCACTGATAATGATATGGCGTTTAGGATCAAGTAACTTCGCCAGTCGTTCCGTTACAGCCAAATCCACTTTGAAGGTCTTTAAATTTCGATTGTTAATCCCTATTAACTCTGCATTCAGCTCTAGAGCCCGTTCCAGTTCGGCTTCATCATGGACTTCCGTCAATACTTCAAGCCCTTTTCTTTTTGCATATTGATATAATTCATGAAGGCGTTCTTTAGAAAGTGCTGCCACAATCAATAGAATGATAGTGGCACCAGCTTGATGGGCGCGATCGATTTGGATTTCATCGATGATGAAATCTTTGCACAACCTGGGAATCCGTATGGCCTCGCTTACGATTCTCAAATCTGCAATTGATCCTTTAAAGAAAACCTCATCCGTCAATACGGATATCGCTGCCGCTCCGCCACTTTCATATGAAAGGGCCTGCTCGATCGGATTTACATTGATTTTAATGTCCCCTTTTGAAGGGGAAGCCCGTTTTATTTCCGCGATAACCGCCATCGATTTAGCCGTTTTCAAATTTTCCACTAAAGATGGTCTGACTATGTTGATCATGACCGAATCGTTTAAGCCCCTTTCTTTTAATTTTGCGACTTCCACCTTTTTCTGTTCGATGATTTTCGTTAAGATATTTTCCATTACATGACCACCTTATTTCTATTGCCATAAGCAATCAGATTTTCTAACTTTGCAAGAGCCGATCCGCTATCAAGGCTTTCTTTAGCCATGGAGATTCCCTTTTTGATCGTTGCTGCCGTACCATGTGCGTATAATCCCAATCCAGCATTCAATAAAACGGTATCACGATAGGCCCCTTTTTCCCCTTTGAGAAGCCTAAGCATGATATCGGCATTTTGTTTTGCGTCACCGCCGCGGATGGCATCATTTCCGTAAACCGGCAGATCCACTTCTTCAGGGTGCAGCGTAAATGGGATAATATCCCCTTGCTCCAAAAGCACGAGTGAATTTTCTCCCTGCAGGCTCGCTTCATCCATAAACCCGGCACCATTTATCACGACCGCGCGTTTCCTGCCTAATTTATGTAGGACTTCCGCAAAAAGCTCGAGCATATCACGTCGATTAATTCCCATTAATTGCGTGTCGAGTTGGACTGGATTTGTCAGAGGACCGATTAGATTAAATATCGTCGGGATTTTCAGTTCTTTTCTCACTTTCATTATCCGTGCAATATTAGGGTGGACCGATGGAGCAAATAAGAATGTGATCCCATTTTCCTCCAACAGTTCTTTTAACATGTCAGGCTCCAAGTACAAATTAACACCTAATTCTTCCAATACATCCGCACTCCCCGTTTTGCTTGAAATGCTGCGGTTTCCATGTTTGGCAACCTTGACACCGGCCCCGGCAAGAACGAATGCTGATGCTGTACTTATATTGAAGCTTTGTGACCCATCTCCTCCCGTTCCGCAATTATCCATAACATTAATAGAGCTTGTTCGTACACTTCTTGCTTCTTTTCTCATGACTCTGACAAGGCTTGCTATTTCACCTGCGGTTTCCCCTTTGGATTTTAGGGCAATGATGAAAGCTGCCATCTCGCTTTCGGTTATATCTTTAGAAAATAACGCTTGGGCTGCTCTGCTCATCTCTTCTTCCGTCAATGTTTGACGCTCTGCTAACTTCGCTAAATACTCCTTCACCGCTAACTCCCCCAGTCGTTTTTTTATAAGATGGATTGTTCCTTCTCAGATTGGAAGGTTCCCGCAATCTCATAAAATTGATGTAATAATTCCTTGCCGATTTTCGTCCCTATTGATTCAGGGTGGAACTGTAAACCGTAAAGCGGGAAATCTTGATGTTTCAGGGCCATAATCTCCCCATCATCCAGTGCTACTGCCGTCACAGTCAGTTCATCTGGCAAACTCGCCCTTTCAACTACAAGGGAATGGTAACGCATTACCGGGAATTGTAAGTCCTGTTTGGCAAATACACCTGTTCCATCATGTTCGATAACCGATGTTTTCCCATGCATGATTTGTTTCGCTCCAACCACATTCGCACCAAAAACCGCCCCAATGGCCTGATGCCCCAAACAAATGCCTAATAGCGGAACCTTTTCATAAAAATTACGGATGATTTCCATACTGATACCAGCATCTTCCGGCCTGCCGGGTCCCGGGGAAATGACGATTGCCATTGGATTCAGTTCCTCAATTTCCGCAAGGCTGATTTCGTCATTCCTTTTTACTATGATTTCTTTTTCCACTTCTCCTAAATATTGATAAAGGTTATAAGTGAACGAGTCATAGTTATCAATTAATAAAATCATTTTGTGTGAACCTCCATTAAAGCGCGTGCTTTATTTTGTGTTTCTTCAAATTCCGTTTTTGGATCTGAATCATATACAATTCCTGCCCCTGCCTGTACATAGGCCTTGCCATCTTTAATGATCATCGTCCGAATGGCTAATGCCATATCAAGATCCCCTCCAAAACCTATGAACCCTATCGAGCCCGAATACATCCCCCGTTTACAATTTTCCAGTTCATTGATCAGCTCCATTGCCCTGATTTTTGGAGCACCTGAGACTGTTCCGGCAGGGAGGCAGACCGTCAGCGCATCTAAACTCGTGAACCCTTCCCTAAGCTTTCCGCTAACCTTCGAAGCAATATGCATGACATGCTGATATCTTTGAATTTCCATTTCCTCGGTAAGGTGGATTGAACCGATTTCGCAAACCCTGCCAAGATCATTCCTACCCAAATCAACAAGCATCTTATGCTCGGCAAGTTCCTTTTCATCCATCAGCAGGCTTTTTTCGAAGCCTTTATCTTCTTCATCCGTTTTCCCTCTCGGTCTTGTACCGGCAATGGGATTAACATGAACCATTCCTGATGAAACACTGATCAAACTTTCTGGAGACGACCCAATAATTGTATAGTCACCAAATTCTATATAAAACATATAAGGAGAGGGGTTGGCTAAACGTAAACGACGGTAGGCATCGAAAGGCTCCCCATCGAAGTCCGCTTTGAACCTTTGTGATAAAACAACTTGGAACACTTCACCAGCTATAATCGCTGATTTAACTTCAAGGACCATTTTCTCGAATTCATCCTGACTGAAATTCGATTTGAATTCCAAATATTCCGACGATATTTCCTTTGACGGTTTGCTTGCCTGATTGATTTTTTCCTTCATCCCCAATAAACTTTTTTCACTATCTTCTTCCGCAGTCAAAAGATGGATCTTCTGTAGAACATGATCGAATATATACAGTTCTTTATAAAAGAGAAAATGAGCATCAGGCATTTGCAGAGAATCAGGAGGCACCGGACCTATATTTTCATACAGACGAATGATATCATAGCCCATATATCCGATTGCACCACCGTTAAATGGCGGAAGATGTATGGGAGCCTCTCCTATCTCCACTAGTAATTCGTTTTTTAGAAACTCGATGATATTGATGTTCTTTACAATTTGATCACCTGTTTCAGTATCTTTCACATTTACTTGGCCAGCAAGTGATGTCACTTCCAGATAAGGTTTTGAACCTAGATAGGAGTAGCGGCCGTTGTCATGATGCGAATTTGAGCTTTCCAATAAAAACTTCTGGTCACCATCTAATTTCTGAAATATGGCAATGGGTGTGTGGATATCCCCTTCAATTGTGTCCATTTTGAAACGGAGTATTTTTTTTTCATCCAAATTATTCATCTCTCAATTCCCTCCCGATTCTTATGCGCTCTTATAAACCCCTGGAAGGGAAAACCCTTTTGGCCAAGTGCCGGAGTTTTCATTTCCTCTGGTTTTTTGATTTTTTCTCTAAAAGGTATATATATTGAAATCCCAATAAAAAAATCCCCCGCAAACACAAATATGTGTCTGCAGAGGACGGTAAACCGCGGTGCCACCTCAAGTTGGAAAAACGCATCATTTTTCCCTCTCAAGCAAGAAATGAAAAATTCTTGCGATTACCCTTTAACGGTGGCAGCCGAGTTTCCCTACTTATTTCAAGAAACCACTCATAAGTCCATTCATCTTCTTATATCGTACCGGTTTCCACCTATCCCGGCTCTCTGTTACGCATCTAAAAAGATTACTACTCTCATTCATAGATTTAATTATCATTTCCATAAAAACGCAAAAAGGCCCCTCATCCAAAGGACGAGGAACCCGTGGTACCACCTTAATTAGCTAAATTAGCTCACTTTTCGGCATTAACATGCCTATCTCCACTAACGATGAGATAATCGCCAAAGCCTACTCCGTTCATCCGTTTCGGTTTGGGGCTCGGAAGTCCATTCGCTTAAATTCGTTCACCAGTTTTCAGCAACCACTGGCTCTCTGCAGAACATCATTAAGGTACTCTTCTTCGTCACTGCCTTTATCATTTTCTTGCTTATTATGTTAAAACAATCTTTTCAGTAAGTCAATGGAGTTTTCTAAAAATATTTTTAATTTTTCATTTTTATCCATTCCCCGTCATCGATTCCTTTTGCCTTCTTAATAACAAGATAGGCTGAATAAGTGCTGACTGATTCAAACTCATCCGTATACTTTTTTTCATCCGCCTTACCGGGGACTATTTCCTTGAATCTTCGGTAAGCCTTCATAAATTCTTCCTTTTGTATTTTATTTTCATAAGCCTTTTCTACAGCTTCAAAGAATTTGATCACATCTACGATTTCTTCAGTAGACCAATCAAGATCCATTGGATATTGATAATCCATACCCTAAACACGCTCCTTCTAGATAGTTTTTCATGCTGTCCGGCAGACCATGCATCATCAGTCTGCCCATTTTGAGCGAATTGCTTCCGCCTGGTCGATAATCCGACTGAATAGTTCAGCAGTCGATGGTACATCATGAATCAGCCCCATCACTTGTCCAGCCCAAGCAAAGCCTTCACCTTCGACACCGTCATGGATATAACGCTGATTCGCTTTTCCGCTTATGTAATCCTTCAATTGTTCATATCCGCCGTTTTCTTTTTCTATTTCAAGGATCTTATCGGTCCAGCTGTTTGCAATTACCCTTGCTGGTGCACCAATGGAACGCTTGATGACAACCGTATCATTTTCTGTGCCGGAAACCAAGGCATTTTTATATAATTCATGTGCATGAACACATTCCTTGACTGCTATGAATCGTGTTCCCATCTCGATTCCTTCGGCACCAAGTGCCAATGCTGCCATCAAACCTCGTCCATCGCCAAAACCACCCGATGCGATGACTGGAATATTAACGGATTCCACAACTTGAGGAATTAACACAGAAGTTCCGATATCATCACGGCCTAAATGTCCTCCACCCTCCTGACCAACTACCATCACCGCATCTGCCCCAAGCTGTTCAGCCTTCATTGCCTGCCTTCTTGCAGCAACAAGCACGAGTTTTTTCACCTGGGTTCCTTTGACGTAATCAAGAAATGGTGCAGGGTTGCCGCCGGTTACGGAAACAGCTGCGATATCCTCTTTCAAGGCTGCTTCCAGCATGTGTTCATAAGGTCTTCCATGCTGACCGATTGCAAAGTTCACACCAAACGGTTTATCCGTCAATGATTTGGTTTTTCTAATTTCATCTGTCAGTTGCTCCGGGTTGTCCAAGGACATGGCCGTTACCTGCCCCAGCCCTCCTGCATTCGAAACTGCCGCAGCCAGGTCTGCATATGCTAAATGGGCCAATCCCCCTTGTACGATTGGGTATTGAATACCTAACAAATCGGTCACACGCGTTTTCCACTTCAAACTCCTCAGCTCCCTTTTCATTTTATGTGGTTTGTTTATTTAGCTCTCAAAAATCATTAGTTTCATTATGGCAAATATTGTTTAACCGTTCAATTTTTAAACTCACCTACAATATTAATAAAAGAAGAATTCTTGAGTAAATCCAGTAAATACTAGGAAAATGGACATTTATAATCTGCTGATAATTTTATTGAGCCCCTTAACAACAAAGACATATATAAATTGTTTAAGTCAGGACATTAAAGTCACTCTAGGCATTTATTATAAGACGTGCTATAATTCATATGTTTTATGTCTATCCACAAGTTTACTAACCATACGATGGAATCGGAGAAACATACGATCATTAATAGAAAGGGAGTATGTACTCCCAAATATTACGTACCTATTTTATTGAAAAGGGGCCACAAAGAATTGTCACAGAATGAAACACCCTTATACACTGCCTTATTGCAGCATGCAAAAAAAAATCCCGTTCAATTTCATATTCCAGGTCATAAAAAAGGAAAAGGAATGGACGCTGATTTCCGTAATTTCATTGGAGAAAATGCATTATCTATAGATTTAATCAATATCGCTCCACTCGATGATCTCCATCAGCCAAAGGGGATCATTAAACAAGCTCAGGATCTTGCCGCTGAAGCTTTTGGGGCGGATCACACATTCTTTTCCGTTCAAGGAACAAGTGGAGCAATCATGACGATGGTCATGACAGTTTGCGGACCTGGGGACAAAATCATCGTCCCAAGGAATGTACATAAATCCGTAATGTCTGCCATTGTATTTTCCGGAGCTGTTCCCATTTTCATCAATCCTGAAATAGACAAAGATTTGGGCATCTCACACGGAATCACCGTAGATGCCGTCGAAAAAACTTTAAGGGAACATAGCGATGCAAAAGGATTGCTTGTCATCAATCCAACCTATTTCGGCATTTCGGCTGATTTGCAAAAAATAGTGGAAGTTGCTCATTCCCACAAAATCCCAGTACTGGTAGATGAAGCACATGGTGTCCATATACACTTCCATGAAGACTTGCCGATGTCAGCCATGCAAGCTGGAGCGGATATGGCTGCAACGAGTGTTCATAAACTGGGCGGTTCACTAACGGGAAGTTCCATATTAAATGTAAGGAATGGATTGGTTTCCGCAAATCGTGTTCAAGCCATATTGAGCATGCTCACAACCACCTCAACCTCCTATATCCTTCTGGCTTCCCTGGATACGGCCAGAAGACAACTTGCGACGGTAGGCAGGGAAATGATTGATGAAGCAATCAATCTCGCAGGGTATATCCGTGAGGCCGTTAATGAGATTCCTTATCTTTACTGTGTCGGCAGCGAAATTCTCGAGAGTGAGGCAGCCTTTAGTTATGACCCGACTAAATTGATCATATCCATCAAGGAATTGAATATTACCGGATACGACGTTGAGAAATGGCTTCGTGAAAAGCATAATATCGAAGTGGAACTTTCTGACTTGTACAATATCCTTTGCCTGATAACACCTGGAGACTCAAAAACAGAAGCGGACCTTCTGATTACTGCCCTTAGAGACTTGGCCGATGAGTTTAAGGAAATGGCGGCTGAACATGAAAAGATCGAAGTCCTGCTTCCTGATACACCACCATTGGCTTTATCACCAAGGGAAGCATTTTATGCAGAAACCGAAGTGGTTCCCATTGAGGAATCTGTCGGCAAAATTAGCGCTGAGTTCATCATGGTTTACCCGCCTGGAATCCCAATCTTCATACCAGGTGAATTGATTACTGAAGATAATATCAATTACATCCGGAAAAACATCGAGGCCGGCCTTCCTGTTCAAGGCCCTGAGGACCCAGAAATAAAATATTTACGTATCATTAAAAATTGATTGATCCCATCAAACCAGAGCGAAGTGCTGCTCTGGTTTTTTTGCCCCCTTTATTATTGAGCATGTAGCTCCCGATAAACTGAAGATTTTCGCTTCATTGACTTCTATAAAAAGGGTGCTCCAGGTTACAATCCTGAAACACCCTTAAATTCTATTAATCTTATAATCCTGTTTCGATTTATTTTTCAGAGGCAGCTGTATCACAGCTTTGGCAGTTGTGATTGTGTGTATATAGTACACTTACTTTTTCATCTTCAAAATGTTCAATCGTGCTATTGCAAGTTTGACATACGATAGTTCCCATTTTTACAACCCCTTCCTCTATATTGTATGCATCAATGACGTAATGTAACCGCTTTATATGAATTATAATATAACACATTTATTATTTCAAGCTAAAAAGTATAACATATATACTTTTTTCCTATTTAATGAACCCTCATGTAGGAAGCAATTGACTCCAATCGTTCGTTAGACGATTCCTTTTTGGGCCCTGGCGCTCATTTCATCACACCTCTTGCTTTTGCATAGCAAGGTGAAAAAGGAATTTCGTCTTTTAATTTACATATAGATATGTATATAATACATCCATAAAATGTTAATATATTCTTACATCCTATCGATTTAAGGGGGATCCACATGACTGAAAATGCCTATATCAAACTTGTTCCTGAGTCCGTGAAAGGGACTGTAACCATCGAAGACGTGAAAGAACTGCTGAACTATTATCAAATGATCACAGCGAAAACCGGAAAGCAACTGGATTGGGACTATGATAAGAAAGCATTTCCTTATGAAATGAAAGAACCAGAAAAGATGAAAGATAAGGCCATATATCTCCAATCCAAAGAAGATCGATATCACATGATATTGATAGGCGTTGACCAAGAAGTCGTTAAGGATGAAGACGGATCAGAGCGGATTCAATCCTATATCCAATTTACCCTCCCTGAAACAGCAACTTTCGGTGATAAGGGGAAAGCTAATGAACTGTGCAAGTTCCTTGCAAAGAAATTACGGGCGCAGCTACATCTCTTCAATAAACGGGTGATGTATTATTATCCAAGGAAATAAAAAACCTGCAGAAGCCGGAATTGGCTCATGCAGGCGTTTCAATTAACTTTGGATCAAGAATCTCATAACCATTCTTTTGAAAACCTTTCACGATATCCTCAATGGCTTCACTCGTCCATTGCCGGTCATGCATCAGTAAGTTCGCACCATTTCCTAAATAAGGGCTGTTCAACATGATCTCCCTTAAAGCTTTTTTATCCTGATACTCTTTTTCCCAGTCGTATCCATATGTCCAATTCATGACCAACATTTTTTCTTTCTCAGCGACTTTTTTTGAATGCTCGGTATTCGATCCAAATGGCGCCCTGAAGTACTTAGGGCGTACCCCTGTAATGCCTTCTACCAAATTGTTCAATTTTACGATTTCCCGCTCTTGTTCCTTTTCGGTTAACTGTTTTAAATTCACATGGGAATAAGTATGATTACCGATAGAAAAACCCATTTCATGAATTTCTTTTAGCACCGCTTTATTTTCATCATTTTCAAGAAAGTGACCGTTCACGAAAAAAATCGCAGGTACTTCAAGGCGCTTCAGCGTCTGGGCGATTTTCAGAGAATATTTTTCAGGTGTATCATCAAATGTTAACAGCACAACTTTCGGATTTGCATCCCCAATTGGTTTAAATGACCAATATTCTTTGTCCACCCGATATTCTGCCTTTACATGCCCATCGACAATTGTTTTTGACGTTTCGTTTTTCAGATCTTTCTCTTGCTGGCTTTCATCTTGGACCGTTGTTGTCGTTTCCACACTTTTTTGATTATCATTTTCCGTTCGACTGGAACTCGGACCATTGCATGCCATCAATAAAAATGATACTAATGTAAATAATGCTACTCCTTTGTTAATCATGGTTCCTCCGTGGTTTCTTGTGTCATTGCGGCTTGCTTAAAAATTCAATAAACGGGTACTAGCATTTCCAAAAGGATTTGCAAAATACCGTAGCATAATAGACTTATCACGGTAACAAGCATTGTTCGCCTATTGGATTTTAAAATCATTTTACCAATGTAAATGGCTAGATAGGAAAAGACCAGAAACATGAATACTTTGAAAACGAAACGATCGTTAACAGACAGCCATTCAACTAATGTATACCCACTCCAAACGATTAGTTGAAAGAGGATTACCAGATAATTTTTCAAGTGATCCACCCCATTTTGATATGAATATATCAGCCATGATCTTTTTATTGGCAAAAAATATTCCTTTAACATATCGCTCATCTTATTTTTTTATCCTTTATTACCTTTTTCAAACCCTTTCAAGGAAAAAAGTAAGAAGTCCTTTTATAGCTTATGCCCTTTTTACCCTTTTCATTTAACAAGCGTGAAGAAAATCATGACTGGGGAGTCATCCTTCATATTTGTATATCTGGCAAACAAAAAAAGCGTACTGCATTAGGCAGTACGCTTTTTTATAAAAATCAATTACTTGATGATGTGAATAGGAGTTCCAAGGGCAACTTCAGCAGCTTCCATTGTGATTTCCCCTAAAGTTGGATGTGCATGGATTGTCATTGCGATATCTTCGGCAGTCATTCCTGCTTCGATAGCCAAACCAAGTTCTGCAATCATATCAGAAGCGTTTGGTCCTGCAATTTGTGCTCCTATAACCAATCCGTCTTCTTTGCGAGTGATAAGCTTCACAAATCCGTCCGTATTATTTAAAGAAAGAGCACGTCCATTTGCAGCGAATGGGAATTTAGAAGCAAGCGCTTCGATTCCAGCTTCCTTCGCTTCTTTTTCATTATAACCGACAGAAGCAAGTTCCGGTTCAGAGAATACAACAGCCGGAATAGCAAGATAGTCGATTTCAGATGAATGTCCTGCAATGGCTTCAGCTGCAATTTTACCTTCATAAGAAGCTTTATGAGCCAACTGAGGTCCAGAAACGATATCACCGATTGCGTAAATGTTTTTTACGCTTGTACGGCATTGTTTATCCGTTTCGATCAAACCACGATCAGTCATTTTGATTCCGACTTGCTCCAGGCCGATCTCTGCCGTATTTGGACGACGTCCAACTGTTACTAAAACGTAATCGGCTTCAACTTTTTTCTCTTCGCCTTTTACTTCATAAGTAACGGTTACACCTGTTTCAGTTTCTTCCACGCCTTTAGCATTTGCTTTAGTAACAATTTCAGCACCCTTGTTTTTAAGGTTACGCTTAACAAGTGCTGCCATTTGTTTTTCAAAGCCTGCAGAAAGGATTTCTTCCGTACCTTCAAGGATGGTAACTTTAGTGCCGAAGCTTGCGAATGCTCCGCCAAGCTCAGTTCCAATGTAACCTCCGCCGATTACCACGATCGAACTTGGAACTTCTTCCAAAGCAAGAGCACCAGTGGAATTAAGTACACGTTTCGTATATTTAAATGACGGAATCTCGATTGGCGATGAACCAGTGGCGATGATTGCGTTTTTAAATGTATATGTTTGGGCTGAGTCTTCATTCATAACACGGATGCTGTTTTCGTCAACGAAATAAGCTTCTCCAGTTACAACATCAACATTATTACCTTTTAATAGGCTGCTTACACCGCCTGTTAATTTTTTAACAACAGAACCTTTCCAAGCTTGTACTTTAGAAAAATCAACAGAAACTTTTTCTGCAAAGATACCCATATCTTCTGAATGCTGAGCTTCATGGAAACGGTGTCCAGCCGAAATTAAAGCTTTCGATGGGATACAGCCTACATTCAAACAAACTCCGCCGATTGTTCCTTTTTCAACGACCGTTACTTTCTGTCCAAGCTGTGCTGCGCGAATTGCGGCAACATATCCCCCTGGGCCTGAACCGATCACTAAAGTATCTGTTTCGATTGGAAAATCTCCTACTACCATTGTTTACGCCTCCATTAACAATAATTCTGGGTCGTTCAATAACTTTTTGATATGATTCAATGCATGTTGAGCTGTTGCTCCATCAATCATGCGGTGATCAAAGCTCAGTGATAATGCCAGAACTGGAGCGGCGATAATTTCCCCGTCGCGTACAATTGCTTTTTCGGCAATGCGTCCAATCCCTAGAATGGCAACTTCTGGATGATTGATTACAGGTGTGAACCATTGACCGCCTGCGGAACCGATATTCGTAATGGAGCAAGAAGCACCTTTCATTTCGTTAGGAGCCAATTTGCCGTCACGGGCTTTCGTCGCTAATTCATTAATTTCTTGTGAAATAGCAAAAGTTGATTTACGATCTGCATCTTTTACAACTGGAACGAGCAGTCCTTTGTCTGTGTCTGCCGCAATTCCGATATTGTAATAGTGTTTATGGATAATCTCACTAGCCTCATCATCAAATGATGTGTTAAGCATAGGGAATTCACGCAATGCACTTGTTAACGCTTTAACAACATAAGGTAGGAATGTAAGCTTGATTCCTTTTTGTGCAGCAATTTCCTTGAATTTCTTACGGTGAGCAACCAATAGCGTCACATCGACTTCATCCATTAATGTAACATGCGGAGCTGTCTGTTTGGATTTCACCATTGCTTTGGCGATCGCTTTTCTCATGCCGCTCATTTTTTCGCGAGTTTCAGGATATTGCCCTTCTGGAATTGAAACTTTTTGTTTTTCGGTTGTTTCCGTATCATTTTGTTGTGAAGCTTCACTTTGAGCTGCCGGTTGCTGTGGAGCAGTTTCGCCGTTTTTGAAAGCATCTATGTCATCTTTCATGATGCGGCCGTTATCCCCAGAACCAGAAATCTCACGAATATTTACCCCTTGTTCGCGTGCATATTTCCTAACAGAAGGCATGGCGATGATACGTCGTGAAGGATCTGCCTCAACTTGTGGTTGTGATCCCGCGCCCGTTACACCATTATTTTCTTGAACCGGAGCAGCCTCTTTCTTGACTTCCTGTCCAGCTTCAGCAGTTGCTTGAACCTGGGCCTCCGTATTCTTCTCACCTTCTGCCTTCGCTTCTTCTCCATGATCCCCTTTAAACTGAAGATTTTCATAACCTGGAGCATCGAAAGTTACAAGTACATCGCCAACAACGGCAACCGTTCCTTCTTGAACAAGGATTTCTTCAACGGTACCTTCCACCGGTGATGGGATTTCAACAACGGCCTTATCGTTCTGAACCTCGCAAAGCACGTCATCTTCTTGAATCTTATCTCCTGGTTTTACAAACCATTTCACTATTTCACCTTCGTGTATACCTTCTCCGATATCAGGGAGTCTAAATTGGAATGCCACTGAGTTCAACCTCCTATATTAAATCATACTTAGTGCTTTGAATAAAGTCCTTTATCTTGCATTACCGTTAATGCGATATTACTTTCCCAAGCAGGACATTCATTCCCATTACTTAAGATTGTTAAAACTTCAAGACTTTAGTCGCCGTTTCAATAATGTCTTTATAATTAGGGAGCCATACTGTTTCAGCTTGTGAAAACGGGAATACCGTATCAGAAGCCGCCACTCGCAACACTGGAGCATCCAAGCTCAAAATGGCACGTTCGTTAATTTCCGCTACGACATTCGCTGCTATACCAGCTTGCTTTTGTGCTTCTTGAACAACGATAGCGCGTCCAGTTTTTTCTACAGAAGCAATGATTGTATCGATATCCAATGGAGATACAGTCCGTAAGTCGACCACTTCGACGGAATGTCCTTCCTTAGCCAATTCCTCAGCTGCCTTGATGGATTCCTGTACCATCGCACCATACGTAATAATGGATAAATCCGTTCCTTCTCTTTTCACATCCGCTTTTCCTAATGGAATTGTATATTCTTCTTCAGGAACTTCCTGACGGAAAGAACGGTACAATTTCATGTGCTCAAGGAAAATGACAGGGTCATTATCACGAATAGCTGAAATCAATAAGCCTTTTGCATCGTAAGGAGTGGAAGGGATAACTACCTTTAACCCTGGTTGCTGAGCCATTAAACCTTCCAAGCTATCAGCGTGCATTTCCGGAGTATGCACTCCGCCCCCAAAAGGTGAGCGAATTGTAACCGGTGCACTGTAACGTCCGCCTGAACGGTAGCGCATACGAGCAAGCTGACCGCTTACGGAATCCATTACTTCATATACAAACCCGAAGAATTGAATTTCAGGAACAGGACGGAAACCTTGTAAAGAAAGACCGACCGCTAATCCACCGATTCCAGATTCAGCAAGAGGTGTATCGAATACACGATCTTCACCGAATTCTTTTTGAAGATTTTCCGTTGCACGGAAAACTCCTCCATTAACACCAACATCTTCCCCAAAAACGAGTACATTCTCGTCATTTTTAAGTTCTGTACGTAATGCTTCTGTAATTGCTTGAATCATCGTCAATTGAGCCATGGCTTACTTCGACTCCTTCTCTTTATAAATTTCATATTGTTCTTTTAAGTTATAAGGCATTTCTTCATACATGTTTTCAATAAGGTCTGTAACCTTTTGCTTAGGTTCTGCATCTGCCAATTTGATTGCTTCTTTAATATCGTCTTTTGCTTTTTCTATCGTTTCGTTCTCTAATTCTTCATTCCAAAGTTTTTTGTTTTCCAAGAACTTACGGAAACGAACCAATGGATCTTTCAGTTCCCACTCGTTATCCATTTCGGAAGTACGGTAACGTGTCGGGTCATCCCCAGCCATCGTATGTGGACCATAACGGTAAGTTAATGTTTCAATCAATGTAGGGCCTTCACCATTAATTGCACGTTCACGTGCTTCTTTAACTGCTGTATAAACAGCCAACGCATCCATACCATCAACCTGGATGCCAGGAATACCTGCAGCCACACCCTTTTGGGCTAATGTTTTTGATGCTGATTGCAAATCAACCGGAGTCGAGATTGCGAAACGGTTATTTTGCACGATGAAGATAGCCGGCGCTTTAAATGCACCTGCAAAGTTAATTCCCTCATAGAAGTCACCTTGTGAAGTTCCACCGTCACCCGTATATGTGATGGCTACAGCTTTTTTCCCGCGTTTCTTCAACCCAAGAGCCACTCCGGCAGCTTGGATATATTGAGCCCCGATAATGATTTGTGGGGAAATTACATTGACGTCTTCAGGAATTTGATTTCCTTTAAAATGTCCCCGGGAGAATAAGAATGCTTGCCAAAGCGGCAGGCCATGCCAAACGATTTGTGGAACATCACGGTAACCAGGCAGAATGAAATCTTCTTTTTCCAAAGCATACTGGGAAGCGATTTGAGAAGCTTCTTGACCGGCAGTCGGTGCATAGAAACCTAATCTGCCTTGACGGTTCAGTGATATAGAACGTTGATCCAAGATGCGTGTATAAACCATACGACGCATTAATTCTTGCAATTGTTCATCACTTAAATCAGGCATTGCCGCTTCATTAACGACTTCTCCCTCTTCATTTAAAATTTGAAAAGTTTCAAATTGTTCTTCTACTTTCTTAAGCTGATCCTGAACATTAAATTTAGCTTGTTTAGTTTTTTGAGCCATTTGGCACCTCATCCTTTCATTAAAAAGGTTTGCTATTATTATTCTATAAAGCAAAAATAGTTTGCTTTTTAGTTTCTTCAACAATTCATTCTTTTATTTTTCCCTTAAGACCAATCCTCAAACGTGGATATGCTTAATATGTCTCAATCTTATTCTGTACCATAAAAAAAATCAAGGAAAATGATACAAGAATTTTTATAGATTAAGTTTACAAGATGAATTAACATCAAGTCAATCACTTGGAGTTCCTTATAATTTTGATTTTATAGAATTTCCAATACTCATACTTCTTCTCTGTATTAGTTTTGACTTTACAACTGTACTATTAAATTTCCCCTAATTTTCAATTTAAGGATGGCAAAGGATAACATTTAAATCCCCCAGCATATCGGATCAATTCCAAAACCGCTTTAACTATAGGCATTTGAGCCTTCGGAATAATATTCCAAAAAAATTTTCAAACGCTTTCATATAAGTCTGCTGTTAGAATTTTGATTATCGTTTTTTTTTAGTACAGGTATGAAAATTCCCCTCAAGCTGGTTGCACAAAAAAGGCTATTCTAGAATTTCCCAGACCCTAAATGAACTGGATTGAACAAAAATATGGGCTGTGAGTGAGAATCACAGCCCATCATTATTTATATTATTTTGTTGAATCAGCCATTTCTATGCCGGAACTATCATAAAAACTTTCTTTTTTTTGATTTGATTTTTCCGTTAATGCATTAAATTCCTCATTCGCTTTCAAAACCTCTGTATAAGAGGTATTTATTTTCTCGATTTGCACTTGTAATTCATCCATTTTCAAATCCTCTTTTTTAAATAGTTCATATAATTCACGATCATAAGCCAGACTTTGTTGATATGCATCATATAAATTATCGTAGGTGCTATAGCGCTCACTCATGACCTTTTTCATTTCAGTCGCTTCTTTTTTTATTTTTTCATCCTCTATTTTCCCGATTTGTTCATCTATCTGATTGAATTGTTCTTTTGAGGATTGCATACTGCTTTGTTCCTTTTCAATTATTTTTTCCCTTTGGTCGATATTCTTGGTGGCTTCATCTGAAAGCTCGACGATCTGTTCATAATCATCCAATCCAAGTTTAATTATTTTCTCAAATTTTTCTTTTTCTTTTTTCTCCAAATCATTAAGTGGCTCTTGATGCTCGGTGAAATCACTTTCCTTTTCTGCAGTTTTCTCTAGGATTTTGTG
The DNA here is from genome assembly GCF_006680105.1 of Bacillus sp. B4EP4a. NCBI lineage: Bacteria > Bacillati > Bacillota > Bacilli > Caryophanales > Bacillaceae > Bacillus > Bacillus sp. B4EP4a. Next base: position 28,506 of record NZ_VHIK01000006.1, read on the forward strand.
GATTCTTTCTTCCGGTGAACCATTAAAACAACCAGTCAAGATCACAAAAGAAAGAAGTAAAATAACATATGGACCAAAACGATTCAACATAGACAGCTCCTTCTGATAGTACTTCGAAGATTCATATTTCTCTAAATTCCCTTATTAGCCGCAAACACTTGTTACAATCATATTCCGAACAGGTTTTTTTCATTACTGGGCGCTAGCCTACACCCTTTAAGCCATACTGCATAGGCTGTAGGGACCGTTTCAAATCAGAGTGGTCAGCATTTTAATAATACAAAAAACGGAGGTATGAAATTATGTATGGAGGTTACAACCAGGATTGTTGTTATCCGGTTTCCGTTGCACCCAGCTATGGTTATGGTGATGGTGGAGGCGGCTGCGGCTTTGGAGGCGGCTTCGCTCTAATCATTGTCCTGTTCATTCTGTTAATCATTGTCGGCGCGTGCTTTTGCTAACCAGATAATTACTATTACCTTTACCCGAAAATGTTAACTATTTACCCTAATTCACAAAAAATGATTTATTTTTTTAAATAGACCTCAACACGCAAATAATATAATGGCTGGGATAGGAATTAATGACTTGATTCCATCCCTTCCATTTTTCTTTCATTAGATCATCCATTAACTTTCAGTATTTTTTTTGTTAAAATAATCCTATACATATTATAAGAATTTTTGTGGGGTGAAAGATTATGCTTACCATGGATGATTTTGTTAATGAAGACGATCCAATCTTAAGGCAAGTCGCGGTAGAGGTTCCGCTTCCGGCATCAAATGAAGATAAGCAACTTTTAGCCAGCTTGATGGAATATGTCCAAAACAGCCAGAAGCCCGATATTGCTGCACTATACGGGTTAAGGGCAGGAATTGGCTTGGCTGCACCACAGGTGAATGTTTCAAAAAGGATGATCGCGGTTCATTTGAAAGAAAAAGATGGTCAACTGTATAGCTATGCACTTTTCAACCCTAAACTCATCAGCCATTCAGTGGAAAAAGCATATTTGACATCCGGAGAAGGCTGCCTTTCCGTAAATCGTCCCGTTTCCGGCTATGTGCCCCGTTATGCTCGAATAACGGTTGTGGGTACGGACCTGGAAGGAAAATCGGTTCAGCTCCGCCTGAAAGGCATCGCAGCCATTTGCTTTCAACATGAAATCGACCACCTTAATGGAATCATGTTTTATGATCATATCAATCCGGAAGACCCCTATGCCATACCGGAAAATTCAATTGCGGTGGAAAGGTAACGTAATAAGCAAAACCCCCGTCTGTTGGTTGACGGGGGTTTTGTTTTTTATATCAGTTCAAGTTCCTTCAAACCAAAAAGTATGCCATCATCATCGACATCCTTGGTTACAAAGTCGGCCTCTTGCTTCACAAGTTGACCGGCATTCCCCATTGCCACGCCATATCCCGCTACTTTTAACATCTCTATATCATTTAAGCCATCTCCAAAGGCGTAAACATCCTCCAGAGCAAACCCGACTTTTTCCATTAATATTTTAATGCCTTCAGCTTTTGAACCCCCGAATGGAAGAACATCCGTTGAATACTCATGCCATCTAATGAAATGGAAGTCATCATATTTCCCAACAAAGTTCCCTTCTTCATCTTCCGAACAGAATAATAAGGCTTGGTATATATCATGGTCCTCATAAAAATCTGCCACATGTTCAGGGTGGGGAAACTTCAGGCTGCTTAATGCTTCTTCAATTCTGCTATGATGTGGAACACTCGATTTCATTGTCTCCTCATTCATGAAAACGATCGGTATTTCATTTTTTTCAGAATGTTCGTGGAGCCGTTTTATCTCAGGTATGCTCAAAGGGTTTTTATAAACGACTCTCCCTTCAAAAACAACGTATTGTCCATTGAAACTTACAAATGTATCGATACCAAGCTCTTCCCTTAAAGATTCGAACATAAACGGAGCCCTTCCTGTGGCAATCGCTACAAAAACCCCGCTATCCTGCAGTTGCTTAATGGCTTTTTTTGTTGAAGCAGGTAACTTTTTTTCATGATCAAGCAACGTTCCGTCAATATCAAAGAATACGATTTTCACTAACGATTCACTTCCAATTCATTCATTTTTTCCTTTTTTAATATGTACCCATTTAATAATTGTCATCAAGATAAGTCAAGTAACACAACCGGATTCCACTCAATTTACGTTTTTTATTCACGAATGGGCATATACTATTCTTAATAGAAAAACAACTCAGGCTTCTTAGATTACTTCTCCCATCCTTCTTGCCTCCAAAAATCCCAGCTGCTTGTTTGAATGAGCCTTTTTTTTCAAAAATGGGCCAAGGACCTGTAAAGACGTATTTACATTATTGAATAATCCTATACAATAATAATTAAGGGAGCGTGATCGCCATGTTAAAAAAGCTTCGTAAAAAGCTTGCTAAACAATGGAATGATCTTTTAAGAAAAAAATCTATCGCATAATTTGCCACTCATTCCTGCCTTGGCCGTCATCCATATGCGAATTTTTTTCGGACAGTCCTTCAAAAACTTGCGGAGGGCTTCTTCCTTGTTGTAAAGTTCTTGTTAAGCATTCTTTCTTTCTATCTTGGCTTTTATATGGTCAGGTGAATACATATTTCAATAAAGATATGAGTCGTAGTGTTTTCATGAAACGCTGTACACAGTCGTACTGTATTAATTAGAAAGAAATCGTTTACGAAAAAAAAGATCCCATGATTTAAGTTTTACACATGGCAAAAACGGATAGGATATAAGATAGAGGAAGACACAATTGGATTGATACCAGAATCGGCCATCTATTTTTTTATATACTTTTATACATTGGTATATTTAATTCATCAAACCCCTTCCGTTTTTATGGCGGAGCTGGGTTTATTTTTACATGATGTTGAAAAACATGAAAAAATTGTTGTTTTTATATATAATGAAAAAAGCAATGCAAACAAGTGAGGAGAGATTAAAATGGTTTTTAAGGTATACTATCAAGTAACCATATCAGAGGTTCCCATCAGGGAGAATACTAAAACAATGTTTGTCGAAGGTGAATCCGTTCGTGACGTTCGTTTAAAATTAAAAAAGGAACCTTATAACGTAGAAATCGTATTACCTGTAACCGGAGCATATTTAGAATATGAAAAACAAAATGAAGATTACAAAGTATTGGAGCTATAATTTATGAAATTTGTAAAAAACGATCAAACAGCTGTATTCGCCCTGGGCGGTTTAGGCGAAATCGGTAAGAACACATATGCTGTTCAGTTTCAAGATGAAATCATCGTCATTGATGCTGGAATTAAATTTCCTGAAGATGAGCTTCTCGGTATTGACTATGTGATTCCAGATTACAGCTATTTAGAGAAAAATGTAGATAAAATTAAAGGTGTTTTCATTACTCATGGCCATGAAGACCATATTGGCGGGATTCCTTATTTACTTAGAAAAGTGAATGTCCCTGTGTACGGCGGAAAACTGGCACTTGGACTGCTTCGTAATAAATTGGAAGAACACGGCCTTTTACGTCAGACAACCATGATTGAAATCAGTGAAGATGAAGTGATCAAGTTCCGGAAAACGTCCGTCTCATTCTTCCGCACAACTCACAGTATCCCTGACTCTTATGGAATCGTTGTAAAAACACCACCTGGACAAATTGTCCATACTGGTGATTTTAAATTCGACTTCACACCAGTGGGCGAGCCTGCAAACCTGACCAAGATGGCTGAAATCGGTAAAGAAGGTGTATTGTGCTTACTCTCGGATAGCACTAATAGTGAAGTGCAGAACTTTACTATGTCCGAAAGCCGTGTCGGCGATACCATTCAAGACATTTTCCGTAAGGTTGACGGCCGGATTATTTTTGCAACGTTTGCATCGAACATCCATCGTCTTCAGCAAGTTGTTGAAGCAGCCGTGGCTAACGGCCGTAAAATAGCCGTTTTTGGCCGAAGCATGGATTCAGCCATATCAATTGGACAAGATCTTGGTTATATTGTAGCGCCTAAAGATACATTTATTGATGTACAGCAATTGAATCGTATGCCTGCGAATAAAGTAACCATCCTTTGTACAGGGAGTCAAGGTGAACCAATGGCAGCATTGTCGCGCATAGCGAATGGCACTCACCGTCAGATTCAAATCATTCCTGGTGATACTGTAGTATTTTCATCTTCACCTATCCCAGGTAACACAATCAGTGTTTCCAGAACGATCAATCAATTATATCGTGCAGGAGCAGACGTCATTTCAGGTCCTTTGAATGACATTCATACATCAGGACATGGCGGACAGCAGGAACAAAAGCTAATGCTTCGTTTGATTAAACCAAAATTCTTCATGCCAATCCATGGTGAATACCGTATGCAAAAACTACATGCCCGCCATGCAGTCGATTGCGGAGTTCCGGAAGAAAATTGCTTTATCATGGATAATGGTGAAGTTCTATCCCTAAGTGAAAACACAGCACAAATTGCTGGTAAGATCCCTTCAGGTTCGGTTTATATCGATGGAAGCGGCATCGGGGATATCGGTAATATCGTTCTCCGTGATCGTCGAATCCTTTCCGAGGAAGGCCTTGTCGTTGTCGTTGTCAGCATTAATATGAAGGAATTCAAAATTGCATCCGGACCTGACATCATCTCACGCGGATTTGTTTATATGAGAGAATCTGGAGACCTTATCAGCGATGCTCAATCCTTAATAACTAAGCATTTAAATAAGGTGATGGATCGAAAAACTACACAATGGTCTGAAATTAAAAATGAAATTACAGACACTTTATCTCCATTCCTATATGAAAAAACTAAACGCCGTCCAATGATCCTGCCGATCATCATGGAAGTCCAATAATAAAAAAAGCCCAGCCATCATTTGGCTGGGCTTTTTTTGTTTAGATTTGTAAATCTCGAACGTTGAATTCCACTCCAGGCACTCGCTTTCCGCGGGCGGTCCGGGAGCCTCCTCGGCTCCTTAGCGCCTGTGGGGTCTCCCTTGGACGCGTACTCCCACAGGAGTCTCGAACACCCATTCCAATCAACTTTGTTTTAACAGTTAGATAGAACTCCTTTTGCCTACAGGCTTTTTTGTTTTAAAAAAGGAGTATTAAAACTTGAGGTGATAAGGATGCTTGAATAGATTTTCTATCTATCTTAATGGAAAGCTTCCAAAAGTAAACTGATAAGAAGCATATATTTGTTGATTCCACACTGTGGAAAGCCAGTGCCGGAAACACGAGTTTATCAAGTACGCCTTCAAGAAGAACTAAATCAAAATAGAGAGTACAAATCATCCAAACCTATTTGTGCGACTTGTTCACTTTTATCACAGTGTACGAAAGTAAAGATCATTTGTGTCATTATGTAGATGTAAAATCTATATATGCGAAACGCAAAGAAACAATATTGCGTGTACTCGCAGATGTAAAAGAAAAGAATGGTTTTCGTAGGACTACTTAAGGGAATTAAAAAATTGTCGATGCAGGCAATTCTCTATAACTACTTCAAATCCAATAAAAAAACAAAAAGGTTTCGGAATGAGACCATTCCAAAACCTTTTTGTTTTCCTTTGATAAAAGCGCTGCTCGATTTTAGCATGACACTTACTTATTCTACAATCTTTTTTTCGAAACGATTGATGTCGGAATCTGCTCCAATGACGATCAATATATCGCCTTTATGAATTAAATCGTTTGCCTGAGGAGAAACATTGATTTCATTCCCTCTTTTGATCGCGACTATATTCAGCCCATAATGAGCACGGATATCAAGGTCAAATATCGAGTTTCCATTCATCTTTTGGCTTGCAACAATTTCGACGATGGAGTGTTCATCAGAAAGCTCTAAATAATCGAGAATATTATTGGAGACGATATTATGGGCAATCCTTCTCCCCATATCTCGTTCGGGGTGCACGACATAGTCGGCCCCGATTTTACGAAGAACCTTCTCATGATAATCATTTTGCGCTTTAACCGTAACATTTCCGACACCCAATTCCTTAAGCATAAGAGTCGTCAATATACTAGCTTGAATATTCTCGCCAATCGCTACAATGACGTGATCAAAATTCCGAATCCCTAAGTTTCTCAGTACATTTTCATCTGTCGTATCCCCTACTACGGCATGTGAAGCTATTCTGGCAAATTCATTCACTCGATCTTCGTCAGCATCGATAGCCAGAACCCCTAATCCTTCTTCAGCTAATGTCTTGACTATGCTGCCGCCAAAACGGCCAAGTCCAATCACCGCAAATTCTTTTTTCACAATAAGCCCTCCAACGTCATTCGTTCTCTCTTTAGAGCATGTTCTGTACTGAAAAGCATTTTTTACGCTTCGCTTCCTTTAAACGTTATATAGTCCGTTAAGTGATTGATCGCGAGTTCAATCGCAGTTTCATCCGGACTTAACTTAGCGTGGTGCAATCCGTAATCCGATGAAACCCCCAGCCAGAACATGAATCCTGGAATCTCCTTTAACATATAACCAAAATCTTCACCAGTCATCGCTTCCGTACAGCGATGCAAATGAACAGCAGTTGACTTCTCTGTAAATTCCATGAATTCCCGGGTCAACCGTTCTTCATTATACACCTGGTGATACATCGCACCATAGTCGATTTCAGCCAAGCACTCATATCCCACTTGTATGCCATCCACAAGCGCTTTTATTCTTGCCTTGACCTTTACCATCGATTCGGGGTTAAGGGTGCGTATTGTGCCTTCTAACCGCGCTGTCTCCGCAATAATATTTTGAACGGTGCCTCCAGTAATCTTCCCAACTGTAATGACAGCTGAATCAAGTGGATTGACATTCCTGGAAACGATTGTTTGCAGCTGCCCTACAAGCGAGCATGCCGCAATGACCATGTCATTTGTTTCATGCGGATAGGCTGCATGCCCTCCTTTCCCCCTCAAATCGATGAATAATTCAGATGTATTGGCAAATAGAAGCCCTTCTTTAACGGCAATCGTCCCAACTGGATACTCTGGAGCAATATGTAAAGCAAGAATCATATCCGGCTTCCATTTTTTCATCGTTTCCGATTTAAGCATTGGTTCAGCTCCGCCAGGACCCTCTTCTGCGGGCTGGAAGATGAATAGCAAGTCATCATCGATTGGATTTTCGGTGAAATATGTCAATAATCCCAAACCTATGCTCATATGAAAATCATGACCGCAGGCATGCATATATTCCTCGTGGTTGGATGCGAACGGCAATCCGGTTTCCTCTTTTATCGGCAGACCGTCAATATCAGCCCGGTAGCCAATTGTTTTCTGCGGGTTCATTCCCTTCACTTTCACGAATATCCCAGTCCGCCAAGTTTCTATTTCCATTCGCTCCGGGGCCAGTTTCATTATGTAATTCAGTAGGTATTGCTGCGTCTTGAATTCTTTGAACCCTATCTCCGGTATTTGATGCAAATCACGCCGGATCTCGGCAAAAGGATTTATTTTCACATTATTTCCTCCTATACAGAAAGCGTGGATATATTTATCCACGCTTCAGGCAATATTCACTAAAGAAATTAAAGTTGACGAAGTTCTTGCATGATTTCTGTTTTTGATTTTGTTTTTTCGTCAATTTGTTTAATGACCCTCGCCGGGATACCAGCGGCCACGGAGTAAGGAGGAACGTCTTTCGTTACAACTGCACCAGCCGCCACAACTGAACCTTGACCGATTTTCACACCTTCTAGTACGACCGCATTGGCTCCGATTAAAACATCATCTTCCAAAATGACCGGTTGTGCGGAAGGCGGCTCGATGACACCTGCTAAAACGGCACCTGCACCTACGTGACAGTTTTTACCCACTGTTGCACGCCCGCCCAGTATTGCGTTCATGTCGATCATTGTGCCTTCACCGATGACAGAACCAATATTGATTGATGCACCCATCATGATTACTGCGTTGTCTCCAATGGATACTTGGTCACGGATTATTGCGCCAGGCTCGATACGGGCTTTGATGCCTTTTAGGTCCAATAAAGGAATGGCAGAGTTTCGGCGATCATTTTCAACTACATAATCCTCGATTTTTGTTCCTGCTGCCTTGATTGCTTCTTCGACTTCAGACCACTCACCGAATACAACACCTGTATTTCCTGTTATGAAAGTTTTAGAAGCTGGACCAAAATCCATGCCTTCTAAATCGCCTTTGACATATACCTTTACAGGTGTAGATTTTTTACTATTTGAGATAAAAGAAATAATTTCGTTTGCATCCATTTTATTCATTCCGGGTAAACCTCCTAAATATGTATCATTACTCGTTTTAAATTTACCAGACAACTGCCGGCAAGACAAGTTGAATGTCACTCTTATATATTATTCTCCCTATTGACATTTTCGTCAGCGGACCTATAACATTCCTTGGTCGCGAATATGCTCTTTCACCACTTCCGTGAATGCTTGCACTTGCTTTAACTGGAAGGCAGATTCATAGCCGCAAAGCCATGTATCTCGTTCGATTGAGTGGTTATGCCCATCCAGTAGAGGGATTTTAAAAACATTCGTATCTTTATCATGTAAAGTGATGGCTGGCAGGATTGCATATCCTATACCATTGAACACCATTTGTTTGCATGTTTCGATTTGATCCACGACAATGGTATTTTTTGGCGTCGTTTTAAATTGCCGATGCCACCAGTCCTGGATTTCCTGATAATAATTCGAATCGCTTTTAAACTGAATGAATGGCCGGTCCGTTTCGAACACTTGATTCAGTTCCTTCATTTCAGTATCCACCAAATAAAGCATATCTGTAAACAAATGCTGTTTTACCCCTTTCCAATCCGGGGCTCCCCTTATGATGCCAATATGCACCTGTCCTTCATACAAAGACTTTAAAATTTCACTGCTCCAGCCAGTGATTAAGGAAATTTTGGCATACGGATATTTTTGAACGAACTTTTTCAATACTTGCGGCAGCCAATTTTGGCCGACAATCGAAGCACAGGCTATTTTCAAAGTCCCATATACTTCATGGTCCATAGCTTGAATACTTTCCCTGACCTTTTCTTCTTTTTCGATGACCTCATTGGCCAAACGAATTACCGCTTCACCTGCAGGCGTCAGTGACAGCCCTTTTTGTGAACGCAGAAACAGTTTCGAGCCCCAATCCTTTTCTATGGATTGTAAACGCTGTGATAAAGCCGGCTGGGAAACGAACAACCTCTCAGCTGCTTTTCTCATATTCATTTCCTGAGCAAGCACGGATAATAAATGAAATTCTGAAAATGACATACACACCAACCTCTTGATAATTAATTCTTATCATGATGATTTAATTTATTTAATTTTTATTATCAACAAAGTCGACTTATAATACAAGAGAAAAGAAAAGGAGTGAATATCCTTTGACGTTCATTTTATTGCTTGTCATCAGTTTTGCAGCATCCTTTGTCGGCACATTGGCTGGGAGCGGCGGTCTTATCGGCATGCCATCCCTTCTTTTGATAGGTTTACCCATCCACCAGGTTATTGGTTCAGTCAAATTTTCCAACATGTTTTCTTCTTTTCCAGTTTTTATATTTTATTCAAGAAAAAACAGCTTAAATTGAAGTATGCCCTCCAGTTAATCCCATTTGCCCTTTTCGGTGGCTTATGTGGTGGTCGAATTCATTCTCTGAAAAGGCAATGAATTTGTTAGCCATCTGTCTTTTGACTGTCGCTTTGATCATGAATTTCATTAAAAAACGAAAACCTTCCGATGAATCGGATTGGCATCTCCCAAAAAAAGTTTATCCATCCCTATTCGGAATCAGTGTCTATGACGGAATGTTCGGACCGGGACAGGCAACCATGCTCATGTATACCTTTTTAAGAAATGGTGCCACCTACCTTCAATCCCTGGCCTTTACTAGATTCCAAACTTTCATTAGCTGTACAGCTGCATTCATTACCTATTTCATTGCCGGTAACATTGCATGGGGGATTGCCATTTATTACACGATCGGGTCCCTTATCGGATCACAACTGGACTTGCGTGTGGCTCAAAAAATCTCCACTCGACAGTTGAAATTAATTTTACATGCGGTCACGATCGCATTATTGATTCAATTGGTCATCAGAGTTGCGTTTCCTTAAATACAAAGGCAAACTCCATTTAAAGAGTCTGCCTTTTTTAAGCATTCTTATTCTTATTCTTTCTTAGTCTCGTAAGTAACAGGAAGCTGATTACAGAGAAGACTAGAACAATTAGATAAATCGTCTGTAGAGACAATGTAAGTCCTTCCTGTAAAACATTTACCACATTTTCAGGAAGCGACATGCGTTCTTCACTGTTCAACAGTTTATTTGCCGTATCTATCGTCACTCCCGAGCCGGCTGGCGCATGTTCATTCAAGTAGGCTTGAAGCCTCATATTCATGATTCCTCCAAGTAATGCAGCACCTACAGTATTTCCTAAATTACGCATGAACATATTGGAAGCTGTCGCAATGCCCCTTCGTTCCCAGCTGACGGTTTTTTGAATGACGACAATGAATGAGGTAGAAGTCAAGCCCATGCCTACACCGACAAAGAAGGATCCCATGGCAGCAATAATCGGCCCAGCCTCCGGCTTCATCCACACCAGGATCAAGCTCCCAAGGATCAATGAACACCCTCCAAGGAGGGAGGTTGATTTGAATCCTATTTTCATCAATAACCTGCCAGAGACCATTGATGCGATCGGCCAGCCAATTGACATGGCTGTCAATGTAAAACCAGCTACCGTAGGCGAGCGTTCCATCACCCCCTGAACGAATGTCGGGAGGAAACTTGATAATCCGATCATCATCACCCCTGTCGTCAGGGATACAAGATTGGCAATCAGAATGGAACGCTCCTGCCAAATTTCAAATGGCATCATCGGTTCGGCCGCTTTCTTTTCCTGAAGAATGAATAAGATGAAGGTGATGATGGCCACTAATGCCAAGGATATAACTGGAGCTGAAGCCCATGACCATTTCACTCCTCCTTCTACGAGTATCACCATTAGAGTGGATATGGATAATGTCAAAAGCGTTGCACCTAGGTAATCGATATCACGTTTTTTCTTTTCGATATTTTCATGAAGGAAAAACCAAATCCCAATAAAAGATAGCAAGCCCAAAGGAACATTAACCCAGAAGACAAGCTTCCAAGTCAGGGACTCAACGAGCAAGCCGCCCAAAGCTGGCCCCATGACCGCTGAAATTCCCCAAACGCTCGATAGATACCCTTGAACGCGTGCCCTCTCTTCATTTTTATAGATATCACCAACAATCGTCGAAGCTACAGGAGCTACAGCCCCCGCCCCAAAACCTTGTACAAAGCGATATATGATGAGTTCCGTCATAGAATCTGCAAAACCGCAAAGAAGGGAGCCAATTAAAAAGACAATGATTCCAAATAATAAGACAGGTTTTCTCCCGAGAATATCCGATAGCTTTCCATATATCAAGACCGTTACGGCGTTCATTAACAAATAACCTGAAAACACCCAGCTGTAAAGTGAAAAACCACCTAAATCACTTACAATGGCTGGCATTGCCGTCGAAACGATCGTTCCTTCAATAGCATTCATAAACATAGCCAACATGATGGCAGCCAATATAAAGGGACGTTTTAATTTTTTATTCTGCACTTTTGCTCCATCCACTGATTGACCCAATTTTCGCATCCTCTCCTAATAGACCCAACTGTTTATAGACTTTACTACTAGCTGGATCAAATATGTAAAAAAAACAAGAAAACTCGCCAACTGGCGAGTCTTGAGGTTAACTTCATGTTAAGCCGTACTTATTTATCAGGCGTATTTTGTTTAAATACTTTTTTCAAGATTGCCCTTCTCGTTAAGATACCTTCAAATACATGTTCGTCATTCTCTACACAGACAAACGGATGGTCAATCAACAATTCCACACCCTTGGTCAATGTATCTTCAATATGCAGGCGAGGTATTTCTATATTCATTATTTCGGAAACTTTTTTATTCTCAAGATTATCAAATTCAATTCGTTCCAGTCCCAAGATTGAATCAAGAATGACTGGTGTGCTAATTAAACCATGCAGTTTATACATCGGATCTAACACAGGAATGGCCGTATAACCGCTCTTTGTTAATACCAATAGTGCATGTTCTAAGTTATTGGTTACCTGCACGTGGGCCACGCGTTCAGAAGAAATCATTAAGTCTTTAACGCTGGATTCCAATAAATCCCCATCATGAGTACCGATCATTTTAAAACCCCTTACCATATGTTTTTATATACAGCTCTTTCTATAGTTTAACATATGTAAGCAGAAAAGGCTCATTCCTAGACCAATAAAATCCCAAACGGCGGGATTCGCAAGAGACCCTTAGCCCTTACTAGTTTTGATGTTAACCTGTTTAAAACCGCATTCCGGGCATTGATAAATCACATTTTGGTTGGATTGTGCCGTTAGTACATTTTCCATTTCCCTTTCCTCACCGCATTCCGGGCAAATTACCATTGGATTTTTCATTTACATCCCTCCAATTATTAAGATGTCGTAAAAATCACTACTTCATTCAAGTAAAAATTGACCGAAATTCATTCACAATAAAAAAGCCGCTTCCAAAGGAAGGCGGCTTTTTGTGATTTTTTTAAGATTGAAGAAGATCAAAGATTTCAATGGTAATCATATCAATATTATCGAATTGATATTTGGATGATTTCCCTTTATCACTGTATACTTCAAGCTCGAACATTTCTGTTTTGCTGAAATATGTAACCTGGCACTTTTTCACACCATCTATTTCAAAAAAACGTTGAGCAGATTCAGATTCCTTCGCTTGCTCTTGAAGACTTTTCAATCTGGTAAGGATGCCCTGTAATTGAGACATACTCCCTCTCCTTTCTGAATAAAACCTTTTCGATAGGTTTCACTATACCATACTTTTCTATCCAGTAGCCACGCTGAAATAAATTCAGAATAATTTAAAACTTCATTCTTTACATGGCACTATTAACAGAATAAAATAAGGAATGGATTTTGTACATGAAAAATTTTTTGGGGGTAGATTCTGTTGCAAAACATTAGTGAACTTGGTTATCGCATTTCATTGATTGATGGTTTTGATTTGGATAGAAGAAATCGTACAGGTACATATGTAATTGCCGATGAAGACATCACATTAGTCGAAACTTCCGCCAGCCCTTCCATCCCCCACTTAATGAAGGGGCTCGAACATTTGGGAATCGCCCTCGAAGATATTACATATATCATTCTTACCCATATTCATTTGGACCATGCAGGTGGAGCAGGACTTTTTTTACAGCATTGCCCGAACGCCAAAGTGATCGTCCATCCAAAAGGTGCACGTCATCTAGAAGATCCAACACGTTTGATTGCTGGGGCTAAAGCAGTCTATGGTGAAGAATTCAACAAGCTTTTCGATCCGATTTTACCTATTCCGTTTGAAAGAATGCTGATTAAACATGATCGGGAATCCCTGCAAACAAGTGATAATTCAAAGTTGACCTTTTATGACACTCCCGGACACGCAAACCATCATTTAAGCATATTCGATTCGGTTTCAAAAGGGATGTTTTCAGGTGACACCATAGGCATCTATTATCGTGAACTCGATGAAGAAGGTCTGGAATTTTACTTACCTTCCACATCGCCAAACCAATTTAACCCCGAAGCGATGCTTGCAGCAGCGGAATTGTATGAAAGCATCGGCGTCGAACGTATATATTTTGGCCATTATGGGGTTTCCGAAAACCCTAAGGAAGTATATAAACAACTTCATTACTGGCTGCCTAAATTTGTTACGACTGCCAAATCGGCATATAAGGAATATGCGAGCTTTGAGGAACGAGTGGCAGCGACCAGTAAAAATATTTTCACGGAAGTCGCCTTTCATTTAGGCGAAAAAGGAATCACCACAGATCATCCTGTTTTTGAAATCATCGCCATGGACCTGAATGTTTGTTCCATGGGATTGATAGACTATCTGGTAAAACAGGAAAAAAGTAAGTAGAACGGTACTTGGGGTGTTTTCCTATTCAAATGTCCTGGCATCCTCTATAATGAAAAAATAAACCTTACCTAAAGAATACATGGAGGATTGAAATGAAAGACGTTACGCTATATACCCAACCTGATTGCCCTCCCTGCAAAATCATGAAAATGTTCTTTGATGATAATAATGTCGTTTACAAAGAAAAGGATATTAAAGCAGATGGACAAGCCCGAAAAGAATTAACGAATAAATACGGTGCCTATTCCACACCTACGGTCGTCATCGATGGGAAAGCCATTGTTGGTTTTGAATTGGACGAAATAAAAAAAGAACTGAATATATAAAAAAAGTCTAGAGAAGGCTGTGACCTCCTCTAGACTTCTTCATTTCAACTCCATATTTTTCAATTTTAAAGAACTTTCCTTATTTCATTTTATCACTTTCATACTTTACATCCATTACCTTCCAAACGCCATTTTCCTTTTTCAAAGTAACTGATTCAACATGTTTTTCCATCGATACCGGTCCGTCCCCAGTGTCCTGGAACTCCTCCTGAACATAAATGACATCACCGTTTTTCCCATATACAATTTCCGTATTCTTGTCATAACTGAAAAAAGGGATATAATACGGAGCGAAATCTGATCCAAATGCGGTATAACCGCCATCGACTTTCACTACATTCGCTTGGACAAACTTCTTGATGAAATCACCTGTGAAATGTTTATCCAACTTCCCTTCTATCGCTTCCTTAGTACGTACTTCCTCACTGATCGAACCTTGGTTCTCCATGGCATCCTGTACCAAAGATAGTACTTCCTCTCTATGTAAGCCCTCCGCTGAAGCAGTGAACCCTCCACTTAAAAATAAAAGGACACTGGCAAGACATGCAACTAGATATTTCCTCATTACAATCATCTCCTTGTTATAGAGTTTCTCCTAATGGTTATGATTTTTGCCTATGCCTTTCAATACCCGTCAAAATCAAAGCCAAACTACAAAATCAAATTCTTCGGGATACCTTGATACCATTACCCATTCTTCACAATAAAAAAGAAGATTTCATGATATTGAAATCTCCTTCTCACAATTATCGAAAAGCATAGTAAAAAATAAAACCGGCAACCAAAATCGTCCCGACGAAAAGGGAAACGAATACCGGGTTCATTAAATAAGGATGTTCTTTAACGGAATCATCGATAGTCGAATCATATCTGGCCTTCACTTTCTGTGCCCTTGCTACAGAATAAGTATAAAAGAGCAGATATAATGCCATGATTGTAACGATTATGATTAGAATCCAGATGTACGTGCTCAAAATATGTCTCCTCCAAGCGCATCATTTCTGCTTATCGTTACACATTTAAAGCGATTATATTCATGAATCGATTTTTATAATAGTGCTTCATTTTCATATAAATAACTATAAGAAAGATCACAGAAAATGTATTCCTTATTATTCAGGGGATATGAAAAGGTCCGTATAGTTTCCCCCGTTTCGATATCACTGTATAAATCGGATAGTATTCCTTTTTTCTCATTGCGCATCTTTACGATATTTTCGAGAAAATAAGGTCTCCAGCTCCAATTTTTATTCATATAACTGGGTTGGACTAACCATTGCCCGTCCTTATGTAGGATATTGGGGGATTTTTGATACCCCTCTTCATCACAAATATAAAGCCGAAAACATACAGAATCCAACTTTTTCGCCAAAATACCGAGAAAATCTTCATGGGAGCCGTTCCGCTTTTGCTGTTTTAAGAAATTTTGCATATTCTCGTTGAATTGCAAAGTCTTTTGATAAACGGCTTCAAGCTTCTTGGTCTCTAAAGAAATGAAGGACTGACATTCTTGATGGAATTTTTCACGAAGTAAATCTTTATTAATGAATTCGCCTTCCGGTTTCGCCAAAAAATACCCTTGATAATATCGTCCCCCATTCTTCCATGCAAAACGAAGCTGGTATTCGGACTCAATGTTCTCAAATAGTAAATTGGCGCCGATTTTTCGTGCAAGCATGCTTAGAGAAAACAGGATGACCTGATAGGCATCTCCACCTGAAATGCGAAGCTGGTCCAGGTTAACTTTTAAAATATTCGGAGAAATCTGTGCGATTCGGTCCAATTGCGTATCTTGTCCTAAATGATCTAAAGCTATCTTAATCCCATATGTTCTAAAGTAAGCAAGCACATGCTGCAAAGGATCTAAGTTTTCCGGGCTGATTGTGTCTGATAATTCCAGTACGATCCGGTGCATTTCCTCCGGTTGAAAATGACGATGTAAAATCTCCATGAATTCTTCGCCATGATCCAGCATAAGCAAATTAGGATCCCTGTTGATAAAGATAAGAAAATCTTCACCATAGTCTTTTATTCTCTCCAAAGCAATTTCAAGTACGTAATTATCCACTTCCACCCTATACTCTTCCGGCACTGCAGAATTGTGAAAAAAAGGTCCAAGGCTTTTATATTCCGATTGTTCCTCATAGCGCCCTAGAATTTCATACCCGATTACCTGATGTTGATCTGCACTGAAAATCGGTTGAAAGAATGGTGTCACCCTGTCTAAATTCTTTAATATCTTTTCTGTATCCATGATGCATCTTCCCCCTAATTACGAAAACACCAATATGCCAAAATTATACCATTAGTTTCTTGCATTGATAATAAATATTTTAATTCCTACTGCATAACTCTTTTTTCAGAACCACATTCATCCAATCCATTTGAAAAGAAACACATTGAAAAAGCATTGTCCATAAATGGAACAATGCCTTATGTCTTATCAAAAAGGGAAGAACCACGGGATCGTGATCACCATGATAACGCCAATGAAGATCTGTATGGATATCCCGATCATGATAAAATCTTTATGCTTGTAATCACCCGCCGTCATCACAAGCGCGTTGGTAGTGGCAACCCTTGGAGTCGATAACGCCAAACTGCCAGCAACGGCAAGGCATATAAACACAGGTAGGGGATCGATGCCTTGATTCACCGCAGATGTCAGTGCAATGGGCGTCATGATTACCGCCGCGGCTCCATACGGGATGAATTGGCTCAGGATCAGTGTCAGGAGATAAAAGACCGCTAATATGCCGTGTGCCCCGATATTACTGAATAAAACGGCCAGCCAATCACTTATCATCCTCACTCCGCCCGTATTATCCAATGCAGCCGTTATTCCGAACATGGCTGCAATCAAAAGAACAGGTTCCCAGTTAATCTTTTGGTAAGCATCCTCCATCGAACGGACACAGCCAGTGATCACCATCAACAATGCGGCCGTCAATACCGATAGTACGGCAGGGACGGACTCCATCGATAATAGAATGACCATCAATGCAGTGATTCCCAAGGCAATCCATGCTTTGCCCTTGGAGTTGACCGGAGAGCCATCTTCCGAGGTACTTCCAATAACGATGACATCCTGTAAATCCGAGGAAATCCTCTCAATGTTCTCCCATTCCCCATGTATCAGGATTGCATCCCCCGGTTTAAGGCGTTCCGTTCCGACATCGGCTTGAATATATTCGCCATTCCGATTGATTGCAAGCACATTACATTGGTATTTCTCACGAAAATGCACATCAATCAAGGTTTGATTTTCATAATCCGAGTTCGGGACGATCAATATTTCTGTCAATCCAAATCTACTGCTAAGAAAATGTTTCTTTATTTGTTCGGTATTGAAATGTTTAAACTCCAGTTCATAGTTAAGTGCCAATCTCTCAACTGCTTCTTCTTCCCCAAACACCAAAATGATATCTTCAGGATGAAGAACCTCATCCGCCCTTGCTGAAATCGTCAGCTGTCTTTGCAACAGCGGTAATTGCTTATCCTTTGGCTTCCGCTGGATTTCAATCAAAGTCAATTCATACTGAATAGGAAGCTGGAGGTCAGACAGCCTTTCTCCAACAATATCGGAAGTAGCGGGTATATGCAGATAATGCAATCTGTCATATACTTTGTACATGCCTGCAAGCTCCCCTGCCGACAGTCCCTTGACACTATTGTTCGCGGCAATCGTCTTCTCGGGAAGCAACAGGCGTCCGAGTGTCAACATGAAGAATAACCCTGCTGCAAAGGCGATCAAGCCCACGGGTGTAAAGTCAAAAAACTCTAATGTCCCTATTCCGTTTTGCCGTAAGACATCAGCAACGATCATATTGGAGGGAGTACCTGTCAGTGTTAATAGCCCTCCAATACTGCTTGCATAGGCAAGTGGCAATAAATACCTTGTCGGACTTGTTTTTTGTTTTAAGGCCATGCTCATAACGAGCGGAAGCAGTATGGAAACAATTCCTGTTCCGCTTAAAAAGGCACTTAATATTCCTGCTGTCAGCATGACGATAAGCAGCGATTTCCATTCACTGCCCCCACATAAACCCAACAACTTATTTCCTGCCTTTTCCACGATTCCTGTATTTAACAGGCCGGCACCGACTATAAATAGCCCAGCCAGCATGATGACCACTTGGTTCGCAAACCCGGCCACTAGTTCATCCAATGTAAGAATCCCCAGTAAACCCAGAATGGATAGTGCACTAAGTGCAATTAAATCTGCTCGAAATTTCCCTTGTATAAAAAGCGCGATCGCGCATAGAAGTATAATCAGTGTAATAAACATTGGTTCGGTCATCATGTTACCTCCGTATAGATGTTCAATTTCAAACCGGATACGGTTTCATCAAACCCCAGTTTACATGTTTTTCATATGCTCATAGAAGATATTTTCTTCATTTTATGTATATTGTTTGTTAGTATGAGGAAGTAACATTTTTATATTAGATAGGTTGATTAATTTGAATAAACCCATATCCAGAAGAACATTCTTAAAGAAAAGTTTTGGTACATTGGCTACCTTAACCGGTTTAGGTATTGGCGGAAACTATTATGCCCATAATTTGGAACCTAAGTGGTTAGAAATCAAGCATAAAATCATCAGCCACCCGCTTATCCCAAAAGGTTTTCATGGCATGAAAATGGTCCAATTCAGTGATACGCATTTAGGCTTTCAATTTCAGCTTAAAGATTTACAAGCAATTGTCAATAAGATAAACCAACTGGACCCTGATGTTATTTTATTTACCGGAGATTTGATGGACCAGCCTAATAAATATAAGGATTACCAGAAAATCCCTCTCGTTTTAAATCAGCTCAAAGCGCCACTTGGAAAGTTCAGCATCTACGGTAACCATGATCATGGGGGATATGGCTCAGAAATTTACAGCGATATCATGGAAAAATCCCATTTTACCATGTTGCAAAATACCTCAACTAAGATTACCTTATTAACGGCTGAAGAAATAGTCATTGCCGGGGTTGATGATGCCATGCTAGGAAAACCTGATTTTGAAAAAGCACTATCTGGCATCCCTGAAGAAGTGTTCACCATTATGCTTTCGCATGCCCCTGACCTTGCCGACACATCAAGGACTTATGACATCCAGTATCAAATAAGCGGTCACAGTCACGGAGGACAAGTACAAATCCCCTTTGCCGGTGCCCTTGTAACTCCCCCATACGCTGAAAAGTACCGGGAAGGCACGTATGAAATCGATTCATTAACGTTACATGTTAATAGAGGGCTTGGCACTACCCGTCTCCCATATCGTTTCCTTTCACGTCCGGAGTTGACAGTTTACGAATTCCAATCCGAAAAATGATAGGAAAAGAATACAGGGGAAAACCGCCAGACTTTTTAACAAAACCTGTGCGAATAAAACGACTTGTTGCCATAAATCATGTGTAATGGACTCCTATGAATTATAGCATTAGAAGTATATCTGAGAAAACCAGGTTTTTTTTACCAGTACCAAATGGTAGTTGCCATAAAGGTTATACCATACTTAAATAGCCGCACAGGAAAGTTCCGATACACCCTAAAACAGACACCGTTATATAGATAAGGCTATCTATATAACGGTGTTTCCTAATAAGTTCAAGTGTTTCCATGCTGAATGTTGAAAAGGTCGTAAAAGCACCCAGGAAACCTATTGTCAGAAAAACCTGCAAAGATAAAGCCCAGCTTTCTTTCTGTGGAAGCGCCATTCCAAGCCCAAAGGAACCTATAAGGTTAATCAGTAAAATGCTAATGGGTATCGAGACGGCTGGCAATAGCCTATTAAAAATAATCTGCAAGACATATCTTGAGGCCGCTCCCAAAAAGCCTCCTATAAATACCGAAAGAACCTCAATCAAAGGGACTCACCTCTCCGTCTATTAAAAAGTCCCAGTCCGAAGAAACCAGCAACCAAACCAAAAAAAATCGTGGCACCAATATACAGTCCCGCCAATGCCAGAGAAGTCTGCAGTAGATCCACCACTTCTAGTGAAAATGTGGACATCGTGGTGAAACCGCCGCAAAACCCGCTGCCCAGCGCTAAAAAAACAAGCGATCTCTTTTTCGAGGCGAAATAGCCATTGATCATTCCAAGTAAAAAGCTGCCTACTATATTTATTAAGAGGGTTCCAAACGGGAAGAAGGAATGACCAGCAGTCAAGATTACGCAATATCGCAATATCGCTCCAGCCGCTCCTCCAAAACCGACTGCAAAAATGCCTTTACACCGATCCATTAAGGTCCCCCCAAATTTTTCTCATAAGTAGATTCATTATAACAGATTGAGATGAAACAGGCTCTTTTCTTAAAAAAATCCATACTATGTAAAGAATTTGAGAAAAGGAGGCTAATTATGCAAACACAGTATTTTCCTTACTACCATTATCCGCAGACCATAATGCTACAGAACGATTACAGAAATGCATATGGGAATGAATATGGACCTGAATATTGGAATGACGAGCGCTTCTTTCCTTTCTTTCCTCTATTGGCGCCTGTAGCTTTTGTTGCAGGATTGGCAATTGGACCGTTGCTATTCAATAACCGTCCAACTGTTGTCTATCCTCCATATCCTCCATATCCTCCTCCATACCCGCCCGCTTACCCTCCTTACGCCGCTTATCCTGCGTACCCTGCTTATCAAGGCTTTCAGGGTTACCAGCAGCAACAATTCGGCGCACAGGCTGGGGTATCTGAAAATATCAATATATACACTAAATAAGGGTTGGAAAGAAGGCGACAAAAGCGCCTTCTTTTTCTTGGACTAAAAGGCGTCGGATTGAATTTTACTTCCCTATATATTTTGAAGTGGTATAATATGAAAATGAATAGATGGTAAAGTGTTGGGAAATGATGGTCATACCCTAGAGATGTACATGCATTATTTTTTCACTTTTTTCTGCCTGGTTGCACACACGTCTCTATTTCAACCAATATATAAAAACGGGTTTTTACTGAAGGAAGTCTGTTTATAACGTCCTTCTAACCTCATTAAGAAAAGGAGTTTCCACAATGAACCAAACGAAAGGACATTCTGAAAGGGATGAGTTTTCGATAAACTCCCTTGCCCAAGCCGTGTTTATTGTCAATAAACATGCAAAGACTGCATTGGAGCCCAAGAATTTATATAATTTAAAACGACTCGCATTAAGCAAACTTATGCAAGAAGGAAAAGCGAAGAAGATTGGACTTCATTTCTCTGATAACCCTCGCTTTGCAGCACAACAATCCGACGTCATTGTCGAATGCGGATCATATGTTTTTCATTTACCTCCCACAAAGGAAGATTTGAAAAAACTACCCCACCTCGGCAGCCGGGCAGCTTCCATACGGAACCCTAAAGCCGCGTTGTCATTATCCAAGGCAAAACAGATCCTGCAAACTTACGTTGGACAAGCAGGTGAAAAACAACCGAACAATACCAACATCGAGAAAAAGGCTCACGGACGTGGGTCGGTCAAGCAACCTTTTCACAATCCATTCCCATCCTCCTTTTTAGGAAAAGGTTCCAAGTATTAATCATTGATAAACCAAACGGGCCGTGAGGTAACGCCTCATCGGCCCGTTTTCACATTCATAATACCAATCTGTCTATCAACTTTATAAGCTCTGCAATTTCTGGCTTGCTGATTTGTGCGTTAGCCCCTACGACCTGACCTTTATGACGAAGGCTGTCAGTAATCAAAGAAGAGAAAATAATCACCGGCAACCCAGCGAGTTCCCCGTTTTCCTTTATTCTTCTAGTCAAATGATGTCCATCCATTTGAGGCATCTCAATATCAGTAATTACAAGATGCACTTCATCTTCAACCACTTTTCCTGATTCAATTAAATTCTCCAGATAATTAAATGCATCAAGTCCATTTTCATAAAACTCCAAGTACTTGAATCCCGCTTCTGACAATGTATCAAAAAGCAGCTTTCTCAGTAATGGAGAATCTTCTGCAATCAGGATTCTCTTGTCTGAATTTTGCCGGGTACCAAGCTTTTTAACCTGTTGGATGTTTATTCCTGATTCTGGATTGATTTCGACCACTATTTTTTCAAAATCAAGTAATAGTAACATTTCTCTATTTAATTTTATTACTCCGATAATCTGACTTTCAAGGCCTTGATACATATCCGAAGACTTTTCGATTTGGGACCAGGAAATACGGTGGATCTGTGTTACGGTATGGACATGGAAAACCACTTTTTGCTGATTGAATTCAGCCACTATGAATTTATCCTGCTCAGGAGTTTCAGATGGCGGAAATCCTAAAGCATCCGCCACATTCACAACTGGCAGGACTTCTCCACGAAGTTCAATGATCCCCTCCACATTTGGATGGGAATGAGGGACAAGCGTGATGGGGACAGGATTAATGATTTCCTTCACCTTGATTACGTTAATGCCGAATTTATTCTTTCCGAGACCGAATTCCACTATCTCAAGCTCATTCGTGCCACTTTCCAGTAATATTCCTTTATTTGCTTCCAGTGTGTCATCTCGCCCTTCTCTTACTTTTTCATTTCATAATTCCACGAAAAATTATGGTTTTATCAATGAACTCATACCTAATAATTCGGTTAAATATTTCTTTTGTTTAGAGCACAGATAAAAAAAGGATCAAGAAGTGATTATCTATTGAAGCCAAACTAAAAAGGGACCCAACAGAGTCCCCCTTTTTCCAAGTTCATTTTTCACCATTGCCATTCCCCCCATCATATCGATCGTAAAGGGCCTGTCTCTTCGACATTTCCCCCTCCATGATATAACCGACATGGGTATAAAGCAGACCTGATAGGCTGGTCGCAAAATAACGCCCTTCATCCCTTCCAAACTCTATTCGCATTTAGAGGAAAGCAACAAAGAATATAAAATAAAGCTTATATGCATGTGGAAAAGTGAATTGATGATGGTCCCCCCAATTAAAACGAATAAACCATTCGTTTTCCCTCAATTTCCATTATAAAAAAATACTCACCTCAAATGAAACTTAGAATAGCAGGCCAGTTGGGTCATTTCATCTCTTTCGCGACCTATTCTTTGGATTGAGCCAACCTTTTTTAACAAAGAATAAAAACATCATCAAGGCAATTCCGCCCATCATTCCAAGAATGAGGAAATAGCCATAATGCCAATTTAATTCCGGCATATATTCAAAATTCATCCCATATACGCCCACTATGAAGGTCAGCGGCATGAAAATGGTAGTGATGACAGTCAATGTCATCATCGTTGAATTCATATTATTAGAGTTCACAGACAAATAACTATCACGTATATCGGATGAAAAATCTCGATAGGATTCAAGCATTTCAGCCAATTTAAGAAGATGATCGTACACATCATTAAAATAAAGGTGCTGATCTTTCAAGTAATTCAGTCGCTCCGATGAAATCATTCTGTACAATAAGTCACGCATCGGCAATATGGTCCGACGGAGCCTGGACATATCTGTACGTAAATCGAAAAGCTGATCCATCAATTCGTTAATCGTGTCATTTTCAGTATTTTCCTCAATGCTACCCAATTCGCTTTCAATTTTATAAACAGGTGGGAAGAATTCATCGACGATCCTGTCAATTATCCTATGCATCAAGAAAAAGGGACTTTGCTTCAACATTTTATTACCAGCAATTTCTTCCCGTACCTTTTCCAGTTCAAGCATATCTTCCTTATGAAAACTGACTATCCATTTTTCACCAACGAACATATCCAATTCCACTGCTTTTAATGCCTTCTCCCTTAGAGCATGAATCACAAGAAATTGGTAACCCTCATAAAAATCCATTTTTGGACGTTGATTAAAATCATCCAGGCAATCTTCAATTGCCAGCGGGTGAAAGTGAAAATGATTGGATAAAAGTTCGATTTCCTTGTTTGTGGGGTTGGAAAAATCAACCCAGAACCACTCGATATCCGGATTATTCATTTCCGTTAGCGGTAAATCAAAACTGATTTCTTGATTAGAAGTAATTGCGCAAGTCCTTATCAAATGTATCAACCCTCAAAATTTTCTTATCATACATTATACCTTTAATTCATTAATCTCAAAAAGTTTTCTCCCCCATCCAAACTAAATGATAAAATAGAATGAATGAGTCAAACATAACATAATTCATGTAGTTAGATAAGGGAGGATATTCATAGATGGAACATTTAATAAACCCTCTAGTAAAAGACGTACAAATATCAGGAATCCGTAAATTCTACAATATGGTCGCTGATATCGAAGGCACCATTTCCTTAACGATAGGACAGCCTGACTTTCCAACTCCAATGCATATTAAAGAAGCGGCAAAACAAGCCATCGATAATGACTATACCGTTTATACTCACAATGCCGGCTATCTGGAATTAAGGGAAGCCGCTTCAAAATATGTAAAGGATAAATACAAGCTTAGCTATGATCCGGCGAATGAAGTCCTAGTGACTTCTGGTGCCAGCGAAGGCATAGATATTACCTTTCGGACGATTCTCATCCCAGGGAACGAAGTAATATTACCGGGTCCGGTATATCCGGGATATGAACCCATCATTAAGATGTGCGGTGCAACACCTGTTTATGCCGATACAACAAAAAATGGATTTCGTTTGACTGCAGATATAATTGAAAAGTACATAACCGATCATACACGGTGCATCGTTCTGCCCTATCCATCGAATCCGACCGGGGTAACATTATCTGCCGAAGAATTATTGGACATTGCCGAACTTGTAAGGGGCAAGGACATATTCATATTGGCTGATGAGATATACAGTGAACTGGTATTCGATCAGGAGCATGTTTCGATTGCCACTTTCTTAAAAGAACAAACCATCGTCCTGAACGGATTGTCCAAGTCCCATTCCATGACCGGGTGGAGGATTGGCCTTCTGTTTGCGCCTGTAGCCATCTCTCAGCATATCCTGAAGGTTCATCAATACAATGTAACTTGTGCCTCCTCCATATCGCAGAGAGCTGCCTTGGCAGCATTGACGGCAGGCAGAGATGATGCCATTCCCATGAAGACTGAGTATTCCCGGAGACGGGAATACGTATACAGTCGCTTACAAGCGATGGAACTGGAAATAGTCAAACCAAATGGTGCCTTTTACTTCTTTATAAAGCTGCCTGAAGGCTATGCCTCTTCCCTTGATTTTTGCCTCAAGCTTGTTCAACAGGAAAAAGTGGCAGTGGTCCCTGGAGATGCCTTCTCTCCCCTTGGCGAAGGGTACTTCAGGATATCTTATGCCTATTCCATGGAAACCCTTGAAAAGGCTTTGGACCGTATTGAAGCTTTTTTAGCTAAAAAGTAACCGAAAAAAAAAGTGGCCTTCAATTGAATGAACAATTGAAGGCCACTTTCCTATTTTTCAAAGATGTCAGGCTACCGAAGGTTTTTCACAAAGCCAGTCAACTAATACAATCTCCGTAAAAAACGAATTTCCCGATATCCTTCTTCCTTATTTGTCGTGGTAAGGCTCACTTCAACGATGGACCCAAGTAAATCAGCCATCACTTCTTCAAATTCCTTTGCGGAGCGCGGCTTTGAAAAACCTAAACTCTTCAATTCGCGCATCAGGATCTGAAAACCGGCATTCGTTTCGATATGACTGAATTTCACCGGCAAGATTAGCGGACTTTCATTCATTAATTTCAGATCCCAACGAATGGGCTTTGTCTGATGAATGGTTTTTTCTCGTTTAAAGCCTTCAATCCTTACAATATATCGACCATCTTCTAATTCCTGGAATTTCATATTAATATCATCGAATTCGCCCATAGCTTTCACTCCTTTTTGTAAAGGCTGTCGCTATCAGCTTATTCATGGTAAAGAAATGCTAGCACTTAATTATAATGTTTATATAACGCCTGTGTACCGCTATTTTCCTCGCCAGCTTCTGCCAGCCCCTCATATAGGGATTTGCTTAGGCTTAATCCAGGAGCGTCCATTCCCATTCTTTCCGCTTCATCAAGTGCAATCTTCATATCCTTGATAAAATGCTTGATATAAAAACCAGGTTCAAAATCCCCTTCAACCATACGCGGCACAAGATTGGACAGTGACCAGCTTCCGGCAGAACCCGATGATATGCTTCTTAATACCCGTTCCGGATCCAACCCCGCCTTTTGGGCATAGGAAATCGCTTCAGTCACTCCGATCATATTAGATGCAATGGCGATTTGATTGCACATTTTCGTATGCTGTCCCGAACCAGCCGGGCCTTGATGGACAACATTGCTGCCAATGATATCAAAAATGGGCAGGACCGCTTCAAATGCCTCACTAGACCCGCCGACCATGATCGTAAGCTTTGCATCACGGGCACCGATATCTCCTCCGGAAACCGGTGCATCCAATGATTCCATGCCTCTTTTCTTGGCTTCCTCCGCTATTTTCACTGCCAAAGACGGAGTCGAGGTCGTCATATCGATTAAATGGGTTCCTTGTTTCCCGTTTTCGATAAGCCCATTTTCCCCAAGATAGATTTCTTCCACATCACTAGGGTATCCTACCATGGAAATGATCACATTAGCTTTCTGCGCAATTTCCTTTGGTGCAGATGCCCACTTCGCACCCTGTAAGAGCAGTTCACTTGCCTTATCCTTCGTCCTTGTATAAACAAATACCTCAAATCCCGCCTTAAGTAGATTTGCGGCCATGCTTTTTCCCATAACTCCTAAACCTATGAAGCCGATCACTTTGTTCGATTGTATCAATGCAGATTCCTCCAAATCATTTTGTTTCAAAAATCCTTAAATGGACTTTATCATTCCTCCGTCAACTAAATAGGACTGCCCCGTTAAATATGTATTGGCACCTGAAACAAGGAAAGTAACGAACTTTGCAAATTCCTCAGGTTCCCCATAACGGCCAACAGGGATTTTGTTAATGGATTGTTCAGTCATCTCCTCAGGAGTGACGCCTTGTTTCTCTGCATTCATTTTATCAAGGTGCTGAACGCGGTCCGTTGCGATTCTTCCTGGTCCAACTGTATTGATCAATATCCGGTCTGGTGCTAATTCTGAAGCTAACGTCTTTGACAATCCAACGATTGCAGTCCGGAATGTATTCGATAGAATCAATCCTGGAATCGGTTCCTTAATGGATGAAGAAGCAATATTAACAATTTTCCCGCCCTGTTTTTTTAAATGTGGCAAGCTCTCACGGATTGTCCTTATGAAGCTTAGTAAATTAAGTTCGAAAGATTGTTGCCATTCTTCATCATTGAAATCTGTAAATGAACCCCCTGGAGGACCTCCGGCGTTATTAATAAGAATATCGATACCTCCGAACTCTTCAGCAGTCTGCCTAACCAAGCTTTTAATATCATCAGCTTTTGTTATATCCGTTACCATATAAGCAACTTTACCCGCCCCAAGCTGCGATATTTCCCTTTGCACGGCAGCAAGCTTTTCTCCATCACGGCTGGCTAGCATGACATTTGCTCCTTCTTTAACCAATTCAGCTGCCATGGCCTTACCCAAACCTTGACTTGAAGCTAAGATCAAGGCATTTTTCTTTTCCAAATGTAATTCCATATTTTATGACCTCCATTTTCTCAAATTTATAATTCCATTATATCGCCATATTCGAAAAGTGAAAAATCTGAATAATCATTATTGTGATTTTTTATATCAAGCGGTCACAAAAAAATTGCCGGTTGGATAACCCAACCGGCGTCAAAGGGGGAAATGAGAATGTCAGCTGCCCTAATAGAGCTAAACAACTGTGCTTGCTTTTTATTTACCCCCATTTTGGTGCAATAAACATTTTTTCTTAAATGTTCAAGCAAAAATTACAGGAAAGCACCCCATCCGAAGATTCTGTGGATGGGGTGCCATTTTTCCTCATTTTTTTTATTTCTTCAAAGCGTTAATTACCGCTTCTTTCACATTATCATTCGTATCCAACCCTAAAACTTCCTGAGATAGTTTTTTCATCTCTTCAAGCGAAAGTTGGCTAATTAAAGAACGTGCTTTTAAAATCGAAGTGGCACTCATTGAGAATTCATCAAGACCCAATCCGATCAAAATCGGTATGGCAATTTCATCTCCAGCCATTTCCCCGCACATCCCGGCCCATTTCCCTTCTTTATGAGCTGCATCTATGACCATTTTAACCAGGCGTAAAATCGCTGGGTTATATGGTTGATATAAATAAGATACTCTCTCATTCATTCGGTCAGCGGCCATCGTATACTGAATCAGGTCGTTAGTGCCTATGCTGAAGAAATCGACTTCCTTAGCAAATATATCAGCCATCACTGCAGTTGAAGGGATTTCAACCATAATTCCGACTTCAATTTTTTCGGCAACTTGAATGCCATTATCAAGCAATTCCTGCCTAACTTCAGCCAAGACGGCTTTAGCCTCGCGGAATTCAGCTAGTGTGGCGATCATCGGGAACATGATTTTCAAATCCCCATAAATGCTTGCGCGAAGCAGTGCACGGAGCTGAGTCCGGAAAATCTCCTGCTCATTTAAGCAAAGGCGAATCGCACGGTATCCAAGGAAGGGATTCATTTCCTTAGGAAGCTCTAAATAAGGCAACTCCTTGTCTCCGCCTATGTCAAGCGTTCTGACGACTACAGGCTTACCTGACATACCTTCCAGCACCGCTTTGTATGCCTCGAACTGCTCTTCTTCACTTGGAAAGTCATTTCTGCCCATATAAAGAAATTCCGTACGATATAACCCGATGCCTTCACCGCCATTTTGATGAACGCCATCCAGATCTTTCGGAGTACCGATATTTGCAGCCAATTCCACATGATGGCCATCATTTGTAAAGGTTTGTTCATGAACCAGTTTAGCCCACTCAGCCTTTTGCATGGCATAGGCTTCCTGCTCCTCTTCGTAGCGTTTCACGAGTTCCGGAGTAGGATTTATGTGCACTTCACCCTTTAGCCCGTCAATAATGACCAAGTCACCATTTTCAATGGACGAGGTCACTGATTTTGCTCCAACGACTGCTGGAATTTCCAATGAACGTGCCATTATGGCTGAATGGGATGTACGTCCACCGATATCGGTCGTAAACCCTTTGACGTATGCCGGATTCAACTGTGCTGTATCGGATGGAGTCAAATCCTCCGCAATGATGATCACTTCTTCAGCAATCATGCTTGGATTTGGAATATGAACACCTAAAAGATGCGACAGTACCCGTTTCGTGACGTCACGGATATCCGCTGCCCGTTCCTTCATGTATTCATTATCCATTTGTTCAAACATCGTAATGAACATGCTTGCGGTTTCATTTAAGGAAAACTCAGCGTTGACGCTCTCTGATTGTATTTTATCCTGAATGGGAGTTATAAGTTCCGGATCAGCCAAAACAAGCAGGTGTGCGTCAAAGATAGCGGCTTTATCGGCCCCTAAATCTTTTTCGGCTTTATCCCTGATTATCTCCAATTCATTTGTTGACTTTTGAATAGCTTCCTTAAAACGGGATATTTCCGCCCCGACATCTTCTATGCTTCTTTTTTCAATCGATAAATCTGGCTCTGTCAGTCGATAGGCTTTAGCGATGGCTATTCCGTTTGAAGCTGCTATTCCACTAATCAAAGTGGACATTATTCTGCTAATCCTTCTCTGTTCAACGTTTCAGCAAGTGTATTTAGTGCATCATTTTCATCGCTTCCTTCAGCAGAAATCGTAATTTCCGCACCTTGGCCAATACCCAGTGACATTACACCCATAATGGACTTAAGGTTCACTTTTTTCTCTTTATAAGAAAGGTTTATTTCTGAATCAAATTTTCCTGCAGCTTGTACAAGCAATGTAGCCGGACGGGCGTGAATTCCTGTTTCTGCAGTTACTGTAAATGTTTTTTCTACCATATAAATCAATCTCCTTTAAGATAAATTAACAAAAATAGGTTATGTAAGGGAGTTTCTCCATCCACTCAGGAAAGAAATGAAAAAAGAAATGCCCTTTTCCTTATCAGAATAGCATTATCATTCCCAACAAACAAACCAAAACTATTGGTACCTACAAAATATTACAAAAATATAGATGGAACTGCAACTATTACTTTTCAGATTCTTCAAAGATTAAATGGACAACTGTGCATTTTTGGTAAAAAAAGCCCTGAAACTCAGCATAATGAAAAGGACCACCGTTAATGAAACACTTCCGAGAATCCCGATTAATATTGCAATCTGGTATTCAATGGCGATGAGCGGGCTTATCCCAGACAGGATTTGCCCTGTCATCATTCCTGGAAGGAAGATAATCCCCATCCCGAGCATATTGTTCAAAGTCGGGAGCACTGCGGAGTCGAATGCAGCATCCACATATTTCTTCACAGCCCTCGCTGGAGTCGCCCCAAGCATCAACATCGCTTCCACCTTTTCACGATTACTGCTAATCCCATCATGGAGGTTTTTAAGCGCCAATGTCACTCCAGTCATGGCATTCCCCACGATCATCCCTGCAATTGGAATGAAATACCTCGGCTCATACCATGGCGTGAAATGGATCACGACCACATTAAAATAAAACAAGGCCGCCATGGGTCCTGACAACATACTTAGGATAACCATCCTTTTGATTTTCTTATTAATTGTATAAGGCACTTGCTTAAAAATATTATGGATGGAAAACAGGGCCATCGCACATAAAAATCCTAAAGAAAGTAAAGGGTGGGGATTTTCAAAGATATATGTCAAAACATATCCGGCAAGAATGAGTTGGACCGTCATCCGTACCGTAGCGAGCATGATTTGCTTTTCCCGTGAAATCCCTCGCCATTTCACGATTATGAGCAGAATCACTACAAATAGGTAAGCCGCACAAAGACGCCAGAACTCAATATCTATTATCCCATTCGCCTCCATTAATAGTCACCCTCCTTCGCCTTTTTCAGAACGATCCTCTTTTCAGCACATATTTCCGCAAGCTGTTTTGAATGGGTTATCATGATGACCGTTCCTTTTTCCCGCTTCACTTCTTCTAAAAAACGGCTCATGACCGTCAGCTCGGCTTCTTCATCAAGAGCTGAAGTCGGCTCATCCAGCAAATACACCTCGGGTTTCAATAAAAGTAACCTCGCCAGTGCCAGCCTCTGTTTCTCTCCGCCAGAAAGATTCTCCGCCCCCTCGTCTAAAGACTTCTGCAACTGGACGGTTTCAAGTGCTTTAACCAATTCGGCTTTATCCTTTTTTTCCCGTTCGGTCAATTCCAGGCCAATCTGCAGGTTTTCTTCAATCGTACCCGGTAAAGTGAACGGTGCCTGAGAAAGCATTGTGACCTTACGCCGGAGCTCTATCGGGTTGAATTCATCCAGCAACCGATCCTGATAATAGATCGAACCGCTATCCGGGTCATCCATCCTGTTCAATAATCGGAGCAGTGAGGTTTTCCCTGCACCGCTTTCCCCGGTCAAACAAGTAACCATACAAGCGGATATTCTCAAATCATCAATTTTCAAAATCCCTTTATACCTAATATTTTCAAGCCTAAATATCATTTTTACACGCCTGCCTCCCTTACTTCCACCATATCATTATAAGAAACTATCATGATATGAGGTAGAGATGCATGTAAAAATTTCAATGATTTTCATTTTCTTTCCCTTTTTTATAGGTTAGTATTATTCCTGCCGAATATATCCATGACGGACGTGGAAAACACCTAAATAAATGGAGGGACTTATCATGAACGGAAATTCCTTTTTACATTCTTATCTGAATGTTTTTCTCCTGACTGCACTTTGCCTGATCACGTTGTCTGGCTGCCAGGCTGCATCAGATAACCTAATTAAGCAATCCAAACAGGAAGATTCAATTTCCAACGAAGACATCCGATCCAGTGCGGGTTCTTCAAATGAAGAAAAAGGCAAGACATTCACAGCCGAGATCATTAAAGTTGTTGACGGAGATACAATAAAAATCAAAATGGCTAATGGAAATGAAGAAACGGTCAGGCTCCTTTTGGTAGATACTCCAGAAACCGTGCACCCATCCAAGCCCGTTCAGCCTTTTGGACCTGAAGCAAGCAAATTCACCAAGGAACTAATGCCAGCGGGTTCTGAAGTGGAAGTAGAAACCGGCATAGGTGAAAGAGATAAATATGGCCGGCTGCTGGCCTATTTTTATGTTGACGGTAAAATGGTGAATAAACTCCTGCTTGAAAAAGGACTGGCCAGGGTAGCCTATATTTATGCACCGAACACGAAATATCTAGATGAATTGGAAAATATTCAGAAACAAGCCCAAAAAGACGAAATCGGTATTTGGTCAATTGAAAACTATGCAACTTCAAAGGGGTTTGATGATTCGAAGTCCGTAGAAGCTTCAGTGGAAAAGCCAACTGCATCTTGCAGTAACCCGCAAATTAAAGGGAATATAAACTCTAAAGGCAACAAAATATATCACATTCCTTCGGGCCAATATTACGAAATAACCAAACCGGAAGAAATGTTTTGTACCGAACAAGACGCACAGGATGCTGGATTCCGAAAATCGCAAAGTTAACAAATACAATGGTTAATAGTATGCCCGCTTCGGAAATCACAATTAAGAACGTATAAGGGGGCTTAAACGAGGATCAGTTTGCCTGCAGTTTTTTTATTTAAAAAAGTTCCAGCTTGATTTCAGAAATCCGCTCCCTTTCCGTCGACCGTCCGCCGGGCCTCATCAAAGCAAGCAGTTAGAGGGTCTCGGCTAGACTGTTATTCGGCAGGAGTGTCGCAAATTGTTTTACTTTCATGGTTCGGGATGTGACCATTCCGAACTCCCTTTGTCGACAAACTGAACACCTCCCCATGATATATGGCTTTACATTAAATGAAAAACACATCCAATCTAAGGATGTGTTTTTCATTTGGCCATCCCCTCATTAAAGTTCTATTGAATCAACATTTCCCTATTAATAAGATCCACGTTAATCCCTTTAAAACCCACTTTTTATTCCTTCCATTTACCCGTTTTTCCATTTGGCTTTAGCCGAACGATTTATTTATGGTAGAAGCACCCGGGAATACAGGAAAGTGCACTTTCTAAAGGTGGCTTGCTTAATGGAAGATTTCTCAGCACTAACGTCTGAATTCACGCCGATGATCCATCATATAATCCGCTCACTTTCCATCTATAAAAATAAGGAAGAATATTTTCAAGTAGGATTGATTGCTTTATGGGAGTCATATGGGAAATTCGATGAGGAATACGGTAAGTTCTCCAACTATGCCTTTACGGTAATCAAAGGCAAAATTCTGAACGAATTAAAGCACCACCATAAATATGAAGCCCACACCGAACCATTTGACTCCTTCATACTAGAGATTAAAGATCCATTTTCAATACACGATGAGGCTTTTGCCATCGATAATATCTTAACCTACACGGATGGATTGACACTGAATCAGCAACGCTGGCTTTTACAGACGTACTTGGAGAATAAAACGGTGACTGAAATTGCTGAAGTATATCAAGTTACTACCGCAGCCGTAAAATCATGGAGAAGGTCCGCTTTAAATAAATTAAGGAAACAATTGATTTTTCCATAATGAATAATTTAGGGTGGCTCAATCATGAGCCACCCCCCAAAATATACATTAACTTCTCGCTTCTTCTAAATACGTATAAATTATCACACCGTTATGTTGAGCATTCCCCCGAAAGTGTTTAAAGTCTTCCCTTTTAACAAGAACCTCACGAAAAGGTAAAAATTCTTCTTTTGCTATCCTGAATTCATCCATTTCCCGATTTGCCAGTTTATCGAGTACATCTTTTGCTTCTTCTGCATTCATAAGATTGTCCTCCTTAATTATCAAATGTTCTTTCATTTCTACAGGAGAAATTCCGTTTTTATTTTAACATAAGCTTGCCACTTAATATAATTCAGAACTTTTTGAGGCCCACTGCTACATAATTCTTTACGAATGCTTTAAAATAGTGCAAACTGTATAGTAAAATATCATAATGTAAAATGATTGGCATTTTTTGTACATAGAATTACATACTGGTACGCATAACTGCGTTCACAAGATATACCAAATTATGCCACATCATTACATCTGCTTCATTACAAGAAATCGTACCTTCCTTTAAAAGTTTAGCTTACTGTACCGACATAAGAGATAACTTTTTCTCTTACTAGCACTTCCCACGTCAAAATCTAAACTGCAAGATGTTCGAATAATCCAATTACTCCATAGTTACTTTTTGATCATTGGAAACAAAATGGGAAAGGATGATTACCATGAAGAAAGCGGAAGTTGGAAATATCATTGAATTTAGAGAAGGCTTAAAAGGAATCGTCGAGAAAGTGAACGAGAACTCAGTAATCGTGGACGTCACGTATATGGAAAATTATCGTGATTTGGAACTTGAACAGAAAACCGTCGTCAACCATAAAAATTATAAAATCATAGGATAATTCAATGTACTCAAACGGGATGGTTACTAGATGACCATCCCGTTTTTCACTTTATCGAAATCCTCCGAATTGATTCTCCCGCTTTTTGTAACCATTTCCATTTCATACCGTCTAATTCATTAAAGGGCAAAACACCTGTATTTGATGCAGGTATATCCAAATTCAGATTGGAATTTCTATCAGAAAGATGAGGGGAACACATGATTAGTTGGACACGTTATATTGGCTGTGTCACATTCGCCGCTTTTCTTCTGTCTGGCTGCGGTACGACCATAGACGAAAATGCAGATGAGCCACAGGAAGATTCAGTAAAAGAAGGGAACGAAGGCAATACTTCTCAAGGAGATAATCACAATAACCGAAGTGATAACAAAGTAAGACTGATGGAGCAAAACCTGCAGTATACAATTAACGGGGAAGCAAAAGAAAAAACAGCTTTCCTAAAAAAAAGTGATAACCAGCCGTTCAGCCTCTATGTTTTGCAACAATTCAGATTAAGTGCCGAAGAACCAGGAAAGGATATTGTGTTCCTGACTGAAGATGACTCCATTTATATGAGAATCGAATTGTTGAAGGCGGATGTCAATTGGGATGAGGTGGAAAAAAATGTTCAAGCCCAGCTGAAAAGCATTTCAGAAACAATTAGCGATCCTTCACTTGATGTCGAGGGCGGAACGGGCTTTGAAGTGGAAAGCGGCGATGATGTGATCACTTCCATATTGCTCAAGGATGAAAAATCACCCGTCCGCTTAACTATATTCACGAAAAAAGATAGAGATTACCGGGATGCTTTTCTAGAGATGGCTAAGACGCTGATGAAAAGGTGAACATCCACTATACCCTGATACGGAGGGCTAAGGACTGGCCCCCCGTTCTTCATTACTCCTTCCCCGCCTTGCTTTTCCAGACCAATATTAAAAAAAGGAGGCTTATGTATCCAAAAACCGGATAAATATATCCTAGTAACCTTCCATATCCGAATTCACTGATGATCAAAGCTATTAAAAAAATCACCGCTATGATCATCATGCTTGGCAATTTAATATAATTGCTGATTTGCCTCTGTAATCCATATATGTTTCCGATGACCGAAGTGAATATCTCCCCGTAAATCACCAAAATGAACATCCAATATAACTGACTGGCTGCCGTTCTCATAATAACCGCTGAAGGAATTTCATATCTATTCACGTCCGGAAGTGTCATAAGCGAAAAATGCCCCGTCAATAAAATGATCGTCAGGAATATCCCCCCAAGAATTGCACCATGTTTAATGACCTTTTCATCTCGAACCTCATACGCAACCGGAACCAGCACAGCCTGTGCCAAAGCAAGGTTAAAGGCTGTATAGGCAAATGGTGACAAAATCATTTTCACGGTGATCACTTCATCAGGAACCTTTGTAAGGGTCTTAAAGAAATCCCCATTATCCAAAGTCGAGAAAAAAAGGATCAAGCTAAAGCAGATCATGATCGGTACAACAAAAGAGTTCACAGTGAAAACACCGCGCATGCCCATCATCAGGACCAAGGATGCCAGTATGATCGTAGACCAACTTCCTATACTTTTAGACACGCCAAGTTGTTCTTCAAAAACGGCTCCTGAACCCGATATCATGACAGCCGTCACCCCTAACAGCATGATAAGGAAAAAGAAGTTGATGATTCCCGCTATTTTCCTCCCAAAAAGAAATTGGTTGAACTCCTCATAAGAAGATGCTCTTATCCTTGCGGAAATGAGCATGATTTTCGTCCCAGTGAAAATGAAAATATAACCTGCTATTAAAATCCCGATAAAGCCATAAAAGCCATAACGGGTAAAAAACTCGACAATCTCTTTTCCAGTTGCAAATCCTGCACCGACGACTGTGCCTACATAAACTGCTGCAATCTGAAAACTCCCTGACCACCTTGACAGCATACTCTCCCCTCCTCACTACATTTATATGTAAGGAAGAGATATTTAAGACAAGCCGAGCGATATTCCTTTCGTCGGCTGTTTTTTTCCTGGGCTAACATTCTCTCATTGTGAAGTCTGAAACTCCCTATGCATTTCTCTGTGGAGCTTAAATCAGCACTTTTCATGCCCAACATTCCGAACGTATGAAAGATTTAAAAAAACGCTTGGAATTATCTCCAAGCGTTCGTATCATACAGCCTAATTTTTCATAATGCCTTATCATCTACAGTGGAGAGCCATTCGTCTATCACCTTTACAACGGACTGTACAGTACCGTCATCAAATGGAGATTTCAGATTCGCAGATTCAACAAGATCAAGGAACGACTTGCTGCCTCCAAGTTGGCACAGATTCAAATAATCACCCCAAGCCGTTTCATCTTTTTCAGCCGACCTTTTCCAGAATTGGAAAGCACAAATCTGGGCCAATGTATAGTCGATATAATAGAAAGGTGATTGATAAATGTGGCTTTGCCGCTGCCAATACCCGCCATTCTCCAAGAATTCATTTCCTTCATAATCGCGATGTGGCAAATATTCCATCTCGATCTTACGCCAAGCCTGCTTTCTTTCAACGGGGGAGGCATCAGGATTTTCATAGACAAAATGCTGAAATTCATCAACAGCTACCCCATACGGAAGGAATATGAGGGCACCGCTTAAATGGGAAAACTTATACTTTTCCGTATCTTCCTTGAAAAACAGCTCCATCCATGGCCAAGTTAAAAATTCCATGCTCATCGAATGGATTTCACATGCTTCATATGTAGGCCAATAATACTCAGGAATGTCAAGTTCACGGCTGCGATACACTTGGAATGCATGGCCTGCCTCATGCGTCAAAACATCTATATCCCCGGAAGTACCGTTGAAATTAGAAAAGATGAATGGAGCTTTATAGTCTTCTATAAAAGTACAATAGCCACCGCTTTCTTTTCCTTTCTTCGCCACAAGGTCCATCAGGTCATTATCAATCATATAGTTGAAAAACTGATTAGTTTCAGGCGAAAGCTCCTGGTACATCCTTTTCCCATTTTCGATGATCCACTCAGCATCGCCTTTAGGAATGGCATTACCCGTTCTGAAATGAAAATTCTCATCATAATAGTTCAGTTTCTCCAATCCAAGACGTTCGCGCTGACGTCCCTTCAGCCGGGTGACAAGCGGTACCACTTCCTCTTTCACCTGCTTGCGGAATGCAGCAACCATTTCAGCATCATAATCAGTCCGTGTCATTCGATAATACCCAAGTTCCACGAAATTCCCATAACCTAGCGCTGTCGAAATCCCATGCCTCACCTTGACAAGGTCATCGAATATACGATCCAATTCCGCCTGCTTTTCTTCAAAGAAACCGTAATATGCCTCACTTGCATTTTTCCTTAACTCACGGTCCGAGGACTCCATAAAAGGCTGGAGCTGCGCAAGTGTTAATTCTTTTCCATCAAAGTGAATTTTTGCTGAGGCAATCAATTGTGAATATTCACTTGATAATTTATTTTCTTTTTGCAGCTGTGGTATGATTTCGGGCGAAAAAGTTTTGAGTTGGGCCTCTGCCAGGTCAAATAGTTGAGTTCCCCATTTCTTCTCAAGCTCCTTACGATATTTCGAGCGAACGAGTTCATTGTAAAATTTTGAAGTTAACTCTTCCATTTCAGGGGAGAAGTCATCTAAATAATCATTCTCAGCTTTATAAAAATCATCATTTGTATCAATGGAATGCCGTATATAGACCAAATTAAACATCGTACCTACATAATTTCGGATTTCATTTATTTCTTCCATGGCTCTTATTTGCGCATCAGCATTAGCAGCGTCAGTAAACTTTTCCAAAGCTTTCATGAATCGGGTTTTAATTTCATCCATTTCAGGACGTTTATATTCATACTCATTAAATTTCATATGTACGCTCCTTTTCACGATTTAAAAACATTTTATCAACCTGAGTAGCGTTATTCATCGAATTCGTTTTCAAGACACATTCACCATTATCACGGTTATCGTAATATAATTTAATTCGCCACAGCGTTATTAAAAACCTTTATGTCCTCAAAACAAATTCAGATTTTATCAGAATAAAAAACCAGCACCTGTAGTGAAATCCGGGTGCTGGTTTTTTAGCTAATTTTGAGCGGAATACCCAATCTTTTTAAGCAATTCGATAACGGTGGCCTTTTCATCGTGCGTAAGTACACTCATGATATCATCGATTCTTTTTTCATGCTCAGGAAATACTCCTTCAATAAAGGCCTTTCCTTTATCCGTTATTTTTGCAAAGGTTACACGGCGATCCTCTTTACATGCTATTCGCTGTAGATATTCCTTCTGTTCAAGTTTATCCACGACATAGGTAATGCTGCCGCTAGCTAGCAGGATTTTTCCGCCTATTTGCTGAAGGGGCTGATCCCCTTTATGATAAAGCAATTCCAATACGGCAAACTCAGTTGGATTCAAACCCTCTTCAGCTATATGTTTATTTACCACATCATTAATAGATCGATGGGCTCTAGACATCACAATGAACAGTTTCAAAGACTGTTGGATGTTATTATTCTCCATAACTTCACAACCTTAAAAATTTTTAATTAAAATATCTTGAATTAAAAGTTATTATATGACATAAAGACTTTTTTGTCAATCTACCCTGTTAGTATGCACTATTGTTTAATCATTCATTTTGATATACTTGAAAAAAAAGCTAAAGTAGTGACAATCATGAAAACAAGGCATAAATTAACCGCATATCTACTTATTGTTATTTTACCATTAATTATTCTCTCAATCATTTATTGGGTACATTTAGAACGTTCCATTCAAAAAGAAAGACAGGAACAAGCTGAATGGGCGGGAACGGTTTATCAAGAATACATAGATCAAGTTATCAGAGAAACGAAGGAAAACCTTGAGCTGCTTAGCCTTAGCAGTTCCGTGCTTTATATGGATAACAAAAAAACCGAACTTCTTATGAAATGGATCAAAGATACAGATTCCAGGTATGCCGGAATCTATTGGCTAAATCGTGACGGTGTCTCCATTTCAGGGACGAATAAGAATTTCAATCATTACTATTTAATTGAACAGAATGATATAGAACTTGCAGTAAAAACCCAAAAAGCCGTTGTTGTAGGAACAAAGGAGCTATATAGCCCTGATTACAATTATTTTTCCATTTTTGCTCCCATTCTGGATCATGATAAAAAAGTGCAAGGGTTTTTATTGGCACATATCAGGCTGGATCATATGGAAAATATATTAAAGATTCTCAGCCCTGGTCATACCTTTAAATTGGAAACAAAGGACAAAACCCGAATTTTAGATATAAATGCCGACGAATTTACTGGACATTCTAAATGGGTGGATGTTCCTTTGACCGAAGTCGATTGGAAACTGTCCGTCAAAGTGCCCGATAAGATTAACACAAATAACATCAATGTATTTTTAATGCTTGTCTTTTTCACCTTCTTTTTTACTCACATGATTTATACCATCGTGGAGGAGCTGATCGTTCGCAGGAATACCAAAAAACAAAAGTTACTAAACGAAAGGCAAAAAATAGATTTTGTCGGTACATTGGCTGCCAGTACTGCACATGAAATAAGAAACCCACTTACCGGCATAAAGGGGCTAGTGCAGTTATTGGTTGAAAAACACCCTGAAGAACAAGATCAGTTCTATTACTCTGTCATCATGAAGGAAATTGAACGGATCAATAGTATCGTCAGCGAATTTTTGATTTTAGGGAAGCCGATGGCCCAGACTTTATCCTTATATGATATCCGCAGTATCATTGCTGAATTGAGACCAATAATAGAATCAGAAGCACGTCACTTCAATATTGAAGTGGAATGGAATATCATAAAGGAGCCGATCCTGGTTCATTGTACAAAGGACCAACTCAAACAAGTCATCCTCAACATTGCCAAAAACGGTTTCGAGGCCATGGAAGTTGGGAAAAAGTTAAGGATTCGAATTCACCATGAAAATGAATGGGCTAAAATCATGATCACCGACATCGGGCAAGGACTGAATGAAAAAGAAATAGGTAAAGTGTTCGATCCCTTCTATACATCGAAAAAGGAAGGAACGGGATTAGGGCTATTTGTGTGTAAACGAATAATTGAATCTTTTAACGGTACCATAGAGTTTTCAAGTAAACCTCTGAAAGGTACAACCGTAACAATCAGCTTACCGCTGATAAAAGACCACCCTTAGCAAAACTTTGAAGAGTTTCATTTTTTTATCAATGCCAGTAACGATTCCGATTTATTTAAAGGTGTCATGCATACGGTGCATGCTTCTTGAATCTATTTATGGAATAGGTAAAAATCTTAATCAGGAAGAAGGAAATATACAGATGGGAAGTATCGCTGCCATTAAAACAAAACCGCAAAAACAAGATATGACTCTGAAAATCATGATCATCATTGGCATATGCCATTTAATGAATGATTCTCTTCAGGCCGTCGTACCGGCCATGTTCCCAATCCTCGAAAAATCAATGTCGCTAACATATACACAGCTGGGAATGATTGCATTCTGCCTGAATATCGTCTCATCCCTCCTGCAGCCGGCAGTTGGGTTCTATACGGATAAAAAGCCAATTCCATATGCATTGCCCATTGGGTTGACCAGTACTTTAATCGGGGTCATCATTCTCTCAATTGCCCCAAACTATACCATTATCCTTGGTGCAGTCATCTTGATGGGCTTAGGGTCGGCCATATTCCATCCGGAAGGCTCTAGGGTGGCCTATATGGCAGGCGGACCAAAGAGAGGCCTGGCACAATCGATTTATCAGGTCGGCGGGAATAGCGGGCAGGCACTTGCCCCACTCATCACAGCCATCGTGCTTGTTCCTTTTGGTCAAAAAGGCGCACTCTGGTTTGCCCTGGTTGCCTTGATGGCCGTTATCCTATTGCTGTATATTGCCAAGTGGTATTCCCAAAAATTAGTTCACTTCCAGCCTAAAAAGCTTGCTGCAAAAATAATCAATAAAGAGCGGTCCCATAAAGTGGCCAAAGCCCTGGTATTGATATTATTCATAATCTTTGCCCGTTCCTGGTATGTATCGTGCATGACGAACTTTTACAGTTTTTATTTGATCGAGCAGTATTCATTCACGATAAAATCCGCACAATTTTTCCTATTTGCCTTTTTGGCCGCCGGTGCTGTAGGTACATTTTTTGGAGGTCCGCTTGCTGATAGATTCGGGCGTAAAAATGTCATTTTCTTTTCTTTCGCTGCCAGCATGCCAATAACCGCACTTTTACCATTCGTACCTCCTACAG
The DNA here is from genome assembly GCF_006680105.1 of Bacillus sp. B4EP4a. Taxonomy (NCBI): domain Bacteria; kingdom Bacillati; phylum Bacillota; class Bacilli; order Caryophanales; family Bacillaceae; genus Bacillus; species Bacillus sp. B4EP4a. Next base: position 70,404 of record NZ_VHIK01000006.1, read on the forward strand.
CCGCTTTTATTTTATTATTGATGGCGGGATTCATTATAATGAGCAGTTTTTCCGTCACTGTAATATACGCACAGGAATTGGTCCCGGGAAAAGTCGGAACGATGGCAGGCTTGACAGTGGGGCTAGCCTTTGGAATGGGTGCCATTGGATCCGTTTCATTGGGAGCCATTGCAGATATAATTGGAATCGAATCCATGATTAAGCTAGTGGGATTCCTTCCATTACTGGGGATCATCAGCATACTGCTGCCGACTGATCTGACATTGAAAAAATGGTATACAGAAGAATGACTGCAAAATAGTTTTTTCCTGGAACATTTTCTTTATGTCTAAATACAATAAATTATTGTTCCGCCCAAAAATTCACTAATGAGTAAGTACCATACAAAGGAGAAATTTATGAGTGGAGTTTTATTAGGCAGCATCCTATCTGCTATGTCTACAGGGTTTGGTGCGTTACCAATCTTGTTCATTCAAGGTTCAATCACACATCGATTCAGAGACACGCTTCTGGCATTTACGGCTGGAATTATGATGGCTGCTTCGTTATTGAGCCTGATCCCGGAGTCTCTGGCCACCGGAGGATATATGCAGCTAGTCATTGGGGTTTTTCTCGGGGTAATGACATTAACGATCATGGAAAAAAACATTCCTCATATCGATCTCAGCCATACGAAAAGTGGCATTCAGTTCGATGAAAAGGCTTTGCTCATAATCACTGCCATTACACTCCATAATATTCCTGAGGGTCTTTCTGTTGGGGTGAGTTACGCCTCTGATACTGCTGATACAGGTAATTTGATCGCTTTTGCCATCGGCCTGCAAAATGCTCCGGAAGGCTTACTAGTCGCCTTGTTTTTAATTAATCAAAAAATCGGTAAACTCACAGCGTTCCTGATAGCTACCTTAACCGGTACCATCGAAATAATTACCGGCTTACTAGGTTTTTATTTAACCTCTTACATTGGGTTCCTGGTTCCATACGGCCTAGCTTTCGCCGCTGGGGCCATGCTTTTCATCGTTTATAAGGAATTGATTCCTGAAAGCCATGGGGATGGTAATGAACGCACATCTACCTATTCCTTCATTGTCGGCCTTTTGTTCATGGTCATATTATTGGAAGTTTTGTAACTCCCGAACTTCCTCCATGGCTGGCTCCATCAAGTGAGTCAGCTCTTACTTTTCATTAATCAGTGTAACCCATTCAGAAAAATCAAGACTTCTAAACCAATCCCGATGCATGAAGGACACCTTCTGGTGGCCTCCCCTCGATATATACCCCAAATCCATAAGAAATTCAAAAGATATATTGTCTTGTTTATATAAGTCTTTCATTAATTGTTTTCAGATATGTTTACAAAGGTTCATTTCACCAGAAATCACACAAAGTTGCTTGTCTCCTTGCCTGCTACTTTAAAAAATCATGCATGCATTCAAATCCCCTCTAAAAGGAAATGTCGTCATTAAAGGGTTGCTGCACAATAACAACCATCTCTTCTCGCTTATTTCTCACTTCCACTGATGAATGATGTTGAAGGATTAAATACTCATTTATAAGTTTGTCAAGCTGCTCACTTTGGCGAAGGGTATACTCATGATTTAGTCCATACATTTTGGCCAGCTCCATCATTTCCCAACGCTTCATTCGAATCTCAGAACAAATTTCCGTTGCACACCTAGAATTCATAACAACATTCACTACTCCTGCCTTTTTAAAGTTACATTATAATAAAGAAGTATTACAAAATATGCCTTATATGTAAATAGATTCGCAAAAAAAGACAAAACTTCTTAAATTGCGATAATGCTTTACCTACCAGCAGACAGGATATGACGGAAATTTCTAAGCATGAACCTCTATATTGATTATGACGATTTCATATGAAGCCCGCTCCGAAAATCGATTCGAAAGTTCTGCAATTTGGATGTCATTCTTATTTTCCGCTTAATTACTTCGGAAGCTTCTCTATAATGGAAGCACAATATTTTTTATGGTTACAACCCTTAATTGTGATTCCAAGATAATAAATAATGAAAAAAGGAATCCAATAAAGGATTCCCCATTAACTAATGAAAATTTCATATGCTTTCCGTTAACTAAAAAAAGGTTTGGAACATCCCCTTCTGCATTACTCAAATGGCAAATAAATATGAAAGCTCGTCCCTTTTCCCACTTCGCTTTCCACTTCTATATAGCCATTGTGCTCTTCAATGATTTTATAGCTGACCATGAGCCCGAGCCCCGTTCCCCTATCTTTCGTCGTATAAAAAGGTTCACCCAATTTTTTTAGCATTTCCGTTGAAATCCCCATGCCTTTGTCAGTAATTGAAATGCAAACGTATTTCTCTGAAAATCGGCTTGTTTTAATGGAAACAGATCCCCCATCCGGCATGACTTCCAATGCATTTTTGATGATGTTAATGAACACTTGCTTTAACTGGTTCGCTTCACATAACACGTTAAATTCATCTTCTTCAAAGTCTGTCTCGAATTGAATATTTTCCAATAGTGCCTGAGCGGCCAGTAATTCCAGTGTCTCTCTCAATATGGTATGAACATCCTGTTTGAAAATTTTTAGCGCCTGCGGTTTTGCCAGTACCAAAAATTCCGTGATAATGGTTTCGATTCGCTTAATTTCGGAAGTAATTACATGAAAGTATGTGGAAAACTCCCCTTTAACACCATCCTCAAGCAACTGGATAAAACCTTTTAAGGCTGTCATTGGATTCCTGATTTCGTGAGCAATTCCCGCCGCCAGTTCACCTACTACATTCAAAGTATCCGATTTTCGGATTTGTTCCTGCATTTCGAGATTTTTACTCACATCACGGAAAATGCTTAAATTCAGGTTCGAATATAAATTTTTCCTCGTCAAAAATTCAATATGCTTAACCCTTCCATCTTCGTATGTTATCGGAATGATGGAAGAGTAGACCTCATGCTTATAAACATTTTCAATGTGAGCGTTCAAGACAGGAGCATTTTCAGGAATTTTTTCGATGAATCCCTTTACAGATAAAGATAGCAGTTTGCGCTTCGAAATCTCCAATATTTTCTGACCAGCTTCATTAATATCGGTGAACCCTTCATGATTCCATAAAATCAAGCCGTCTAATGTTCCCTCAAAAATCTTCCTGAACTTCTTTTCACTATCCCTTAATTCCTTCTCAATCAGCCAGCGCTCACTGACATTTCGAAAGATCGTTACGTTATATCCGTCACCTTCATGTTTTTTGGCAGTCAATTCAAGCAATTTAATTTGGTTATTAGGCATTTTATAAATCAACTCACCCCGCACCTGGGTGTCTCTTTCAAACGTCTCCATCATCTGGCCAAGATGGTTATTATTGCTGTACACGTATTTCCAGATATGACTGCCGATCAAATCCTCTCTGCTGGATTCGAATATTTTACATGCTGAATGATTGACCCGAAAAATGATCCCGTCATCATTCCAGAATATGATTGCGTCCATGGACTGGTCGAATAATTCGGCAAAAATCCGTTCGCTCGTCTCTAACTTTTTTTCTATTATATTTGATTCTGTAATTTTTCGAAGCACCGACATATATAATTCATTTCCTACCGTTGAACTTAACGAGAAAGTGAAATGATGCAGGTCATCCCCAACCTTTATCTCTACCTCTCCTTTGAAGTTCGACTCATCAAAGGCTCTTTGTATGCTCTCATCCCAATATTCCCTATAATATGGGGATATGAGGTCCCTCATATTCTTACCGACAATATCTTTTTTCGGGATGCCCAAGACATGGATAAAGGCATGGTTCACTTCCATTATTATTCCTGAACTGTCGAATAGAACGATGCTTTCTATGGCTGTATCGAAAATGTCCAAAAACATCTGCCTTGACATCCTTGTTTCCCTTGACGAAGAAACATCCAATGTCACATCCCCCAAACGGTAGAACTGCTGTCCTTCGGAAAAAGAGCCTATACGTATAAACTCTATTTGCTTAAGGGCTCCGGTATGTAGCTGGATAATTTGCCTTTCACTTTCATTCGAGGTTTTTAGGGAACTTGAAACTTCCTGGTTATTTAAAGGGATGACATCGAGAAAATCAGTTATCTTCATGGACTCCAGCTGCTCTTTCGCGGTTTCCAGCAGGGCACAAGCAGCATCATTGGCATAAGTGAGACGCAGTTCCTCATCAACCCTAATATAAGGCTCTGACATCGAATTGAAAATGTTCAAAAACCCTTCGATCTGTTTATTCAATTTTAAAATTTCCTGTTTATATTCCGTTTCATTCTCATACCCGATTTTCATATTAACCCCCCTCATCAAAACCCATACTTACCAACTTTATTCGACATCCATCTTGATTTTCCTCGGTATTTTTCGAAAATCGGCGCAATCAAACCATTCCAAAATTATCCTATATATCAAATTATAGTATATTGAATACTATAAAACTTAGCGTTAAGCTTAATTTAAGGTTATTATAATAAATTTAATAAATATTGATTTAGTACAAGGTATTTAGGGTATAAGAAATAACAATGCTTTCTAGCTACCTTAAAAATTTATTAAATGGAGGCAACGATGAAACAACGTGATTTTTTCTTCGATAACGCCAAGTTCATTCTTATGGCTTTTGTCGTCTTTGGACATTTGCTGAATACGTATATACATGACAGTGAAACGATATATGCTTTATATAAAACCATTTATTCCTTTCACATGCCTGCCTTTATCCTTGTTTCAGGGTTCTTTGCGAAAGGTTTTTATCAAAAAGGGTATTTAGGTAAAATTACTAAAAAACTGATTTTGCCCTATATCATTTTCCAATTGATATATACCGTTTACTACTATTTCTTATATGAACGCTCTGCCATCACTGTAGACCTGCTTGACCCCCAATGGTCACTATGGTTCCTGATCAGTTTATTCTGTTGGAACATCATGCTCCTTGGTTTCTCAAAGCTTAAGCCATCAGTAGGCATAGGTTTATCTTTTTTAATCGCATTATTGATTGGATATATTGACAATATCTCCAATTATCTTAGTCTCTCCAGGACATTCGTTTTTTTCCCGATGTTTTTGATTGGGTACCATTTAAGCAAGGAACATTTAAAAAAACTATTCACTCCCAAAGTTCGTTTGGCTTCACTTAGTGTCATGTTATTGATTTTTATCGGTTTTTATTTAAATGCCGATATCAATTATAAATGGCTGCTCGGTTCGAAACCATATGCCGAACTTGAAGATGCGACAATCGTGTCCATGTTTAAACGCCTGGGATTTTATGGATTGAGCATAATTTCAGTGTTCAGCTTCCTTTCGTTCATTCCACGCGGACAATACTTCTTTACGAACTGGGGTAAACAAACCCTTTATGTCTATCTGCTGCATGGTTTCTTCATTCGGTTTTTCCGTGAAAGCACCATCCAGGAATACTTCAGCAATACAGAGAGCTTTATCATGCTCGCTGGCCTCTCATTCTTGATTACCGTATTATTATCAAGTGAAATGATCGCTACCATGGCGCAGCCGATCATCGAATTGAAAGCGACCAAGACAAAACGTTTCATGACTAAAACGAAAGAGTACATTAAACAAGCTTTTTAAATAAAACGGATGAAGCATTTTCTGCTTTATCCGTTTTCGACTTTCAAGCTGAAAAGATTCCCCTTCAATACCATAACTCATTTTTCAAATGGAGTACGCTATGGTAAAATTACTCGTTAGTGCTTGTTGGCTTAAAAAGACATGTACACGAAAGGAGCCAGGCGTTTCTTTTACGCCCTTTAACATGAATATAATAATCAGTACTCTTAACGCAAAATATATCCATACATCGCTATCCATCCGATATTTAAAAGCTTATGCCCAGCCAGATTATGATGTACAGCTGGCAGAATATACGATTTAAAAGATCCAATTATGAACATAGTTGGTGACCTTCATTCCAAAAAACCTGATGTCATAGGGTTCAGCTGCTATATTTGGAACATCGAGGAAACAATGAAAGTCGTAGCCATGCTGAAGAAGATCAATCCAGAATTGGTTATCATTCTTGGCGGACCTGAAGTCACCTATGATGTTGGGGAATGGCTTGATCAAATTCCCGGGGCTGATTTCATCGTAATTGGCGAAGGTGAAGTCACCTTCAAGGCCCTTTTATCTGAAATTGAAGGTTCGAATGACTATAAGAAGGTCGGCGGCATTGCGTATCGACAGGATGGAAAAAAAATCATCCAGCCTCAGAACGGCAAGGTTGATTTGAAATCCCTCCCTTCTCCCTATCGTTTGGAGGAAGACCGCGGCGATCTATCTAAACGTGTTACCTATATCGAAACTAGCCGAGGGTGCCCGTTCAGTTGCCAATTTTGCCTTTCATCGATTGAAGTGGGTGTCAGGTATTTTGATCGTGAAAAGATTAAAGAAGATATCAGGTACCTTATGGCTAATGGTGCCAAGACCATTAAGTTCGTTGACCGAACCTTCAATATCAGCCGAAGCTATGCCATGGAAATGTTTCAATTCTTAATCGATGAACATCTTCCCGGTGTGGTTTTCCAGTTCGAAATCACGGCGGACATCATGCGTCCGGAAGTTATCCAGTTCTTGAACGATAATGCCCCTGCAGGATTGTTCCGCTTTGAAATAGGGGTACAATCGACGAATGATCATACGAATGATCTAGTTATGAGAAGGCAGAATTTCGAAAAATTGACCAGAACCGTCACGATGGTAAAAGAAGGTCAGAAAATTGATCAGCATTTAGACCTAATTGCCGGGTTACCTGAAGAAGATTATCATTCTTTCAGAAAGACTTTCAATGATGTTTTCGAGCTCAGACCCGAAGAGATGCAGCTTGGTTTCTTAAAGATGCTTCGTGGTACTGGCTTACGGATACGTGCTGATGAACACCAATATATATACAGCGAACATGCTCCATATGAAATCCTAGGAAATAATGTTTTATCCTTTGATGACATTGTCCGCATTAAACAAGTTGAAGATGTCCTTGAAAAATACTGGAACGATCATAGAATGGATCACACCACGGAATATCTTGTCAAAACAGTATTTCAATCACCATTCGACTTCTTTCAAGATTTTGGAACCTATTGGGATGAACAAGGCTGGTCACGAATCGGACATCAGCTTGAAGACTTGTTCAGACGCTTACAGCAGTTTTTGGCTTCCCGGGAATCTGCTGAACTGAAAAACATTATCGGACTCATGAAATTGGATTATTTCATGAACCAAAAATACAAACCACGTAAGCCTTGGTGGGAAGCTTCATTAGATAAAAGTGGGCGGAAAGAGATATATGAAGAGATTCTGGATAAGCCTGAAAAGCTTGGTTCCTCTTTCACAGCCTTGGCACTTAATGAAAAAGAAATACACAAGCACACATTGCTCGAGGCACTTCCCTTTGATTTGGAAACGTATTTAGCTGAGGGAACAATCGTCGAGAAACCATCGTTCATGCTTGCCTATTTTGATCCGAGTGGTAAGGGATCAACGATATTCCCTCTCTCAAAATCTGACAGCATCATTTTTTAAGAATAAGGACGGACCCAAGAATTGGGTCCGTCCTTATTTACTTATCACTATCACGTTTTTTATTTTCTTTTGCCAAAATTTCATAAATTTTGGTTGCGTTCATATCGCCGCTAAATTCGATTCCAAATTCAGTTCGTACATGTTGTCCCATCTTTTCCTGGCTGTTCTGTTTTTCTTTATCCATTAACTTCTTCCTTTTCTGCCTTGCTTTGAATTACGGTTGGCACCTTTCATTGCATTTTCCTCCAATGCGAACTCATTGGAAAATTCATTTTCAGCCTGGTTTCTTTTTGGCGTTTTACTTGCTTTGACAGCACCATCCACATTGGCTTTCCGTTTCATTTTCATCCACCCTTTTCATATAGTTTACATTTTAGAATGGGGTAAAAACGCCTGAAATTATTCAGGGATAATATAGGGACGGACGAGAAAAATAACCGTAAAACGGAAAGGGAGACACTACATGAAAAAGAAATTGGATTCACCAATTGTCGACGATACACAACCACACCAAATTAACGCACCAAGCTTTAAGGGAACCGGCATAAAACCACAGGCTCCATTCGTCAATGATTATGGAGTCGTCATTGGCGACAGTAAATATGCATCTGAAAACTCACCACTCGAAAATTGGAGCGAAAATACAGACCCGGAAATCATGGCTGGAGACGAATGGATACACCCCACCAATGATATAGGCTGGAATTCAACTGAAAACCGTGAACTGTTAGAGGCTAAAAAAGCGCCGCAGCCGCCTTTCATGCATCCCGATAAGGATGTGAGCATTGATACGGATTGAATCGTTCTTGAGGGTCCAAGGAACTAGTGAAATCTCATTAAAATACAAGGGGTGCGTCATATACACCCCTTCTTCTCATTTTACCTGCAAAATCAACTTCCCTTTCGTTTGACGGGCATTCATTTCCTCATGAACGGCTGCTGCCTTTTCAATTGGGTAGATGCCGCCGATAGTTAGCTTAAGTTCCCCGGACGTGACGTAAGAAAAAAGATCTTGAATGCTAGGCAACAGCAAATCTGGGTGTTTCATGATCTGTGGCAGGAAAAAACCTACGACGGATTGATTGCGCCTCATTAATTGCTGCGGGTTCATCGTATAAGGCTTACGACTGGCATTACCAAAAACCACGAGACGTCCAAATGGAGCCAAACATTTCAATGTTTTATTGAAAACATCCCCTCCTGCCATTTCCAGCGCCACGTCTACTCCCTTTCCGGACGTGACCTCACGGACTTTCATTTCCCATCCTTCTTTCGTGTAATCGATAAGTTCATCTGCCCCCATCGACTTAGCCAGTTCCAACTTTTCCACTGTGCTGGCGGTAGCAATCACTTTTCCAGCCCCGAAGATTTTGGCTAATTGTACGGCAATCGTTCCCACTCCACCTGCAGCAGCATGGACCAATACCGTTTCCCCCTGTTGCATGCGTCCCATTGTCTTTAGAATATGATAGGCGCTCAGACCTTGAAGTGGCAGGGCAACAGCTTCATGAAACTGTATGGCATCAGGAAGCGGAATGGCCGAGAATTCATCTGAAAGGGCATATTCTGAATATCCACCCGATTCAATTAAACTCACTACCCTTGTACCGGGTTTGATTTTGGTCACCTTTCCACCAACTTCCACCACAACGCCAGCCACTTCCGCACCTGGAATGAACGGAAGCGGCGTAGGTACCACATATTGCCCTTCCCTTCTCGCTGTATCTGCATAATTGACGCCGACACAATCGATTTCAATCAGAACTTCATGCCCAGTTGGCACGGGCCTTTCCATTTCAGTCAATTTCAGTACTTCCGGTCCGCCGTATTCTTCAAAATGAATGGCTCTCATCTTTATCCCTCCCTTATTAATTCCCTGTAAATTCCGGTTTTCTTTTTTCTTTGAATGCTGCAACTCCCTCCAGATGATCTTCTGTGGAGGCCATCAAGGTTTGCGTGATACGTTCCTGTTCGAGCATTTCATCAAGTGTAGCCGTAAATGAATGGCTAACGAGCTTTTTCATCATCCCATAAGCTTTTGTCGGTCCATTTGCCAGCTTTTCCGCAAGTTTCAATGATTCCTTTTCAAGTTGATTGAGAGGATATAGATAATTAATGACACCTAACTGGTATAAGCGTTCCGCAGAAATTGGCTCGGCAGTAAAGAAGAGCTGCTTTGCAAGGTGGGGCCCTACTAATTTAGGTAAAAAATACGAACCACCTCCATCAGAGATCAGGCCTACCTGTGAAAAACTCATGGCAAATTGACTATCATCGGAAGCCACGATCAAATCACAGGCGAGTGCCAAATTAAATCCGGCCCCTGCCGCAAATCCATGGACGGCAGCGATTACGGGAACCTCAGAAGCATCCAGAGCCAATATGCATTCATTCATTCTGCCAACATGATCATACAATTGACTTGCAGAGGCCTTCCCCATTGACTTAACGTCACCTCCCGCAGTGAATGATCTTCCCGCCCCTTTGATAATGACTGCCCTTATATGTGGTGTTTGTTTTACATCCTTAATCGCTTTCGTTAAGCTTGCAATCATATCCGGGCTAAATGCATTCAAGCTTTCAGGACGATTCAAAGTCAGGATCATTACATTATCGGTTACCTCTGTCAATAAGTGTTCTTTTAACATTTACCCATCCCCTTTTTCTATTTGATCAACCAGCCGCCATCCACCAATAAATCCGTCCCAGTCATATAGGAAGCCTCCGGCGAAGCAGCAAAGGTAATGACATTACTTATTTCCTCCGCTTTCCCCACTCTTTCCAGTGCCGTGTTCCGTTGAATCGACTTTACGAATTTTTCATTTTGCAATCCATCCTCCGTTAAAGGCGTTTCAATGAATCCCGGTGATACGGAATTGACCCGAATGCCGGCTGCAGCGAGTTCCAGTGCCAATGATTTCGTTAAACTGATGACCCCTGCTTTAGCAGAGCTGTAATGCGGGATGAATGCCCCTGCCTGATGTCCTGACAGTGAAGCCACATTCACGATTGCCCGTTTGATGGCTTTATTTCCACTGCCAACTCCTTCTTCCATCACTTTTCCCAAGTACTTGGAAACTAGAAAGACACTTTTCAAATTGACATGTTGAATCATATCCCAATCAGCTTCAGATGTATCCAAAAGCTTCGAGGACTTTGATCCACCTGCATTATTGATTAAAATGTGAAGGTCACGATATTGTTCCTTCACATACATGGCCAGATTCTTTACATCTTCCTCGACGGTAACATCTGCAGGGAAAATGTCGGCTACGGGAATCGTGTGCCTTGCATTGATTTCTGCAGCTGCTTCCTCCAGCTTTCCTTTCGTCCGCCCTACCAACAACACTTTTGCCCCTTCGTCCGACAGGCGCATCGCTGTAGCTTTCCCAATACCGGAACCTGCACCTGTCACCACCGCTATTGACTGTGAAAATCTCATGCCCTTCACTCCTTATCCAGGTTTTGAACTACGTTTCCTGCCTTTTCAATTCAGCTTCGATCTTTCCATCCACCAACTCTGGGACAAGATCCATCGAACCTTTTTGCGCCGCCAATTCCAAATCTGCGATCAAGCTGTGTTTGTCAAACAACTGTCCGACATATGATGATTTCAGGATATCAAAGGCATTTTCGCTATTCGTTCGATAAAGCGCTTTTGCAGCCTTTGCTGCATCGTTGAGTATGAACGTACCTTGTGATCCAGCAATCAGGCAATCTATCAAATGACCTGCACCGTAAAAGTCTTCCAGACTGAATTCACCTGAGTTTCCCGAACAAACGATGATGATCGTTTCTGTTTTATGATGTTTTTTTATTTTTTCAGCAACAGACGGATTATTTAACAAAGATGCGATATAAACCTTTTTGGCAGCGGCTGAATTCCTTAGCGCAACCGTTCCATTAGTCGTGGACAATATTAAAGTTTTGCCAGGTACCAACTTACTCAATAGCGTCGGACTTGGATACATTAAATCATCAACCGGCTTTGCTTTTAGTTCCCCTGCCACTATGGAATCCCCATGGTCCAATTCCTGGCTTTTCACCAAGGCATCCACTGGATCCATGACAGGTATCACCTGGCGTGCTCCATCATGAAGTGCTGAAATAATCGTTGTGGTCGCTAATAACACATCCAGGATGACCGCAACTTTATCCCCCTCTTGAAGCTTTTCCCTATCTATCTCTTCTTTTTTTAGTAGCAAATGAATGTTTTGTATATATTCCATTTAATTAAACTTCCTTCGCAGCTACATTTGCAGCATGAGTGAGTAAGCTTTTAACCGTTTTTCCGAGATTGGAAAAACGGGAATCATTTGTCTGGCCTTTTTTATATCGATAATAGATTTGCTGAAGGATGACAGCTAACTTAAAGTAACCAAAGGTTAAATAAAAATCGACGTTGGAAACATCCCTGCCGCTTCTTGCTGCATACGTCTCGATAAATTCCCTTCGTGTCAGGAAACCGGTTAAAGTCGTGATTGACGCTTGACCCACACCGAATTTGATAAGTTCCGGGTCACCGCTTTCCGTCCAGTAGCTTAAAGCCACTCCTAGATCGGCTAGCGGATCACCAACGGTGGACATTTCCCAATCAAATAAACCAACCATCTCTGTAAGGTCCTTGTTAAACATGGCATTATTGATCTTATAGTCATAATGGATAATTGAAGTCTGGCTATATTTCGGGATATTCTGTTGAAAATAATCGATAAGCGGACGAATTTCCTTGATTTCATCTGTCTTTGCTCTCTCATAGCGGGAAATCCATCCGCGTACTTGTCTTTCAATGAACCCTTCAGGTTTGGAAATTTCCACCAACCTCGTTTTCTCATGGGGAATCGAGTGAAGATCAGCAAGCCGATTGACCATCACATATGAAAGCTGTCTGCACTTTTCAACAGTAGGCTCGATTCCCTTGGGAAATTCGGTATCTATTACAATTCCATGTTTCCTTTCCATTAGGAAAAAAGGGGCCCCCGCAATCGATTCATCATCCGAGAACAGAATAGGCTCGGGAGCTGCTTGAAAATATGGGTTGATTGAAGAAAGGATATGATGTTCACGCTTCATATCATGTGCCTTTGGAGCAACAGGACCAAGAGGTGGCCTTCTGAGGACAGCCTCCCACTCACCAATTTTCAGCTGATAGGTCAAATTGGAATAGCCCGTGGAAAATTGTTGCAATTCTAACGGTTCATTTGGAAGATCCAATACATTTTTTCTTAGGAAACCTTCTAATGCAACAATATTCAGTTCCTCGCCGGGCCGAACAGGAATCGTATCGTCAACCATGTTCTTCCCTCCTTTAGACTTTTTTCATTCTAATTATGAACAAGATGTGAAATGAGCTTTTCTTTAATAAATTCAGGAATAGGTTCACTTTTTTGATTCAAAAAATTAAAACAGACTAAAACTGCACTTCCCCTAGCAATCACTTCCCCAGTTTGTGAACAGAGGATATCATGGACCATTTCACAACTTTTCGTACCTACCTTTGTCAAAGATGTACGGATGGTCAAGAGTTGATTGAAAAATCCCTGAGCAATAAAGTCGCATTTAGTGGAGGCTAACAAAAAATTCCAAGATTCGACATTCGCCGCTAGGCCTAAAGCTTCAAAAAATTTCATGCGTGCTTCTTCGAGGTATATGAAATAGCTTGTGTTATTGATGTGGCCCAAAGCATCCGTTTCGGAAAAACGGACGTTGACTTCCAATTCATGCATAAGACCCCTCCTTGATTAACGATGTACGAAAGCAGGTTTACGTTTATCCAAGAAAGCGGAAACCCCTTCTTTAACATCTTCAGTTTGGAAGATTTCTTGAAAAAGATTCGTTTCAATCTCTAGACCTTGTTCAAGCGTTGCTTCACTTCCTTCATTAATCGCTTTCTTGATTCTCGAAAGTGCCTGAAGTGAGTGCCTTGTCAATCGTGAGGCCAAGATTTTCGCTTCCGATAAGCCGCAGCCTTGCTCAACGACTTTATTGACAAGCCCGATCTTTTCCGCTTCTATGGCACCAAGCGGATCACCGGTAAAGATAATCTCTTTTGCTTTTGCGTTTCCTACAAGTCTGGACAAACGCTGTGTACCGCCAGCTCCAGGAAATAAGCCCAATTTCACTTCCGGCAGACCAATTTGAACCTGTGTTTCTGCCACTCTCAAATCACAGGCCAGAGCCAGTTCGCATCCACCGCCCAAAGTCAGGCCATTTAATACAGCTATCGTAGGTTTAGGTAACTGGTCGATTTTGGTTAGGACGGCATGACTTTCCTTTACCATTTCTTTCATATTCGGGTTCCCCATCATGTTAGGGAATTCTTTTATATCAGCACCAGCGGCAAATGCGATATTGCCTGCACCGGTTATGAGTACCACAACAGTTTCAGTATCTTTTGAAAGTTCATCGAATGTTTCTCCCAATTCTCTGAATACTTGTTTACTGATTACGTTTAATGGAGGATTATCGATGGTGATGACCGCAAGCTTATTTTCCTTAACCACTCTAATTAATTTTGTCATCAATTCTTCACTCCTTGGTTTGGATAATCATACCAGCCTTTTCCTGTTTTCCTGCCTAATTGTCCTTTATTCACCTTTTCTTCTATACAAGCATTTGGCTTGTCTTCTGGATTTCCAGTTTCATTGTATCGCTGCTGCATGACAAAATATCCCACATCAATACCTGATAGATCCATCAGTTCAAAAGGGCCGATGGGATGGCCTAAAGCTTTCCTGCAAATTAAATCGATATCCTTATAGTCCACAATTCCTTCTTCATACAAATATAAGGCCTCACGCTGCAACGCTCCCAAAATTCGGTTTGCTACGAATCCCGATATCTCTTTCCTTAACAAAACTCCTGTCCTATTCATTCTCTCTGTGACTTCCATCGCAAGCTTCGCTGTTTCCTCCGATGTTTGATCACTCATGACAACTTCAACACAATCCATTATTAGAGGCGGGAAAAAGAAATGCATATTAATGAACTTATCCGGACGATTCGTCACACTAGCAATCAGGCTATTGACAATCGTTGAACTATTCGTTGCAAAAATGGTTTCTGCTGGCGCCAATTCTTCAAGTCTAGCGAAGACTTCCCGTTTCACATCAAGTTTTTCAACAACCGCTTCAATGATCAAATCAGCTCCACTGGCCGCTTTCTCAAGATCGGTGGTATATTGAAGACGGCTAAAAGCAGCCAACTTACGATCTTCGGACAATTTTCCTTTTTGAACCCATTTAGTCAAAATGACGTCCAATTTTTCTTGGGCTGTATTCAACGCGTTTTCCTGAACATCCTGAAGAATCGTTTCGTAACCTCCAAGTGCAGCAAGCATCGCAATTTGATGCCCCATCTGCCCAGCCCCAATTACGGTTATTGATTGAATTTGCTTGTTGGTCATGCCTTCTATCTCCCTTCTACTAACTGGTTAGTATGTAACCTGGTCACGCTTCAATTCCCTGCAGAATCATCCCCATAAAAATGGCTGCAACTTCCTGTTCGGTTTTTTCACCTTCTGGGTCGAACCAATGATAGCTCCAATTGGCCACACCCAAAATAGCAAAAGAGATGATGGATGCATCGAGATTGGAACGTAGTTCTCCGTTCTCGATGCCGCTAATCAGCACTTGCTCGATTTTATTACGGAACTCATCCCGCTTAGGAAGGATTTGTGCAAGTTTTTCATCACTTAGATTTTTCATTTCACGGAAAAACACCGTTGCGCTGGATTTTTTGGTTTTGATGCTTTTTAACAGCATCAATACCATATCGAAAAGCTTATCCCTACAACTTTTCCCAGGATCCAACATGATTATTTCCTGCTCACTAAGCAACTCGCCTATATAAGCTAGATGAATATCCATAAGCAACTGCTCTTTGCTCGTAAAGTAATAATAAAACGTTCCCTTCGTAACCCCGACCGACTCGACGATATCGGAAATCGACGTTTCACTAAAGCCCTTCTTTTCAAATAAGCGTATGCTATGTTCTGTCATTTTTTCTTTCATGTTTGCATCCTCGCAATCTGTTAAAATTTCAGCTGAATTGATATCATACGCGTTCGTACTATCAAAGCCCTCTTATTTCCTGGAAAGTTCTTCTCTTAAAGCACGCCTTAAAATCTTTCCGACATTTGTTTTCGGTAACTCATCACGAAATTCAACGAAATGCGGAACTTTATAAGCCGATAGGTTTGCTCGGCAGTAATCGATGATTTCCCGTTCATTTGCCGTTTTATTATTTTTAAGTACAAGCACAGCTTTTACCGACTCCCCTCGGTAAGCATCTGGAACTCCGATGACAACCGCTTCCTGGACAGCAGGATGTTCATAAAGAACTTCCTCTACATCTCGCGGATATATATTATAACCACTTGCGATGATCAAATCTTTTTTCCTGTCGACAATATAGAGATAACCGTCTTCATCAACTTTGGCGATATCACCCGTATAAAGCCAACCATCCCTAAGGGTCACCGCCGTTTCCTCCGGCATATTCCAGTAACCTTTCATCACTTGAGGTCCTTTGACGACCAATTCCCCCAATTCGCCAGGGGCCATTTCTTTTGTCCCGTCTCCCAGGTCCATCACTTTATATTCAGTCGAAGGGAAACCAATCCCGACGCTCCCAGGCTTCCTTTTTGCAAATGCCGGGTTACAATGCGTTGTTGGCGAAGCTTCCGTAAGACCGTAGCCTTCCAATATCTTCGCACCTGATTTTCGTTCGAACTCACGCAGCAGTTCCACGGGCATCGGTGCACTTCCGCTGTTACAGACCTGGATTGAGCCCATTCCATATTCTTCTGCCTTTGGATGATTCGTCAACGCTACATACATGGTCGGTACACCAGGAAAAGTGGTCGGCTGTTCACGCTTAATCGTTTCCAGCACCTCTTCTATTTCAAATCGTGGCAGCATGATGGAATCACCCGCAATATACACGGATAAATTCATTGCGGACGTCATTCCAAAAACATGAAAAAGCGGGATGACCGACAGCGTTCTTTCAGAGCCCATTTTTAATTCATGCTTGAAGAATTCATACGATTGAACGACATTGGCCAGAATATTGCTGTGAGTCAGCATCGCCCCTTTTGAACGGCCGGTTGTTCCTCCTGTATACTGAAGAACGGCTATATCATTTTCCGGATCGATTGATACGTGATTGATTTTGCCGTCCCCTGCCTTCATGAATTGGTCAAAAGAAGCATCAGGCTGGAAATCTGCATCCGAAGACTGAAGGCTTACGGCGATGATATTTTTCAGATTTGCATGTTGCTGCACACTTTTCACTTTCGGGTATAATCCATCCAATACAACGATCGTTTCAGCACCGGAGTCCTGTAAAATATGCTGAAGCTCCCTTTCAACCAGCATTGGGTTGATTTGGGTGATAATGGCTCCTGTTGCCAACGATCCATAATAAGCTATAACGTATTGCGGACAGTTAGGTAGCATGATGGCGACACGATCGCCTTTTTGAACACCTTTTTTTTGCAGGGCTGAAGCAAAGGCTTGCGACGCATGAAAAAGTTCCTGATAGGATATCTTTCGGTCATAAAAAGTAATAGCTGTATTGTTTGGATAGGACTGACATGCATTTTGAAGGATCCTTTGCATCGGAAACTCAGGGACTTTAATTTCCTTTGAAATTGAATCAGGATAAACGGAAAGCCATTTTTTTTCATTCATCATTTCATACCCTCCAGCCATATTTACTCATCTTTCATTACTTTGCATGTGAACCCCCATCGACAATCAAGATATTTCCAGTCACAAAATCGGATGCCTTTGAGGCCAGGAAAACCGCTGCCCCTTTCAAATCATCATCACTCCCTAATCTTTTTAGCGGCGTGGAATCCAAGATAGGATTCTTTCCTTGCTCAAGAACCCCTTTCGTCATTTTTGTCGGAAAGAATCCGGGTGCGATTGCATTAACATTGATATTATGCTGACCCCATTTAACAGCTAAATCCTTCGTTAAAGTAATGACCGCCCCTTTACTCGTATTATATCCGACCGTATCGAGCACCCTCGGGTCGGTCCCCCCTAATCCGGCAACGGAAGCGATGTTTATGATTTTCCCATGTCCCTGTTCAATCATGACCCTGCCTGTTGTCTGGCTCATGATAAAGGTTCCTGTTACATTGACATTCATCACCTTCTGCCATGCTTCAAGGGGCATGTCGACGGCTGGTGCCCCCCAGGATGCCCCGCTATTGTTTACTAAAATGTCGATGGCACCAAATTCACGGTAAGTTTCGTTAACAACTTCCTGTACATCTGAAGGATTGGTGATATCACACTTCAGGGAAAGCGCCCTGACTCCAAACTTTTCGATTTGTGAAGCAACTTCGTCGCATGCCTCCTTCTTCCTTGAACAAAGAACGACATTTGCCCCAGCTTCGGCAAAGCCGGTCGCTATTTGTGCTCCCAATCCTCTCCCTCCACCGGTTATGATCGCCGTCTTTCCAGTTAGATCGAATAAGTCGGTAACTTTCATATTTTCACCTCATGCTTTTGCTGGTATTTTCGAAGTTCTATCTTAGCAACTTGTGAGCGGTGAACTTCATCGGGACCATCAGCAAGCCTTAAAGTCCGTGCATTTGCCCAATGTGCAGCAAAAGGGAAATCATCGGAAATCCCTGCAGCTCCAAAGCCTTGGATGGCCCTGTCCAGCACATTCAATGCCATATTTGGTGCCACCACTTTTATCATGGCAATCTCCGCCTTCGCTTCCTTGTTCCCGACAGTATCCATCATATAAGCAGCTTTTAAGGTCAGAAGTCTTGCTTGTTCGATTTCAATGCGTGAATCAGCAACCCACTCCATGATCACACCTTGTCTCGCCAATGTTTTACCAAAAGCGACACGGTTTTGAATGCGCTTACATAATTCTTCAAGAGCTCTTTCAGCAGCGCCGATCAGCCTCATGCAATGATGTATCCTTCCGGGTCCGAGTCTTCCTTGGGCAATCGCAAATCCTTTGCCTTCACCCCATAGAATATTCGTTGCCGGGACCCTCACATTTTCAAAAGTGATTTCGGCATGGCCATGCGGGGCATGATCATAACCAAACACAGGGAGCATTCTCTCGATTTTGACACCCGGTGTATCCAGCGGTACAAGAATCATTGACTGTTGTTCATGCTTGGACGCCTCAGGATCCGTCTTACCCATGACGATGGCAATCTTGCATCGGGGATCGCCTGCGCCTGAAGACCACCATTTTCGGCCGTTTATGACATACTCATTACCCGTCTTTTCTATCCTGCATTCGATATTGGTCGCATCGGAAGACGCCACTTCCGGTTCTGTCATCGAGAAACATGAGCGGATTTCCCCAGCAAGCAAGGGCTTCAGCCAGCGTTCCTTATGTTCATCTGAACCGTATCTCACCAACACTTCCATATTACCAGTGTCCGGCGCATTACAGTTGAAGATTTCAGGCCCTATCGACGACCTACCCATGATTTCACAAAGCGGGGCATATTCTAGATTTGTTAAACCCGCGCCATAACCGCTATCAGGTAAAAATAAATTCCATAATCCTTCTTCTTTTGCTTTTGCCGTCAATTCAGATAAAATCGGGGGTATTTCACTCCAGCGGCTCTTCTGTGCTTCAAGCTGCTTCTTGTATATTGATTCATTTGGGTAAACGTGCTTTTCCATGAATTCCGTTAACTTCTTTTCCAGATCTTTCACCTTTTGAGTATGTTCAAAGTTCAAATTGAATTCCTCCTTTTAAACTTACTAACCGGTTAGTATGTTATTACTCTTAAAGTATATACATAATATCCAGATTTTTTCAACGATTAAATCATTATTTTCTTGTCATTCGTGGCCCTGCATCCGGACCTTTTCGTTCTCACTATATTCCCTTTGTTGGACGGTTGGAAAGATACAAACGATTTTCGTACCTTTTTTCAGTTCACTTGTGATGAAAACTTTTCCTCCGTGCTTTTCGATGATTCTAAAACAAACGGAAAGACCCAATCCCGTTCCTGTTGTTTTTGTAGTGAAAAATGGCTCTCCTACTTTTTGAAGGGAGTTTTCCGGGATACCCTCCCCTTCATCCAAAATGCTCAAAAAAACTTCCCCATTTTTTTCATTTATACTCACAAAAATATTTCCGCCATTCGGCATCGATTCTATGGAATTTTTTATCATGTTTATTAATACTTGCTTGATTTGATTTTCATCAAAGTACATAAAAATAGGTTCTGAATCATAATTTTTATGAATTTGAATATTGTTCAGTACGGCATTTGTCTCCAACAGCGTTACGACATGGTTGCAGCTCTCCTTTAAATCCTTCTCAAGAAAAACCGCCTCAGCAGGTTTCGATAGCAGCAAGAGTTCATTCAGAACTTGCTCGATTCGATTTATTTCCGAAAAAATAATATCATAGTATTCCTGCTTTTCAGAACCGCCATCTTTAATCAACTTCACGAATCCCATTATCGCTGTCATCGGGTTCCTGACCTCATGTGCAATCCCTGCCGCAAGTTGGGCAGCCGTTGATAATTTGCTTGATGTGATTGCCAGGTGTTCGTTTTGGCTCACAAGCTTTTCCTCCGCATGTTTACGTTCATTGATTTCCGATAATATGCCCGCCGTCCCGATAAATTTCCCAGCGTCATCGTAAATTAGTTTAACGAATGCTTCAACCCAACTTGTTCCCTTTTTCGCATTTAGTTTAATGTCCGCACGAAAATATTTATCCCCTCGATGAAAGGAGTCCGCAAAGGTCTTTAATACGTCTTGATAAGAAGCGTTATCCATATGCTTAGAAAAGTGAAGCCCCAGGGATTCATTCACGGTTGCACCACTCATCGATTTCCATGCCGGGTTTAAATACAACCATTTCCCTTTCTCATCCGTTTGGAAAACGACCTCATTGAAGCTATTGATTAATTCTTTAGAATAATTGGAGATAATGCGATAACGCCCTTCGCTATCCTGCAACAAAGCAATCGTTTTCCGGTTATGATCGAAGATGGCACCCAAACACCAGGCAATGGTTAAAATTACGATTAAATATATTCCTGCAAAGGCGGAAAACCTTCGTTCTTCATGCCCCAGCCACCCTATATAGGGTAATATCAATATGAAGAAAAGGGCAGGGACAAAGATCCTTCCAGTATATTTCTTCACTTCTTCCACCTCCTCACCAAAATGATTTATACTTCATCCGAATGAATTCAAAGTAAGGGGGCAAATTAAGTATATTTTTGTATGTTTAAATAGTTGAATACTCACTTATAGGTAAATTTCAACATTTTGTCCACGATTCCTGCAAACAAAACAAAAAACCTTTCCTAGATGGAAAGGTTACTGTTCTACTTAAATCATTTACCCAATGATGACACGTTCCTTTGGATAATGATAATTTTCCGTAACTTCTTTATGGCCTATGATATACAGGAGGGACGTTATCCCGACACGGCCAATGAACATAATGATCATAATGACAATCTTACCCGTATTACTGAGTTCAGGCGTAATACCCATCGAAAGTCCAACTGAACCAAAAGCCGAGCATACTTCAAAAATGATTTGCATCAAAGTAAAATTCTCAGTAATCGATAAAATGAAGACCGCGATTATGCAAAGGAGCGATCCCATGATCATAACTGCTGTCGCCTTTCGAATATCATCGGGATGAATCTCCCGCTTGAACACTTTAATGGAACGCCTTCCCCTCATGAAATTCCATAAAAATAGAATCATGATGGCCAGAGTCGTTGTCCGTATCCCTCCCCCGACTGAACTTGGGGATGCTCCAATGAACATTAAAATGCTCAGCAATAAAAGGGTCGGTTCCGAAAAATCGCTCACATTCATCGTTGCAAGGCCACCACTTCTCGTATTCGATGACATAAATAGAGAGTAAAAAAAAGATTCGTGCCAGTTTTTATCTTTAAAAAACCCGTTCATTTCCAGCAAGTGAATCAGGATCGTTCCCCCAATGATAAGGGAAAAGAAAGTGACTGATGTCAGCTTCGTGAACAAAGAAAAATGAAACTTATAAGTACGGGCTTTATTGGATAAAAACTCTTTCAACTCAATCAAGACAGGAAACCCGATTGCTCCAAGGGTAAGCAGGATAATCGTGATGAACTGTACAAAATAATCGTCTTTAAATGGAATCATTGAAATACCGGTAATATCAAAACCAGCATTCGTGGTGGCACTTATGGCTAAAAATAAGCCATTTAAAAAGGCTTCTTTCCAGTTAGGAAAATAATTCAGAAAGTAAATGCCTAAAACTAGAGCTCCAATCATTTCAATTACGACAAATATCTGAATGATTTGAATCAATAATTTAACAAGACCCGAAAGATTCGATTGGTTTTGATCTGTCATGATCAATTGTCTTTCCTTCAAACCGATTTTCTTACCCAAAATCAACCAAAAAAACGTTCCAAGTGTCATAATGCCAATACCGCCAAATTGGAGAACAAACATTAGAATGAAATAGCCTACCTCATTATACACTTCGGGTAAACTAACAACTGTTAGGCCTGTTACACTAACTGCACTTACGGCTGTGAATAATGCATCCATGAATTTAAATTCCACGCCTGGCTTAAGAGCAACCGGCAGACTCAACAGTATGGTCGAGATACTTACGGCCAAAAAGTAATAACCGACGATAAGCTGAGCGGGTGTTAACTTTGATAATATTTTTTTGATAGCAAACATAAAGAGTTTCCTTTCTTACTCCTTTATAGTTATGCGAATCACATAACCATTAAAAATCTAGTTTACCCTTTTTTCATTCTTTTTTCATTCTTTTTTCCATTCTCTTTTAAAACTGACTTACTTACAACAAATAGGCAGGTTTACCAATAACTTTGATGCTGCTCATATAAGTAAAACTCCACATTCTACTTATACTATCATTACAGCGGCAAAAGCCGTTGAAAAAGTAAAGGGGAGATTCAAATGGCTAACAGCAGTAACAACCTTCTTGTTCCTGGAATCGAACAAGCATTAGAACAAATCAAATATGAAATTGCATCTGAATTCGGTGTACAATTAGGTTCCGATACTTCAGCACGTGCCAATGGTTCAGTTGGCGGAGAAATCACGAAACGTCTTGTACAACAAGCACAATCTCAACTTAAAGGTCAATAATTCTTATTACAATTTAATAACCATGGCTAAGAGTCCAGCTGCATGCTGGACTCTTTTTAATCATTATGTCCATTTCCGTTTCCATTATTGCCTTTACCCCATTTCGACTTATCCCAATCTTTCTTCTCTTGTTTATATTGCTTATCATGGTTATCTTGCTTACCATGTTTATCCTGCCTATCCTGTTTATCTTGCTTCCCTTGTTTATCCTGCCTGTCGTGCTTTTTATGATCATTATTATTCTTTTCATTGACTGATGGAACTTTTTTCACATCGATCTTTTTATCACTCTTTTCATTTTTATGCTCGTTCTTTGATTGGTTGCTGTGATCGCTATCCGATTTTCCTTTTGGCTTGTTGCTTTTTTCCTTGTTTCCATTTATGGCATTCCGTTTTCCAATTGTATCTACCCGTTCGGTTTGTTCCTTAATTTTAGTAAATTGCGTTGCCGGGCCTTTCCTTTCAGTCGGTTTGGCTTCATTAGCCGGCTTTTGCTTTATTTCAATTGCATCATTTTCTTTTTTCTTTTCCCCATCCGATTTGTTTTCCGTACTCAGCGTTACACCCTTCTCTTTCGGAATAACAACCTTTCCCTCGATTTTTTTATCTGGCGCTGGAGCAGGCTCCCTCTTATTGACTTTTACCTTTTCTTTATCTTCATTCAACTTCTTTTCCAGATACTTACCCGTGGATATGCCTTGTTCCCTTGCTTGCTTCCGATCGCTTTTTGTTGCCTGGATCACTTTCATTTTTGTATCAGAAACATTATCCTGCTCCGATATTTCTTTTATCTCTTCTTTTAAATTCTTGTCCAGTTCTTTATTTTTTTTCAATAACGTTGTGGAAACGACGATTTGTTTATTTCCTTTCAAATAACCAAGTTGCTTCGTCGTTTCAACGATTCGGTTTGTAACAATCTTTATATCCTTGCCCTCCCAGTCCCTCAGCTGACCAATCACAAGCTTGCCGTCTTCATTTAAACCGGTAAGTTTGAGAACTTCTAAATCATTATCAAGCTCCAATTCAATGCTTGGATTCACATCTATCGTCATATATGCCGACACAGGACCTGAGAAATAAGAAGGAAGAATCGAAAAGAGAATCAAGAAGGTGGAGGCAATGCTTAGCACGGCGGTTTTTTTGAAAGATGAATGAAAATTGGAAAAGGCTAAAGTGAACTTTTGTTTAGCAGGTGAAAAAGTGATTTCCTCCCCCACTTCATATACCCTTTCCTGCCTTTTGGTTTTCAGAAATTCACCCTCGGGGGTCAATAGGGTTACAAATCGCTTATTAACTGAAAGAATAACTCCTTTTTTCATTCATCGATAGCCCCTTTTATATAATCATTCAAATACAAAAAATCTCCGTTTATTATGATTGCCACAGCAATGATGTATTTTCTGTTCCGTTCAATCGTTTTTCTGCTTACTTCCACTTTTCCCTCAAGTTGTTTTACGGGCAGCCGCTTTTTTGCAAACAGGATTTCTTTCAGTTCGTCATCTTCCATTAACAATTTAGCAATCATAATAGCTCCCTTCCTGGCATCTGCATGTTTGGGAGAGTTTTCAACTAAATCCTCAAATGACAGACCAAAATCCTGTAGATGGCTTATATAAAGCTGAATTTCTTCTTTTCTTCTTTCCGATTCCTTCTGCTTCTCGTATTCATTGATGGAATTTTCATTATCAATATATATATGGCTTTGATCATTATCATCATTCAATGATAAATCCAATACAACTTCTTTTTGTTTGGACTGGCTTCTTAAATAATCTATAACCCTTCGTTTAACGAGGGTTTCGGCAAATGCCAATAAAGAACGGCCTTTTTCCGGGGAATATTTATCGATTGCCTCGTTAAAAGCAATCATACCAATACTGAATTCATCATCCGATTCGTATATGTAACGTTTGCAAACCGATGACACTGTTTTCGCAATAAAAGGTTTGAATGACTCTATAGTATCATTACGAAGGCTAATATCGCCTTGTTGAATTTTCAATACGGTTTCTTCTAAAGAACGCTTTTTTTTGAATGCTGTAAACAACACACCAAGCATCTGCTCACCTCGCTCCTGTTGAACATAAAATACGCATCAACATACTTATCTTAAGCGGAGGGAGTCTAAAAGACAGTACCAAAAGAACTATTTTTGCGATTTAAATGAAATCACATAATATATCAACATGATAAAATACTTAGTTTTTTCTCGTTTATTACAGTGCAATTACAGTAAAATAACTTTTTCCGGGTTTTCGTCCAATACAATGGGACAATTGTCATTTTTATAACCGGAATTTAATATTCACATCTTTTAACATATCATACGTAAACATACCTGCGCTTTTGAGGGTCATCTCCATAAATACATTAAGAAGCAAAAAAAATAGGCGTGACCAGCACGCCTACAGACTGTAGATAAACTCGATGAAAATCAAATTTGTTTCAGTTTTTATGAAGGTTTATAAAACCTCAAACGTTGATTTCCACTCCAGGCACTCGCTTTCCGCGGGCGGTCCGGGAGCCTCCTCGGCGCCTTGCGCCTGCGGGGTCTCCCCTTGACGCGCTTTTCCCGCAGGAGTCTCGCACCTTTCGTTCCAATGAACTTTGTTTTGAAATTTTAGGTAAAACCCCTTTTGACTACAAACTCTAGGCGTGACCAGCAGGCCTGTTTTTTTAAGCTTCCTGTATTTTTTTCTCTTCTTTTTCTTTTTTTTCTTTTTTGCTTGAAATGATCCAAGCACCTGCTGCAATTCCAATCAAAACAGCCCAGAAAATCGATTTCCAAAGAGTTGATTCAGGGAAATGATGATCGATGACAGCCAATGAAGGGTGTGCAAGTGTGTGTACCGCCAATTTCACTCCAACCCAACCCACAATCAAAAATGCTGCCATTTCAAGTGAAGGACGCTGATGAAGCAATTTCACGAATGCAGTTGCTGCAAATCGCATAATGACCAATCCAATCAAACCTCCGAGGAACATGACAGCGAATTGCCCTCCGTCAATACCGCCTACTTTCATCCAGCCTGTTGCAGGAAGTGTAACAGCCAGTGCGACGGCAGCCAACATGGAATCGATTGCGAAAGCTATATCAGCCGCTTCAACCTTTACCACGGTCATCCAGAAGCCAGATTGCTTTTTGGGTTTCTTGATTTCCTTATCACCTTTACCAGCGTATTTTTTGTAAATGTTCTGAAAAGCAATGAAAAGTAAATAAATCGCACCGATTGCTTGAACTTGCCACACGTCGACAAGAAAGGAAATAAGGAATAAACTTGCAAAGCGGAAAACAAAAGCTCCCATCAGACCATAAAACAAGGCTTTTCGCTGTTGTTCTTTTGGCAAATGCTTAACCATGACAGCCATGACGACTGCATTATCCGCAGCAAGTATCCCTTCCAATCCAACCAAGATAAGAAGGACCCAGCCATATTCCAATAATATTGATGCTTCCATCCATTCAACCTCCAATAGTTAGTATTTCCTTCCTATTGGCATTGGCAAAATAAAAAGACCTCTGCCGTATAGGCAAAGGTCTTGCTGAACATGAAATCATGTCAACAAAGCCGATGAATGTTTAACATCCACGTAATGACGACTTTGTTTTAGGGCGAACCCTAACGCTACTCCCCTTTGAAAAGGAAAATCAGTTATTAAGTATATTAATAGTATACGCGCGAGTTATGAAAATAACAATCTTTTTTATAAATGGATCTCACTTTCGGTTCCCTTTGGATAATTTCATCAATCGCAAATATTCTTTGCCGAAACGAATCCAGTTCGGTTTGGCAGAAAAGTAGTTCTGAAACAGCGATAAAAAACTCGGGTATTTCCCTTCATATGGATACCATTGTATTTCTGTATTGTTTTTACCATTATCGATCATGATCGCTTTTTCATGGCAAAAAATCTTCAATCCATGCTCGCCATGATAGCGGCCAACCCCACTTTGTTTGGCACCGCCAAATGGTAAATGATGATTAGCAACCGTTATCAGCACATCATTGATCGTCACCGCCCCGGTTACTAACCGTGACGCAATCCTGCTTGCTTTTTCCCTATCCATTGTCCAAACGCTGGAATTGAGTCCATATTCACTTTCATTTGCCAGGGCGATTACTTCTTCCTCCGTATCGAAAGGTATAACAGGCAACACGGGTCCGAACGTTTCTTCTTTCATGATTTTCATGGAATGATCGACATTGGACAGAATTGCCGGCGGAATGAAATGGGTCTGTCCCTTTTTCCACTCTTTTGGAGGTGTTCCGGTTTCAAGTACGGCCCCCTTATTCAGTGCATCCTCCAGGTGTCCAGCCACAATATCAACTTGTGCCGGGAAAGTCATTGAACCGATATCATCGTTCGATTGCACTCCCTGCCTCATGGACTTCGTTTTTTCTTTAAGAAGCATTAGAAATTCCTTATAAACAGGACGTTCCACATATACCCTTTCTACACTCATGCACACCTGCCCACTATTTGTGAAAGCCCCCCATAGAGCCCCGTTCACAGCCCGCTCCAAGTTAGCATCACGCAGAACGATCATCGGATCCTTACCGCCAAGCTCCAGAGTCGTTGGGATCAGGTGTCTTGCTGCGACCTCACCAATCATTTTTCCAGTCCTTACAGATCCAGTAAAAAATATATAATCTGGTTTTTGCTCAGTTAATGCCGCACCCAATTCTTTCCCTCCATGGGCAAACTGTATAGTCCCTTCTGGGAAACCAGCTTCAAGAAACAGATTTTCGATGCACACACCAACTAAAGGAGTTACCTCTGATGGCTTGGCGATGACTGTATTTCCCGCTGCTAGAGCATTAAGAATAGGTACCATGGAAAGCTGCAGCGGATAATTCCATGGTGAAATGACGAGAATCGTTCCACGGGGCATATAATGGATATAAGATTTTTTACCAATTAACATGAGTGGAGTGGTGACCTTCCGTCCGGAAAGAGTCTTCACTGCATGTTTCTCGATATGCTTGATTGCATCAATCGTGGGCATGATGTCAGCAACCAGCGCTTCAATTTTCACTTTTCCCGTATCTTTTGAAATGACTTCAGCTATTTCATCCATTTTTTCAACCATCAATAATCGAAGCCGTTTTAAATAGTGCAGCCGTTCCTTGATGGGAAGATTCGACCATGATTGGAACGCATGTCTTGATTTCTTATATATATGAGGAATCGACTTCAATGGCGTTGGGACGATTTCCGCAATCTTCTCACCTGTTGCCGGAGAAAACACTTCCAACTTGTCATGTATTTCTTCCATAACTACTCCCCTTGCTTTACCTTATTTTTATTGGTACTCCATATCATTTTTATCCTTTAAAGAAAGATCGACCTAGGAGGAACCCCTTCCCTGAAATGCAGCAAAACTTCTCGGCTGCAGTGCTGTCAAAACGCCCTTTCTAAGTGACATTAAAGTAGCGACTCTATTCCACTCCTTGATATGCCAGGATGGATTGATAAGAGCGCCTGACTACTTTTCTTAAACAGTTCATGAGAGAAACGTTCATAAACTACTAAACGTTCGAGGTTTTTCCTGAACCCTCTTATATAATGCCAGAGACGCAGCAGCCTGTATAATATAATCGATTGGAACCAAGTTCACAACCGTTACCCTCTCCCCATAAAATCCCTGTCCGATTCCCTGCAACATAATTGGAGCTAAGTATACCTCTTAAGATGAGTTATTCTTTTAGCAAATTCGTTTACAGTATCCGCGACATCACGTCACGTTTTACAACTCATTTGGTGAAACCCATGAACTACGGCCCAGTCATCAATAACCTTGAATAGTAATCTCTATAGCACTACACAAATGGAATATATAGTAAAAAGTTTTCAGTATTAAAAGGAGTATTCACGTTTACTATCGAAGGTAATGTATAGGAATCCAAATTCGGCTATAAGCAAAAAGGAAATCCGGGAGACTAGTTTATCGGTTTTAGTGTTTAATATTGGGTAATGGAGGATAAATTCATATTATCGAATAAAAATTATTATCTATATAACCGATTTTCCGTTACTATATAAGAAGGCGATTTTTTCGCGCATACATATTTGAGGTGAGCGCACAAGTGAAAAGAATAATTAAAGCATACGACTTCCCTATTTTCATCGCTGTCGTATTACTCTGTTTGTTTGGTTTAGTCATGATTTACAGTTCGAGTATGGTTACTGCTGTTGCTCGATACGGTCAGCCCATGGATTTCTTTTTTGAGAAACAAAAAACGGCCTTTCTCATTTCATTCCTGGCAATGATCGTCACGATGATCCTTCCTTATAAGATGTACAAAAACAAAATGTTCTTGATGTCTATGATGTTTGGAATGGCCGGTATCCTTTCGATGCTATTTATCTTCGGCCATACAGCTGGAAATGCCACAAGCTGGTTCAAGTTAGGGACAGCATCGATCCAACCTGCAGAATTTTCCAAATTGGCCATAATCATTTATCTGGCAGCCATTTACGGAAAAAGGCAGGATCGAATCAATAGTATTGATAAAGCCGTCATTCCCCCGATTTTCTTTCTGGTATTCATCTGTTTTTTAATCGGAATACAGCCTGACTATGGAACGGCAGCGGTCATTTTCCTGATTTCAAGTACCATGATCATTTCATCTGGGATGTCTTTTAAGAGCATATTCAAACTCTCTTTGATTACTGCGATATTCGTTGCGATATTCGCATTAGGGGTACTCGTGACAGGAAATTTCTCAGCCGTCCTCTCAGAAAATAAAGTGTCTCGTTTTACCGGGTTTGCAGACCCTTTCGGAAAGGCAGGAGAAAGCGGGTATCAACTCGTCAATTCATTATTCGCGATAGGATCCGGCGGCCTTACTGGAGTGGGACTAGGTGACAGTGTACAAAAATACGGGTACCTGCCTGAATCACATACTGATTTCATCATGGCCGTCATTGCAGAAGAGCTCGGGATATTCGGAGTCGGGTTCGTTCTTTTGACACTAGGTTTTATCGTCCTAAGGGGGTTTGTGCTTTCAGCAAAATGCAAGGATCCTTTTGGAAGTCTTTTATTGATCGGCATCTCATCCATGATCGGCATTCAAGTTGGCATCAACGTTGGCGGAGTGACTGGTCTTATCCCAATTACAGGGATCACTCTTCCATTCATCAGTTATGGAGGATCTTCCTTACTGCTGCTCATGCTTTCAATGGGCATATACCAAAATGTCGTAATGCGAATGAATTTACTTGAACAGAAAGAAAATGTCGTGTCCATCCCAAAAGATGAGATTGCGTCTTCAAAATAATCGATCAAATACACCCCTGACATTTATTTTCATGTCAGGGGGTTTCCTTCTCTGTAAGGTTATTGAAGTTCACATAAAAAAACAGGCAGTCGAAACCGACCGCCTGTTTTTTTCATTTATAATGGATACCGATTTTCGTAAAGCCAGAAATCAGACTGAGCAAAGGACAAAGTAGGCAGAAGAATGCAAATGGGGCATATTCAAGGGTTGAAACACCCAATACCTGTGTCAGGAATACACCGCAAACACCCCAGGGAACCAGAGGGTTCACAACTGTTCCCGCATCTTCAAGTACCCTCGCAAGCGTTTTGGGCTGCAAGCCTAAATCTTCATATTTCTGCTGAAAGGCTTTCCCAGGCAGTATAACTGACAAATACTGTTCACCCACCAGGAAATTCACACTGATTCCTGCAAGTACAGTAGCGGAAATCACTTTCGCTACACTCGTCAATGAATCCTGGATCGCTTTTAAAATAGAAGGGATGACTCCCAATTCGAACAATAGTCCGCCCATGGCCAATGCCAACAACACCATCGAAACGGAGAACATCATACTTTCAATCCCGCCCCGCGATAAGATTGAGTCAAGTTGATCCATTCCACTCTTGAGTACAAATCCGCCGTATAAAATATCTGCTAGTTTTGCAACCGTCAAATTAGGCGTTTGAATGAAAGCGATGATGGCTGCCGAAATGATTCCTGCCGACAATGTCGGAATGGCTGACACCTTTTTCAAAGCCATGATTAGAACGATGACAAACGGAATCAAACTCCATATGCTTATATTCGTTTCCATTTCCAGGGCTTTGGTCATGGCTTCGATTTCCTCAACACGAGCAACTTTGACATTCGGTGAAAGGAAGTAAAAGATGATTAGCGATATTAAAAAACCTGGAATCGTAGTCCAAAGCATATTATTAATATGTTCAAACAATGGTGCTCCAACCGTTCCCGATGCAAGGTTGGTAGAGTCGGATAATGGAGACATTTTATCCCCAAGGAATGCACCGGAAATGATTGCACCGGCTGTAATCGCCAACGATAAATCCATCGCAGCCGCCATACCTATTAAAGCAACGCCGATTGTGGCTGATGTTGTAAGTGAACTCCCGATACAGAGCCCAATTAGCGAACACACCAGAAATGTGATCGCATAGAAATATTCCCCAGAAATCCAGTCAAACCCATAGTACATGATGGTAGGAATCGTCCCGCTTGCCATCCAGATGGAAATCAGCATTCCAATGAAAAAGAATATATAAATGGCTCCCATACCAGTACCTGCACCTTTGACGATAGCCGCCTCCATAATCGAAAATGGCAGCTTCTTGATCTTCCCATAAACAAATAAGAAAAGGATTGCCGCAATTATTGGAATATGGGGGGCAAGTCCATAATGTATGATACCAGTTGCAATGATTAAGAATAGAATGGCCAAAACCCCAATTGCTTCAAGTAAGGAGAGTTTTAGCTTTGCATCTTCAAGACGCATGATGTATTTCCCCGCTTTCAATGTTGTATATTCTCTGAGGTAAGGCTTGGACCTTTTCACTCCTCACAATTACTGAAACGCTTTTAAGCACTAAAGTACTAGCTAAATATATAGGAGTTTCAGGAGATTGTCAAAGGAATATTTTAGTATAATACGATTCTTCATTCCTTTTTATCACAAAACAAAAACCCATACTTCGCTTCGTATAGGTTCAGCCTAATATACCCTAAGATATAAGTCCTCTTTCTTGCTTAGCCCCCAAATAAGGCCCTATCTTAATCCAAAACGATGTCCCTACAATTCTTTTCAGATATGTCTAGTCCCACCTAAATGAACTGCAAACCGTTCCTGATCATCAGATAATTTGGTTTTTAACTTACCAATTAATAAAAATTATTATTGTGTACAAACTGCGTTTTGTAAGTAAAAAAATGATTCCTGTACACCGAAGATTTAGATTTTAGATTTCATCAACTGCTGCATTCGTATGTGTAATTATACTAATCCTTTTATTATAACCCTTTTTTGATTAATAGCGATTTTTGCAATTGATACTATTTGCGACGCATTTTCCTGGACTTACACCTTTAATCAAACGCCATCCCCTTAAATAAAAATAGCCAACATCTCCTCTTTTCAAAAAAAGGTTAATGTTATACAATAAGTTTGTTAAGTATTTCACAAACTTCCGTTGAAAAGTATCCATCCAAGAAGGATGGATACTTAGAAGGCTACATTAACAAGGATATATAGATAGGTAATGTAATTAAAGATAGAATGGTACTAATTACAAATGAAGATGCTGTTTCAGTTGATAACGAATCAAATCTAGTTGAAATCATTGCCGCTACAGCAGATCCCGGAAATGATACTAGCAAAATAGCTTTAATTGTATCTGCATGATCAAGGCCAATTAGATGGGCAACCAGAATCATATATAATGGAATAGCCACAACTTTTAAAATGGAAATACCAAAAGCAATTGGTCGTAAGCTAATCTTACGGATACCCACGGTTACACCAACAGCAAATAATGCAACCCCAGATGTCACTGACCCAATTTGATCGAGCGCATTTTTTATGATATCCGGTGCCTGGAACCCTAATAGTGTTAATACAACAGCAAGTAAGGGAATACATGCAAGCGGTTCGCTAAGACCATGCAAAACGATACCCAAAATGTTTGTTTTTTCATCTTTAGATTTACCCAATCTGGATTGTCCGACCGTACCAACTATTGTTGCTAATGGATCCAGAAGGGCATTCACCACAATACCGGTAATCGCAATAGGTATAGCTATCTCTTGCGCCCCAAACAAACTGCCTAATACAGATATCCCCATAAAAGCAAAAGCTGGCTGAGTTGCGTTTAATGAAAACATAGATGCTGCAGTTAAATCGTATTTAAACACCAAACGAGCTACTATTAATAGGATAATGTAAAAGCCAATAACACCTATGGTCATAGTTAAGAAAAATGACCATTGATTAATTAAGGTTTGTTTTGAGGTTGTTGTGATCCCAATGAATAAGTGTGCAGGTAATGCAAATTTTGTAACTAACGTATTAAGCCCTTTGGATGATTCTGAATTAAAAACTTTAAAATAGCCACCCAAATAACCAATAATAATTGTAAAAAAGATTGGTATCAATGTTAAAAATATATTCCCAATATTCACTCGAGATGCACTTCTCTTTCCAAAAAATTGTCCTATTTAAAAGATTCTACTATGACTGACTTATACGGAGATTCCCCTAAAACGGATCCCTTTCTTTTGAGACAACAAAATAATCTGGATTTATTTCCCATGAATAGTTTTGTACTCCGGCTTCCACATGGATTCTGTAATTGCTTTTTCAATATCTGTTATATCCGCTTTCGCAACTCCTTCTTCAATGGCTGTCTTGGCCACTTCGATGGCTACAGATTTAGAAACCTCTTGCAATTGTTTGATTGAAGGGAGTAAAGAAGCACCATGCTTATTGCTATCCGATAATCTTGAAACAGCAGATGATGCTGCTGCAAGCATGCCCTTAGAGATTATTGTTGCTTCTGCGACAATTGCACCAAGTCCAAGTCCTGGAAAAATATATGCATTATTAGATTGTCCGATTGTATAAGTCACACCATTATAGTCAACATCATCAAACGGGCTTCCTGTCGCTATTAAGGCTTTACCTTGAGTCCACTTTATAAGGTCTTCAGGAACAGCTTCCGCTAAGGCAGTCGGATTTGACATCGGCATAATAATAGGATGTTCCACGTGCTTTGCCATTTCTTTTACAACTTCTTCTGAGAAAGCTCCTGTTTGACCAGAGGTGCCGATTAAGATGGTTGGTTTAACCTTTTTTATTACCTCTAATAATGGGATAATTCCGACTTCATTCCGAGCCCATTCCTCGACTTCTTCAGCTTTCCGGCAATACGACTTTTGGAATTTCAAAACATCCGGAATGTCATCTATCAACAATCCACGATAATCGACGGCCCAAAAGTTACCATATGCCTCTTCTCTGGAAATGCCATCAAGGATCATGGCTTCAACCATCTGATCAGCATTACCGATTCCTGCTGCACCTGGACCAAAAACAACAACTCTTTGTTCCTTTAAAGGAACACCAGTTACTTGTAATGCAGACTTTACGGCGGCTAGTGTTACTGCACCTGTACCTTGTATATCATCATTAAAAGTGAGGATCTTTTCGCCATAATTATCGATTATATTTCGTGCATTTATATTTCCAAAGTCTTCCCAGTGAAGTAATACCCTTGGGAAGAAGGCTTGAGAATTTTTAACAAATAAATCAATGAATTCGGTGTATTCATCACCGCGAACACGCCCAAACCTGTTACCAATATACAGTGGATCACTAATCAGGCTTTCATTGTCAGTCCCAACATCCAGGACAATAGGCAGCACCCTGCTTGGATCAATTCCCGCAGCTGCAGTGTAGACTGCCAATTTGCCAATGGCTATGTTAATTCCGCCAACTCCCTGATCTCCGATTCCAAGAATACTTTCAGAATCTGTAACAACTATTAAATCGATATCATCAGATGAAAGGTCCAGGTTTTTAAATGCATCTTCCATTCCCTCCATATTATCAATAGATAGGTATAGACCTCCTGGACGGTGATATTCTTGGGAGTACTGTTGAATGGCCTCTCCTACAGTAGGTGTGTAAATGATCGGAAGTATTTCACTTAGATGGTCTTTAAGTAGGCGGTAAAACAGTACCACATTCCTATTAAATAAATCATATAACATTCCATTCTTCCGAATATTGGTAGGTTGAGTGGAGAATTGTTCATAAGCTCTTTTTACTTGTTCCTCAAGAGTAAGCACCTGGGATGGCAGCAAGCCTACCAATCCTAGTTCATTTCTTTCTTCCTTAGTGAAAGCAACCCCTTTATTAATAAAAGGGTTTGACAGAATACCTTTTCCTCTTAAAGTTGTTTCCAAGCCCTTTTTTGTCTTTTCATATGCTGTCATAGACGTACCCTCTTCCTAAAAATGTATATTTAAAAATGATCATTACCAGGCAATAGAGTATATTCTTCCCCGGGGAAGTGTAATTACTAAAAGAAAACTGTAAAAAGGAAAATAAATATACAGCACATAAAAACTTAAATATTTCCTCATTACTGCTTATTTGTTCAATCTTGTGAAAAATTTATAAATAACTCAATCGCCAGTCTATATCTTAGTAGTCATTTACGGGGGACACTAGCTTATTTAACTAATTTTAGTATTATGTAATTAAAAAAAGTAAGCAGCCATTTGGCTACTTACAGATAACGTTGAATAATATGGCTCTTGTCATCATTAAATTTGTGTTGGGAGACTGGTCGGCCTACCGTTCCATAGATTACCTTAACATCAAGGACCCCGATATCCTTCATGAATTTTAAATATTTCCTTACTGATACCCTGGATATACCCGCCACATTTACGACTTCCTCTGTTGAAAAGGGAGCATTTTTAAATACCAGTATCACATTCCATATAATCTTTAAGGTATCTTGAGCCAATCCTTTCGGTAATTCCTCTGGTAAATGAATTTCTTCTTGATGCAATATTCGATAATCTAATTCTTCTTGATTTAGCATATTTTTATCTTGAATAAAATCTGATTTGTTCCGATATGCTGATAAGGCCGCGTTAAAACGTTCAAATTCAAACGGCTTAATTAAATAATCAACAGCGCCTAGTCTTAATGCTTTCTGAATCCTCTCAATGTCCGACGCAGCAGAAATGACAATAACATCTATCTCTTTTTCACTTTCTCGAATTTGTGAGAGTAAATCGAGTCCATTTTTCCCAGGCATGAAAATGTCTAATAGAACTAACCCTATTCTTTGATTTTCCAATACATTCAGAGCTTGATCCACTGAGGAACAGACAGCAGCTAATTCGTAGCCATCGACTTGATTCAAATAGCGCTTATTGAACTCTGCAACCATCGGGTCATCTTCTACGATCATTACCTTAATCATCCTACATCATCCTTGCTTTTGTATGGTATATAAACCACAAACGTTGTTTCTTGACCTTCTTTTGAACTAATATCGAGATCTCCACCTAGCTTATCCAGGCTTGCCTTAACCAAATATAAACCAATCCCCCTGTCCTCTCCTTTTGTTGTAAATCCTTTTAGAAGGATATGATTAAGATTGGCATCAGATATTCCCTGTCCAGTATCATGAACTTCAATAGTTAAAATATCATCTGCATAATCAAACTTTAATTCAATTCGTTTAACGGGCCTTTTTTCCACTGCTTCTATAGCATTGTCAATCAAATTTCCTATTATCGTAATTAGCTCATGAGTAATAGATGCATTTTCTGGTTCTGGCAATTGAAAGTCAGAGGATAATGCCAGCTTAGCACCTGCTTCCCTGGCATAACTTAGTTTTCCAATTAAAAAACCGGCTAGTACTGGATCTTTAACGGTTTTGGTAATAAAGCCAATCTCGTTTTCTCTGTGGTCAACAAGATCACTAATATATGCTGCAAGCTGATCATAGTAATGCATATGCACCATACCAAGTATTACATGAAGTTTGTTCATGAATTCGTGCGACTGGGCCCTTAACGATTCAGCATATAAACGGACTCCAGTCAGCTGTTCCGCCAGCAGATGTATTTCAGTTTTATCACGAAATGTAGCCACGGCACCTACGATTTCATCCTTCACAAATACTGGTACCTTATTCACTAGTAAGACACTATCTTTTAAATCCTGCTCTTTATCTAATTCGACCTTGCCGGTCTCCAGGATTCTATCCAGGTTTGAGTCAGGCATGTAACTAGTTACCTTTTTACCCGTTGGATTTTCATTAATGCCCGCTTTTTTAAATATCTTTAAAGCTGCTTTGTTTACGAGAGTAATGGTTGAACTCTGATCTACCGCTATAATTCCCTCCCGAACTGATTGTAAAATGGCGTTTCGCTCTTTTAAAACCTTCGCAATAGCAAAAGGTTCCAGCCCAAATAATATTTTCTTAATATACCTTGCCAAAAGTATTGCGCCGGCAATTCCGGTTAATATTCCAAAAACGGTTCCTACATAAATATTAAAACGGCTTTTTAAAACAGCATCATTAACTTTTTGAAGAGAAATACCGACCACCACGGCTCCAATTTGATTATCCTCTGAATCATAAACAGGGGTGAAAGAACGCAAAGACCTGCCTAAAGTTCCTTTGGAAATAGATATGTGCTCTCTACCTCGTAATACATCTTTCTCATCCCCTCCAACAAATTTTTTTCCTATTTTACTTGGATCGGGGTGAGTTTTCCGGATTCCATTATTATCGATTATTACTACAAATTCTACATCTGTCGATTTTTTTATCCTATTGGTAAATTGCTGAACTTCCTGATTTTTCCCACTTCCACTTAACGCTTCAATTACAAGCGGCGTTTGTGCTGCCATGCGTGCTACGTTTACTGCTTTTTCAGTCTGGCTCTTCTCTATTGTATCCGCAACAGTTTGGCTAATAAGAATATCTGTAATAAATAATGATAGGGCTACTACCCCACACACCAGTATCATAATAGTAAACTGTAGACTCCATTTCCCTTTTTTCACTGCTACACACCTCTTTGGTCTAAAAACTCTATTAACTTTAAGGAAGATACTTTTTTTGTTAAGTATGTTCATTTTGCTTACATCACACAATTATTCGGTACTTTATCAAGTTCCAAAAAGGTAGCCAATTGATTTAATTCAATTGTGATAAGATATTACCTAACTATTTGTCAATCGTATCCTTAAAAATACTGATTCATCTGCAATATTTTCCAATGATAAAACCGACTATACCTTCGTAGGCTTGGGTATAAATGCATACCTCGGTAGTTGAATATAAGTTATTTTTGATATTCTCCTCCTGCACCAGGGTTAAAGCCACAAATTTTCAATTATTATTATGCAGTTCATTAAGAAGTTTCGCGGAATATCCCAGCAATTCTTACCATGCTAAAAGTTGCTACGATTTTCTTATTTAACCTTTCCAATTAGTTACTATTTAATTTTCAAAAATACAGCTGTCTAACATCTTCTATCTCCCTGTTTCCGTTTATCTAAAGTCGCCATGTTTAAAACAGGGGTAATGTCTAAAATACCCGCATTTTCAACAGATTTCAAATCAACAATGTATTAAGACAGTACTCAAGGTTTAGACTTACTCATCAATTGTGTAAAATGGCCTAAACATAGAAAAGATCATTTAATTACTAGAGATATGTTAATGATCATGAAAAAAGATTAGTAATTGTAGTCATCAGTGAAGATGTATACCGGGCATTTGAAACCTATAATTCGAAAATACATGCAAATCCTACTTATGTATTTATAACATCAGTCTTTATTGTTTATATTACTTTTATCTGGAATCTGTTTTTGGGGATTACACAAAAAAAGCTTGCAGATTTAGACCCTAAAAGGACCTTATTCTCCAAGCTGAACAATCTCCACCATCCGAAGTTTTCCAGTTAAACTATTGATTTAAATGATATTCATCTCAAATGTCATGGGTTTCTGATCCAATGTACCAAGCTAATACTCCGCCTAAGTGATTTTGTTTTAACAGTTAAGTCGAAGCCTGATTGATTATGAAGTTCCTCCATAAATTTGCTCTATAGATAATTTCACATAATATAAGGTAAATATAGCCGCGGAAACATGTTTAAGGTACTATCAAAAAAACCTTTCGATATTTAAACAATGCTCCAGATAATGAAAAAAGCCCGTGTATATTACACGGGCTTTTCCATTATTTCAAATCCATTGGATTATATAATTCCACGTCAGGATTTTTATCTTGGAACCAACGAAGTGCAAACTCATTTTCAAATAAGAATGCATATTTATCAAACCGGTCTTTAACAAGGATGCTTCTTGAGCTATGAAGGTTTTCATCCAGCTTCTCATCTTCAGCCCAACGTGTAATCTTACTGCCCATGCGCTCCATCACGACTTCAACATTGTACTCGTTCCTCATTCGATGCTCGAATACTTCGAATTGAAGTTGCCCAACCGCACCAAGCAGATATTCTTCCATCCGAACCGTTTTGAAGAGCTGAATTGCCCCTTCTTGTACAAGTTGGTTAATTCCTTTATGGAAATGCTTCTGTTTCATGACGTTTTTAGCTGTTACCCTCATGAATAGTTCCGGTGTAAACTGAGGCAGCCTTTCAAACTGGAACATGTCTTTGCTAGTTGTGATCGTATCTCCAATCTGGTAGTTACCGGTATCATATAAACCGATGATATCTCCGCTTACCGCTTCATTTACGGTGTTCCGATCATCAGCCATGAATTGGGTAGAAGAAGACAGGTTAATCGGTTTCCCTGTCCTGCTCAAGTTTACGCTCATTCCACGCTCGAATTTACCGGAGCAGATACGAAGGAAAGCAATTCGGTCACGGTGTTTTGGGTTCATATTCGCTTGGATCTTGAAAATAAAGCCAGAAAAATCATTACTAACAGGGTCCATTTCACCCGACGTTGTCATCCGTGCTTGTGGAGCTGGTGCAAATTTCAAATAAGCATCCAAAAACGTCTGAACACCGAATGTCGTTAAAGCACTTCCGAAAAATACGGGACTTAGTTTTCCATTCGCAATGTTTTCTTCAGAGAATTGGTTACCCGCTTCCGTTAACAGCATGATTTCTTCCAAAGTTTGCTCATATAACTGGGAATCCTTAAGTTTATGATCCACTTCGAGTTCACCTTCGTCATTCAACGGAAGGAAACGCTCTTCCCCTTCAGTTTTGAACTGTTCAATCCGATTATTGAACCTGTCGTAAATGCCCACGAAGTCTTTTCCCATCCCAATCGGCCAGTTCATTGGATATGTTTCTATACCTAATACCTCTTCGAGTTCGGCAAGCAATTCAAGCGGCGTTTTACCTTGTCGGTCCATTTTATTGATAAAAGTGAAAATCGGGATGCCCCTCATCCGGCATACTTTGAATAATTTAACTGTCTGATCCTCGATACCCTTTGCCGAATCGATAATCATCACGGCGCTATCAACAGCCATCAGTGTACGATAGGTGTCTTCACTAAAATCTTGGTGGCCTGGTGTATCGAGAATATTGACACGGAAATCATCATAATCGAATTGCATGACTGAAGATGTAACGGAAATTCCCCGTTGCTTTTCAATCTCCATCCAGTCACTTGTTGCATACTTCCCTGTTTTTCTAGCTTTAACTGTTCCGGCATCACGGATCGCGCCGCCAAACAGCAATAATTTTTCTGTCAAAGTCGTTTTCCCGGCATCCGGATGAGAGATGATTGCGAAGGTCCGTCGGGATTGAACCTCGTCTTTTAATGTAGTCATAAAATGTTCCTTTCATTATTGGAGTCATCAAAAAAAATTTATAGGAGATTTACTATATTTTTTACATTGGAATAGCAACCTTTCTTTGTATGAAAAAATCCTGATCCTACACAATATATGTAAGAAAAAATATATCATAAGGCATGAGCCTTGGCTACTCTGCATTCATGTCAATCAACCTTTCTATTTTAACACGATATGAAGGAAAGATGTAGAGGTGAATGAAACACCATAAGAGGATTTGTCCAGATGGCAAAACAAAAGACGCTTAATCAGCGCCCCTTATCTTTATCCTTATGGTTATCGTTCATTTATTCATGGTTTAGCTCATTTACCTTACAGTTTTAATCGCTTTTTGATTCCGCTTGTTCTTCCAACGTTTTTTTACTTCCTTGAATATGATGGGAGCAGCAAAAATGAGGGCCCTTTTTAATAATTTTTTCATTTTTCATCCGTCCTTTCTTTCTTATCCTATACCCGATTATTTTAATTTCAACCATAAAGGCTTTTCCTTTTGGACATGGCATCCCCGTCAAATTTCAAACCAGGAAAATTCTGCACGACAATACCGTTATACTTCCCCTTATAAAACCTTCCTAATATTATTTTCCCTAAATGGGAATGTATAAATTGCTTCCATTTGTTTTATCCTTTATAAAGGTGGGTATATACTAAAAAACTGGAAATTGCTCCAGAGGTTAGTGGGTTAATAATGTAGGCTTTCACATATTATCAAGCATCTTCGTATGATACTATAACTTGAATGTGGATGCTTGATAATGTGTGAATTGATTTTTCCATCCAGGTAAAATCATCACCATTAATATTTTTTAACTTTTTAGGAGGATTCATCGAATGACAGTAACAGGTAAAGTGAAATGGTTCAATAGTGACAAAGGATTTGGATTCATCGAAGTACCAAACGAAGATGATGTATTCGTACATTTTTCCGCCATTCAAGGAGAAGGTTTCAAGAGCCTTGATGAAGGTCAAGAGGTTGAATTTGAGATCGAAGAAGGAAACCGCGGACCTCAAGCCAAAAACGTCGTAAAACTCTAAAGCATAGATACACAAACATAATTGATAGGCAATGTAAAAGGATGCCGCCATATTGGGTGGCATCCTTTCCTATATATGTGTACAAGCGAATTATTCACGTTATCTTTCATTAAAATGATCCACAATGAAGCCAGGAACATGTTCGCCAGAAAAACTCTTAATGTCCACATCTCTGCTTTCCTTATAATAAAAGGCAGCTGAATACTCTCCGCCCCAATCGATTTGGGCATTATCAATGGCCGTCTCGATTTCCAAAGCCGTCTTAATTTTCAAGCGATTTGGCTGTTGTTCAATCTGCTGTGCAAGTTCACTTTCAGAACTCGAATGATAAATTTCCGAATCGGTCTTCGCAACCAGGATATAAGAGATATCATCAGCCATTAACCGAGCTTTTTCCGATTGTCCGGTACTTTCCATCCATTTTGAAAACTGAGTATATGAAGAGTCCCAATTCATATAAATGGTTTTGTTATTATTCAAAAGAATTTCGATGGTGGCATAATCACCAAAAGAAGATGTCATTTGGGCGAACGATTG
Source organism: Bacillus sp. B4EP4a (assembly GCF_006680105.1). Taxonomy (NCBI): domain Bacteria; kingdom Bacillati; phylum Bacillota; class Bacilli; order Caryophanales; family Bacillaceae; genus Bacillus; species Bacillus sp. B4EP4a. The sequence goes on from NZ_VHIK01000006.1 coordinate 112,315, forward strand.
ATTATTCAGATCCTCTGACAATGCCTGTACGGCAGTTTCCAGCTGTTGGCCGTCCGTAATCGTTATTGATTTGTCCACTTGTCCGCTCGCCGTTATCTTGATTTTAGATATGTCTTCAGTAGAAACATTCAATAACTCATTAACCATTTTTTTATATTCATTCGACTCATATATTTTCGCCAATAGCGGCATGTAAGAGTCGTAATTTTGCAAATGGTACTCTCTTGCTAACCGTTTGCCATTCTTGAGTTCATACATCAGAAATACGGATTGTCCATCATTCAATTCACCAATGGAAACCTTTTTACCCTTATCGATAATTTCCTGATGCAATAACCTGATCGCTTCTATATTTTCCTTCTCATTAAGATAATTGGAAGCTTTATTCGACGTGTCATCATCTTCAAAAAATAAAGGAGAATCGCCAATATAAATTTGGCTAATCATCTTTTCATCAGGAACCTTGGCCTTATACTGAATGGGATCTATTTTTATTAAGAGTGTCAGCACAATGATAACCACTATAAATGTTACATAACCTTTCAGCTTGACCCGTATTCGCCAAGTCTTTTGCAGGACGATTTCCCCTAAATAATATCCAAGCAAAGAACCGACGGCATATCCGAAGAAAATCCACCCAGGTTTTCCTGTCGTTTCGCTAAAATAAAGCCCTGTGAACAGCATCATGCATAATGTCAGGACGAATTTAAATAATGGCTTAATCTTCGGGTAAACAAATGCCTGCGACACATGCTCCAGCTTTCTCCTCTCATAGAGAAAAAGAGAGCTGATCAGAAATAGAAAGGTTACTATACTATAAATTAATGTATTAATAGAGAAAAAAGTGATTTTTTCCATCTCCGTTGCTGCTAATAAGGGGGAGATGCCATTCATATTGGCACTAAGATAATAATCTGTTGAAAATCCTTCTATCAAAAACTTCACATTGGCTGCAAACAAAACAAACAGCCCCACCGGCAAAGCAAGAAAAATATAGGTCAGCAATCCTTGAAATGCTGATAATCCCGTCACCATTCCAACAAGAACGGCAACAGAAAAGATCAAAGCTTCCAAAATAAATGTAGTCCCCATCCAAGACCATATATCCGTCATGGTATATAGCCTTTCTACATCAATTGCCGAGTGAAATAATATCAATATTGAACCTGTAAGTAAAATCGGCAAACCCATGAAGCCAATTCCCGTCCCAATCATATGAACGTAGATGCTGCGTCTAGTAATCGGTAAACTATGAATAAAGTCTGAAGCTTGTTTCATTTGTAAGAACCGAAAAAGGAAGATGGCAAGTAATACTGGAATAACGATGACCAAGACAAACTGTATCATCTGCTGACAGGAAAAAAGGTTTTCGAATTCCACATATTCATTGTTCTCATTCAAGATAATCGCTAACATTTCCAGAGGCAGGGCAAATATGAGGCCTACGAGATACAGGAAGCCAATCCAGCCAGTGCTTCTGAAAATATAGATAATCAGTTCTCTATTAAACCAGGTTATTCTGGATGACATAACCGATATCCCCCATTTCATAAATGAATATCTCCTCTAGAGTAAGTGGGAGAATATCTAATATTTCTGGCTGATACTGATTAAAGTGCGATTTAATCATGGATTCTTTACCTTTAACGATGCAAACGATCACGCTGCCGCGTCTTTCCTTATTAAGAATTTGAATTCCGCGGTATAAACCGTGGGGAATTTTATGTTTAAAGGCAATTTGCACTTTGTGTACATCCGCTTTTAAGTCATTCAAATCCTTTTCGATAACAAGTTCACCCTTGTGCAAAATCCCTACATGATCGGCTAAATCTTCAATTTCCCTGAGATTATGGGACGATAGTAAAATCGTCATACCCCTTTCCGATACATCCTGAATCAACAACTGTCTCACATTTTTACGCATGACCGGATCTAATCCATCAAAAGGTTCATCCAGGATGAGAACTTCCGGCATCGTCGAGAGTGCGAGCCAAAAAGCAACCTGTCTCTGCATCCCCTTCGATAGTTTATGTATTTTAGTTTGGATGGGGATCTGGAATACTTCCTGTAATTGATAGAAACGTTCTTGATTCCACTCACTATAAATATGACTATAAAAACCTGCCATTTGCATGATCGTATAGTTAGCCAGGAAATAAGGTATATCAGGAAGGAAGAAACAACGATTTTTCACTACACGGTTTTCAAACACATATGATCGATCAATAAGAACTTCACCTGCGTCCTGTATCAGATTGCCTGAAAGCATTTTTAATAAAGTCGTTTTCCCTGCCCCATTTGAACCTAATAACCCGAATATGGAGCCTTTTTGTATGAACAAGGTGACGTTTTTGATCGCTTCTTTTCCTTCATATAATTTACTCACCTGTTTTATTTCAATCATGATTCTCCCCCCTTTGCCAATGGACTGATTTCCTTTATTAATCTATAAATTTCATGTTTATCGATTCCGATATACAGAGCTTCAGCGAGTACCTTTGAGAGCTCGTTTCTGATCTTTTCTTCTTTTAATGAGTTTTTTAAAGATTTAGGAGGTGCCACGAAATTCCCTTTGCCTGGCAATGTATATATAAACCCGTCAGATTCAAGCTGCTTGTACGCTTTCTGGATCGTATTCGGATTGATGGTCAATTCCTGAGCCAATATTCGTATGGATGGGAGCTGATTATGTTCCTGTAAAACTTCATTGATCATTAGTTCCTTAAACTTATCCATCAATTGCTCATATATCGGCTTTCCACTTTGGACATCCAACTCAAACATCATCAACCCCTCCTAGCAAATGGGTGTATTACATCTCCTAATACAGTACATTATAAAACAATATCTTCCAATTTAAAACCAATTTCAAACAATACTACCCATACATTTGCTTTCATTTTGTTTAACAAGACTTACAGTAGGGAACTAAAGATAATAAGAATAAACAAAGGAGTTGTTTTCATTGAAACCATTATATACAGCTACAGTTACCGTACACGGTGGTCGTGAGGGACATGTTAAATCAGAGGACGGGATTCTGGATTTCGATGTGAGGTCACCGAAGGAATTAGGTGGTTCCGGTGAGCGTGCTACAAATCCTGAACAGTTATTTGCAGCCGGTTATGCAGCTTGTTTTGACAGTGCCTTGAATCTTGTTCTGCAAAAAGAAAAGAAAAAAGTCGATACTTCCGTGACGGCAAATGTCACGATTGGTAAAGATGAGGAAGACGGTGGTTTTAAATTAGCTGTAAGGTTGGATGTTTCGATTCCCGACCTAAGCAGGGAAGAAGCCGAAGACTTTGCCAAAAAAGCTCACATGACCTGCCCTTATTCAAAAGCAACTCGCGGGAACGTCGATGTCACCTTGATTTTAGTATAAAAATATGCAAGGGAATGGATACGGCATTAAGGCCGGCTCCATTCCCTTTTTACTATTTCACTTCTTCCAATCCCTTCAACTTCAAAAGAAAGCCCAGACCTATTACCGCCATGATGATCAGTGACCCTAATGCCATCCGGCTCGCCAATGTACCGAGGTCATGGAATACCAACGTTATCGTTCCATATAAAAGCGGACCGATTATGGAAGAAACTTTTCCGGAGAATGCAAATAGTCCAAAAAATTGCCCCCTCTTCTCTATCGGGGTCAATTCAATGATATATGTCCGTGATGTCACCCACATCGAACCTAGTGAAATACCAAACATACTCCCTGCAACCCAGAACCAAAGAGCGGTTTGTGCGAAGACTGCTATAAATAAAGCGACCAAGAGCAGAACTCCCACATATGTCACAGCTAGCCGCGGTCCCTTCGACTGAGTGATATATCCAAACAGAAACGATCCGGCAATACTCGATACTGTCGATACCAAGTAAAGCAAAATGAATCCGCTTGAGGAAAATCCAACAACAGTCTTGGCATATACGGCCATCATGCCGATAGTGGTAGCAATTGCATCATTTAAAAAGAAATAAGCAATCATGAATGTAAAAACCGATCGATAGGATTGCATCTCTTTAAATGTTGATTTAATTTCCTTATAACCGGATAAAAAAGGTTGTTTCGCTTTTTGCTGTTTTGGAGTCTCTTTTAAGAAAAAGAATAAAGGAAGGGAAAAAACCAGAAATAAAATCGCCGTTGGAATAAAGGCTTCATGTGAACTCCCTTTACTAATGAATGGATAGATCGACAGTCCCACTAACGTTCCAAGATAACCTACCGCCACTCCAAATCCTGATATAAGCGGCAATTGCTGTTTCGTGCCTAAATCACTCATCATCGTATCATAGAAAACAAGACTCGAATGATAGAAAAACTTTGCTATCACAAATAAAAGAATGACGATCGCTAAGGAAATTGGAATGCCCAGAAGCTTTCCATCGAACGGAGCCCCTCCAAATACCCCCATTAAAAATGTACATACAACAGAAATGAGTGTAAAAATTATAATGTATTTTTTCATTTTTCCCGTTCGATCGATCATGACTCCGAACAGCGGGGAAAACAAAACAAGAAACAAACTGGCAATCGCATTAGCGTAGGAGATGAAGGTACTTGCAATCTGATCAAGAACGGCATTTTCCCCAATCTGTTCCTGGAGGAAGAATGGAAAGAAAATCGTATTTATATTAGAAGAAAAAATCGTATTGGCAAAATCGTAAAACGCCCAAGAGAGAATGGGCAGGGAAAAATATAAACCAAAATTCCCCTTCCATTTTTTAGACTTCGGTTTCACCTGCAATTCCATCCGCTTTCCCTCCTTTATAGATGCTTAAATTATATGTATTCCATACCTTTACAATAAATCCTTTAAGTCTGGATTATAACATTGTGTAAAACATGATTTTTTCCTGCCTAACATGTAAAATTATGAAATAAGGCTGTCCTGCTAACTTCTTCTTTATATTCTTTAAGTTTGGGTAAAGGATATATAAAATAATGTGCCTAATAGGAGTGTGAAAGATGATTGCATTTATTCTTATTATCTTGTTAACCATACTTGTACTGTTCGCTATCTACGCTAAAAGATCAAAGAGTGATTTCCCTGAAAGCTTCATAATGCAGCATTCCCCCCTTAAAATTGGACATCGCGGTGCATCTGGATATTGCCCCGAGAATACCATGGCTTCTTATATTAAAGCAATTGAATTGGGAGCTGATTTCCTGGAAGTGGATATCCATCTTAGTAAAGATGATGTACTTGTGGTTCATCATGATCCCACACTGGATCGAACCACAAACGGCAAAGGGAACCTCCGTGATTACACGGCAGCCGAATTAAAGGAACTTGATGCAGGAAGCTGGTATCATTCTCGCTATAAAAACGAAAGGATTCCTTTACTGAGTGAGGTATTGGAGAATTTCGGGTCAGAAGTTGGAATCTTAATCGAAATAAAACATCCATCTGCTTATCCTGGCATTGAACAGAAACTTGCAGAAGAATTAGAGAAATTCCAAGAATATTCAACAAGTAAAAATAGGATAATGGTACATTCGTTCGATATGGAATCCATGAAAAGGTTCCATCAATTAATGCCGGACATACAAGTGGGCGTATTGATAAAACGGCGAATTAATGACCAAAAATTAAAAGAGATTGCCGAGTTTGCATCATTTTTGAATCCAAAGCAAACGATTTTAAGTACTAAGCTGCAAATGCGAATCCAAAAGCACGGGATGAAAGTATATACATGGACCGTCAACAATAAAAAACAAATGCGCATGTTCAAAAAGATGCAGTTAGATGGTATCATTTCTGATTTTCCTGATTATTTCCTGGATTGAAACTTTGAATGTGTTTGCCTATTATTTTTTCTTTAAAAACGTTCCAGTTGATTTCAGAAATCCGCCCCTTTCAACATCTAGCGGGATCTTGGCTAGCCAGTTATTCGGTAGGGGTGTCGCAAATTCCTTCAAGCCAGTCAGGGTTTCATTTCAAGTATTCTTTTATAATCATGGTTCGGGGTGAGACCATTCGAACTCCCCCTTTGTCGACAAACTGAACAATCCGCAAATGCGGATTGTTTTTTTAAATAACATTGAAATGATTGTATCTCATGCCCATCCGTACCATTATAGGCCCATCGCTATTGGCCTCTTCTCCATCGATAACCTGCCACGGAATTTAACCGACAAGTGGGGGAAAGCCAAAATGAGCGGACATTCTTAAGCCATACATAAGTATGTTGGTAAAAGCACCCTTTCATTGAACAAGCGTCAATTGCCTTATACATCCATCATGAAAGTTGTGGAATAATTAAAGGCGGAGCTATATGAGGCGGGCCTCCTCCATAGGACGGACCAGGCGGAATCCTTACATCCATTATTTGATCTTTTAATGGATTATCCATGCTTCGGGGATGTGCATTTTGATATAAATTATTTTAAGTACCGTTATGACGGTTCTGTTTATCGAATGAATTGAACTTCCTTTTATCCGTATGTAGACGTATGACCATGTGTGCAATCTTCGCTCTCGAATCTAGGTTCTATATGACCTTTAACGAGAAATTAATGCACCAGAAAATATTCCCTGTTTATTTTTTGAAAAAATCCCTATATTTTTTGGCTTTCTTGTACTAGAATTTGATATAGTGTTCTTAATGATTTAAACTTATTCAAGTCCCTAAATCGTTTTTGGGGACCAACCGAACTAAATTTTCTTATCTTAGAAAAAACGAGGGATTCCTATGTGGGAATTATTATTAGAATTCGATTATCAGACCGTTCGCCATGCGGTATGGGCAGGTTACTTATTTACCTTTGTCTTTCCACTGGCTGCGTTTTACTTCTTAAATAAAAAGCAATCACTCTTGAACGACAAATATCAAGCTTCCGTTCATTCAGATAAAAGTAAATCTCCTGTTCAGAAAGGCAGCACTTTTGACTGGCGCGGTGCACAGCGCTTTTTCACATTTATCCGGCACAAGGATTCACCAGATGATTCCGATGAGCCAAGCCTCCTTCTCGTTGTTTAAACATTAACAATTCGAGGAGGAAATTATAATGAAGAAGAAAAACATGTTTCTAATTGCCGTCCTATTTTTGGCAACGACCCTTTTGACAGGATGCTCAGCAGCAACGAGCGGGCCATTTCATACTGCATTGGTTAATCCTATGACAAAAATGCTAGAATTTAATGCTGATTTATTTAATGGCAACTATGGTATAAGCATCATCATGATGACATTTTTGATTCGCCTTGTCTTGCTTCCACTGACTGCCAAGCAATATAAAACACAGCTTAGCATGAAAACGAAGATGAGTGGGCTGAAACCGGAAATGACAGCAATCCAGCAGAAAATCAAAGAGACGAAAGATCCAGCTAAACAAAAGGCCCTTCAACAGGAAATGATGCAGCTTTACCAAAAACATGGAGTCAATCCTTTAAACATGGGCTGTCTGCCGCTCTTAATTCAAATGCCGATTCTAATGGGCTTTTATTATGCGATTCAAGGTTCCCATGAAATTGCGACACATAGTTTCCTTTGGTTCAGTCTTGGCCAGCCGAATATTGCCATGGCGATTATTGCTGGTGTCATTTATTACTTCCAATCGGTCATTTCCATGAGACAAATGCCGGAAGAACAGCAGAAACAAATGAAGATGATGAGCCTGCTCTCACCAGCAATGATTTTATTCATTTCTTTCTCTGCTCCTGCTGCATTGCCGCTGTATTGGTCGATCGGAGGTATATTCATGATTGTTCAGTCAATCGTGCTTCAGCGAATATATAAAAAAGACCATGCCGCTGTCCCGGCTGTAAATGAAACGGGTATTAAAAAAAGCTAATCCACTTGGATTAGCTTTTTTCATATCAGTCACTTTCCAGCTTCACTGAAACTCCTCAAGCTTGCCTTGATGGACAGTGAAGGGATTTTTAGGGCGAAATGCACTTTATTTTATTTCTTCGGCAATGGATTTGTTGTTGAAACCTTTTCGAAAAACCTCTCTACATATTCGAAATCCGTGTAAAAGAACAATAATAGATCACCCGGTTGTGATGTTTCCCAGGCTTTTACGAATGCATCCAATTCATTAGGTTCGATGAATGTCCGATCTTTATGTAACCCAGCCTCTACGGCAGCTCCCTGAAGCAGCCCCGCTACTTCGAACGGCTCCCTTCCACGCAAATCATCATCTTCTTTAATGATGAACAGATCAGAATTCATGGCCGCCACCTTGGAGAGCCTGATAAGCTCTTCATCAATACGGTCCCCCGGTCCTGCCAAAACAGTGATAAGACGATTTTTGTTATAGGCACTGACCGTTTCGAATATAGCCTTCAATCCTGCTTCATTATGGGCATAGTCGATGATGATCGTGCGCTCTTTCAATTTTTTTAAATTGAAACGTCCTTTGGACAAATTCGTATCAGGCATAAATGTGGCAGCCTTCCTTCTTAGTTCTTCCATTGAAATGCCTTGTGTTTCGGCTGCGGCTAACGCCTGAAGTAAATTGGCGATATTATGACGTGCCATGCCTGAAATCGTAATTGGAATAATGGTGCAATCCATAAATTGATGGATGACTCCATCAGATGAATGACAAATCACGCCTTGTTCATTGACGTACCAAACTTTACCTCCCCCATTTATCGCAGCCTTCACGTGAGGCTGGGTGGCATCAGTAGAGGTGTAAATAACCTCCCCATCTGTATAGGCGTTCATGGCAGCTACATTCGGATCATCTGCATTCAGCACACAATAACCTGTTTTCATTACGACTTCGGCTACCAGCCTCTTTAATTTTATGAGATCATCCAATGTATCGATTCCATCATGGCCGAGGTGATCCTCACTTACATTGGTGATGATCCCCACATCACATTTACGAAAAGCCAGACCTTCACGCAGAATTCCGCCCCGGGCCGTTTCCAATACGGCTACATCAACTTCAGGATGGGCCAATATCATTCTTGCACTGACAGGGCCACTGCAGTCACCTTGATCCAATACCTCATCGCCGATATATACTCCATCAGAATTTGTCATACCGACCTTTGTTTTTTCATTAGTAAGAAAATAATGAACCAATCGCGTTGTTGTCGTCTTTCCATTTGTACCGGTCACTGCGATGATCGGTATAGCCGCCTCTTCCCTAGTCGGAAATAAGTAATCGACAATGGCTTTGCCTACATCCCTTTTTTTTCCTTCACTCGGATAATGATGCATTCGAATTCCCGGTGCAGCATTCACTTCAATAATCGCAGTCCTTGAATGTTCGATTGGTTTGGATATATCCTCACAGATAAAATCTATTCCGGCTATATCCAAACCGATCGCTTTCGCGGCAGCAACAGCCATATTTTTAATGGTAGGGTGAACCTGGTCCGTTACATCGATTGCCTTTCCACCAGTCGAAAGATTTGCATTGCCGACAACTTGAACCAATTCCCCTTGATTCGGAATGGTATCGAGCGTCCGGTTCGATTTTTCCAAGTAACACGTCACGGTATGTGTAAGTGGAATTTTTGACATCGGCTTTTCATGACCTTCTCCCCGCAACTCATTACAATTTTCCTTTTCTATCAAACTGCGAATCGTTTCCTTACCGTTGCCAATAACATAGGGAGGAAGCCTCAAACTAGCGGCGATAAGTTCTCCGTTGACTATCAGTAACCGATAATCATGTCCTTCAATATGCCGTTCGACAATGTACTTCTCCACTTGCAACTCCAAACAATTAATTACATTGAATAGTTCATCCTTATTTTTGATATGGGTGATGACACCCTGCCCCTGTCTCCCATTATACGGTTTTATGACCAGTGGAAAACCCAGCCTGTCCGCCGAGGCAAAGATATCTTCAATGGAGTGGGCAACTTCCCCTTCAGGTACATGGAGACCACACCCTCTTAAAATTGATTTAGTCAATGATTTGTCACATGAATTCTCAACGGCAATATTCGAAGTTTGGCTAGATATTGTCGCCTGGACATACTTCTGCCTTGTACCGGTTCCTAACCGCAGTAAGCTTTCATCACCCATTCGCTCGACAGGGATATCTTTTGCCTGCGCTGCCTTAAAAATGGCTTCGGTACTTGGCCCCAGTTTATTTTTATAATATAACTGCTCTATTTGTTTTACATAAGATTGTACATTTATAAGTTTCTCACCATTCAGGATGGCTTCCACGATATCTTTTGCTGCTAAAAAAGCTTGAAGACCTGAGTGAGGCTCCTGATAGTCAAAGGTAACATAATAAACACCCTTCTTTTCCATCATTATCGTTTTTCCACGAACGGCTTCGATTCCGGCCAAGTTTTGAAGCTCAATCGTTATATGCTCCAATATATGTCCCATCCATGTTCCTTTTCTCAGCCTTTCGGCGAAACCGCCTCGATATCCTTTTGAACATGTATGGCTTCCCAAGTTCGGGAGCGCCTTTAACAATTTTTCATTGAATCCAGGTATTGAATCAGATGGTTTCTGTTCAAGTTCCCCTATATCCAATTCAATGCAAATCGTAGGTGTGTAAGCAAAATAATTAGGTCCTTTTAAATAACGGACTCGATTGATCATCATTGTTGGATCCCCTTTTTCATCAACAATTTCCTGGTAAGCAGGTCAAAACGGTATCCCCTGGTTAGTGCATGAAGGTTAAATCCCGAAAGAGTCAACTCTTCACTGCCATTATCAGAAGATGTGATATTGATATAATCACTGGTGCTGCCATCAAGAACCAATACTTGATGTTGGCCAACTACTTCAAAATGACCGTCTTTAACTAAAATTGCTGTATTTTCATCAATGCCAATACCCATAATTTCTTTATTCCCTGCTATCGCACTTAACAGACGATCAAAGCGGCCACGCTGGGAAAAATGTTGATCGATTATCAGGCCGTCAAGGAAGCCAAAGCCTACCCCAATTTCAACCTTTAATTTATTGGCATTCAGCATCGTGTCAGCAGCGACGATCATGTACTTACCTAAAATCGAAGCGCCAGCACTTGTCCCTGCTATCACCATTCCTTTATGCCAGGATTTAGAAAGGGCATCGTGGAACTTGGTTTTCCCAATCAGTTCAGACAATCGGCTTTGATTTCCCCCTGAAATGAAGATAGCTGAAAAAGATTTCAGCTGTTCACAAATTGCAGGATCATCTGCATCCTGCCTTGAATCCAGCTTGATCACTTCCACCCTGTTCACGCCTAAATCCCTGAAGATCTTGATATACTCTGCACTCACTTCCTCAGGAATTTCACTTGCTGTAGGCAATATTCCTATTCCGCCGTCGTTATGGGTTGCAAGCTCGACAAATTTATTTAATACTTCACCTTCAAGGCACTTATCCTCTGCCCCGCCAATGATAAGTAATTCACCACAATTCATTCATCATACTCACCTTTACAAATGGATTAACATCATGAAACAGAACACATAATGACTAGTATGGCAAATTCTTTCAGTCTTCATTCATAAAAATGGCAAACTGCATAATTTTGTTTAACTTAATGGAAAAAGAGGAAAAGTAATAGAGTAAAAAAATAAAAGGAGTGTGCAAAAATGAGCCAAAACCAATTAAAAGAAAAAGTATTGAACATCATTCGTGATCATAAAATAGGAGTTTTATCTACAGTTGAAAACAACAAACCACATTCACGCTATATGACATTTCTTAACGATGAATTAACTTTATACACACCAACGAGTGGAAAGACGGAAAAAATTGATGAAATTGAAAAGAATCCTAATGTTCATATTCTGATCGGCTATGATAATGAAGGATTAGGCGATTCCTACCTGGAAATCTCAGGTACCTCGAAAATTAACGATTCACAGGATTTGAAGGATAAATTATGGAATGAATCATTTGAAGATTGGTTCGAAGGTTCGAAAGATCCCAATTATTTAATCCTTCAAATTAAACCGGAAAGCATTCGGTTGATGAACAACAATGGTGAACCTCCACAAGAATTATCATTATAAATCATTAATATTTGTCACTCACGAGTAAAGTGACCAAACTCACGAGTATTACGCCAAAACTCATGAGTATAATAAGAATATCGCTAAAAAACCAATAAAAGCCCGCACTCATGTGAGTGCGGGCTTTTTTCAAGATTAAACCAACTCTGATTGGATATAATGCAAAATCAGATTGGCTGTATGTTTTAATGAAGAGACATGCGTCCGCTCGAAGGCATGTGAAGCATCAATCCCCGGTCCGATTAGACCATGTACGACATCATAGCCTGCCCGGATCGCTGCGGAAGCGTCCGAACCATAATATGGATAAATATCGACGCGGTAGTCGACAGCATTTGCTTTGGCAAGGGCGACTAGATGCTGACGTAATTTATAATGATAAGGACCCGAGGAGTCTTTTGCGCAAATGGAAACGCTGAATTCATCCGTAGATTGTCCATCACCGATCGCTCCCATATCGACAGCTAGATATTCCACTGTTTTCTCAGGGATATTGGAATTACCGCCATAGCCGATTTCTTCATTGTTTGAAATCAGGAAATGGGTCGTATTTGCCAATTTTATCTTTCCTGCGGAAATGAGGTCAATGATATGAAGCAGGATGCCGACGCTTGCTTTATCATCCAAATGCCTTGATTTCAAAAAGCCTGTATCCGTAACTTCCACTCTCGGTTCAAAGGAGACAAAATCTCCAACAGAAATGCCAATGGCTTCAGTTTCCGCTTTAGTTTTCACGACAGCATCTACCCGGACCTCAATTGTCTCATCATCACGCTTGGCATCCCCGGCATTTTTATATACGTGGACAGAGGTCTGATTGATTAAGATGGTCCCGGTGATAATTGCTCCGTCAGCTGTGTGGATTTTACAATACTCCCCTTCCACTGAGTTCCAGCGAAAACCGCCGATCATCGTCAATTTAAGGCGGCCATTTGCCTTGATTTCCTTTACCATGGCTCCCAAAGTATCGACATGGGCAGTCAACAAACGATGTTTGCCATCATCTTCGCCTTTTAATGAAGCAAGCAATGCCCCTTTATTCGTGATCTTGTAAGGAACCTTCCTCTGCTCCATGAAATCAGCCGCGTATTTAATCGCTTGATCTGTATAGCCGGAGGGGCTAGGTATGGACACCAATTCTTTTATGTATGATACGATCTCTTCTTCTTTTATCAAACTCATGCATATCTCTCCTTTCCTCTTTGTTCATTATATCTTTTCATGGGAACTTTTAACATATTAAAAGACCGCCAAAAGACGGTCCTATTAATCGATTTAACTCATATGGGCCAGGACAGGCAAGATGGCCATAACTAATGTTGAAATGCCATATAACGCTAAATTCTCCATATTAACTTTTCTTTTCCACTTATCTCGCCATACTTTGTATCTGCCCATATCTTCGTTCCTCATAAAAAAACCTCCTTCATGATGAAAGTTCAACTTATTTCAACTGTCTTTGTTTGTTGGACATTTCCTTCATATATTCCAAGAAGGCAATTCTCTTTTCGTCTGGATAGGCTACAATGTCAGCAATGATTTCCTCTTCAAGAGGTTTCAGTAACCGGCCAACCGATTCAGTAAACAATATTTCTAACTCTCTCTTTGTTTCATTAGGATTTCTCACTTCCATCAATATCACCCTTCCAATTACTTACTATTATCTATATAACCTTTATCCACTTCATTGAAACGCAAAAAAATCGACCGCCCATAAAGGCAGCCGATAGTCATCAATTAAATTATTTCGTTACCCCCACATTATGCCACTGATATTGGCGGCCTGCGAGGTAATCATAACCTGTAACGCGTTCATTCACTCCAGCCAATTGATAACGGAATAATGTTGGAATGACCGGTACCTCTTCATGAATCAATTCTTGCCACTCATTATACGTATCGATCCGATATTGATCATCGAAGGCTTCCTCTGAAATCCCTTTAGCAAGAAGCTCATCATTTTTTTCATTCACCCAGCGGGTATAGTTAAATTCTGCAGACCTTGACCATATTCCTGATGGATCAGGATCGGATGCGACACCCCATGCAGCTGAATAAACATCAACTTCGTCATTATCCTTTTTCAGCAGGTCGTAGAATGAATTGAACTCATGAAGCCTTCCATCCTGCAATTCAACGTCCAAACCTACTTGTTCCCATTGTTGGATATAATATTTTGCTAGTGGCTCAGAAACATCCGAACCGCTCATGGAAGCAAAGTTGATCTTGAACTCTTTTCCATCCGCATCTTCACGAATTCCATCATTATTCGTATCTACAAATCCTGCTTCATCCAAGAGTTTTTTAGCTTTTTCAGGATTATATTCATATGGTTTTAGATCTTTATTGTTATATTTAAAGTTCGGTGTAATGACCGAGTTAGCAGGGAAACGAAGGCCCTTGAACATTTTTTCGCCAACTTCTTCATTATTGATGGCATATGCCATCGCCTGACGAAGGCGTTTGTCTTCGAATTTAGGATTTTCATCCATAACATTTTCTTCTTTTTCCTTATCATAATGGCCGAAGTTGAAGCCAATATAGGAATAAGCCAATTCAACTTTCCCCAATAATTCGACATTGTCCAATTCCTTGGCCTGTTCATATTGTTCAGCCAGGACCTCCGCTACATCGAGGTCACCATTTTCAAGTGACTTAACGACAACAGACGGATTCACGACTTTTAATGTGACACTGTCCAATTTAGGTGCACCGCGGTAATAATCTTTATTCGCTTCGAATTCGACCGCTTCCCCTTGAACGATTTTCTTCACTTTAAATGGTCCAAAACCAATCGGGTTTTTACGGATTTTATCCGAAGATTCCAACTCTGCAATCGGAACATCTTTTAAGTATTCTTTATGAAGCGGATATGTCCATAATCCAGTCGTGACGGAAGGATTCGCTTTTTTGAAAGTGAAAGTGATTTTCTTGTCGTCCACTTTAATGCCTGAAATCTTATCCGCTTTCCCTTCATGATACTCTTCCATACCCTCGATTAATGCCATTTGTTCATCATAGCGTACCCCTTTGTAATCTTTGCTTCCCATGACAAGATATGCATATTCTAAATCAGCACCTGTCACAGGTTTTCCATCTTGCCAATTAACATTATCTTTTATTGTAAGTGTTACCGTTTTATTATCGTCTGATATTTCATAAGAAGCAGCACCGTCATTTGTGAAAACATAGTTTTCGTCTGTATCCAGTAAATCTTCATCAAAGAATGTAATAACTTGGTTATCGGGTTCGCCTTGATAGAAAACTTTGTTTAATATCCCTTCAAACGGGGTATCGGATACCAAACCATATGTCAGATGGCCGCCTTTAATCGGCTCTCCTTGATTAGTCGTCTTTGTCGGGAATTTAGAGGTATCGACCTGTTCGACATCTTTCCCCTTTTTCTCTTTCGTTGACGATTTCTCCGTATCATTCGAACATGCAGCAAGCAATAGAGACGAAATGGCCAATGCACTTAATACCTTACTGTAGCTTTTGATTTTCATATCATACACTCCCCTTTTTTTATCCTCTTCTTTGTCTTGCATCGGCGGCGCGTTTTAACGCTTGACCAACGAAATTTATACTCAGCATCAACACTAAAATCATGAGTGATGCGGGTACCCATATCCACCACTTGTTTTCCAGAACATCTGGATTTCGAGCATAACTGATGAGCGTCCCTAAACTCGGTGTGCTCTCCGGAAGGCCGAACCCTAAGAAAGTCAAACTGGATTCTAAGCCAATATTGCCAGCAAGGTTCAAAATGAAATTAACGATGATCAGTGAACTGACATTGGGCAGAAGCTGAAACAGGATGATTTTCCAATGTGGCGTCCCGAGTGTTTGTGAGGCGTGGATATAATCCAGCTCACGCTCTGACAAAGCCTTTGAACGAATCAGCCTTGCCTTACCTGTCCATAAAAACATCGTCATGATTAAAATGAAAACATATACATTGAAGATCGGTACAATCGTGACTACAACGATGATGAACATCATTTGCGGTAGGGCAATTACGAAATCGATAATCCGCATGATCACATTATCGGTTGCCCCGCCAAAGTAGCCAGCAAGAAGTCCTAATGATAAACCGATGATGGCCGTGAATAAGGTAATGAATAAGCTGATTGTGAATGAATTTCTGGTACCCACTATCAATTGTGCAAATACATCCCGGCCACCATAATCGGTTCCAAGCCAATAGTCTGAAGATGGTTCCATATAAATGGAGAGAAAATCTACCTTGGCTATTTCCTTGGCGTCCATGAAGAACGACGCACCGTAAACAAAAAGCAATATGGCTGCTAATATAATCAATGAGCCCATGGCAAGTTTATCCTTCTTGATTTCCTGCCAGATGATTTTGATTCCTGAAGGGCTCACATCGTTAACTTGTATGTTCTTTCCTGTTTCTACTTTCATTTCCATACGACTCACCCCGCTCCTATTCTATCCGTATGCGCGGATCGACCGCACTAAGTATGATGTCCGAAAGAAGAGTGCCAAGCAGAGTGGCAAATCCCGTCATCATGACAATGGCCGTGACAACGCTGAAATCCCGCAGACTGACTGAACTAAGGAAAAGCTGCCCCAGACCCGGATAACTGAAAATGGTCTCGATTATGACCGCGCCGCCGATTAATCCAGTAATTTCATAACCTAAGAATGCTGCTATCGGTAAAAAGGAATTTCTCAGGATATGCCGGGAATATACTTTTGATTCAGGTACTCCCTTCGAACGCGCTGTCCTTACGAAATCCTTGATTTTATTATCGATGATTTCATTTCGCAAATATTGGATCGTACTTGTTGTTGCAATTAAAGCTGTACTTAAAGCTGGTAAAATCAAATGATTGATCTTGCTTACAACATAGGCGAATGTACCTTCATCCACTTTTGAATCGACACTGCCGCCAGACGGGAACCAATCCAGGGCAAATCCGAAAACAAATAACATGATTAAAGCAAAAATGAAAATCGGCGTCCCAAACCCTACATAGCTATAACCCGTAACGGTTTTATCCACCCAAGTATCGTTATACCTTCCGCTAAGTATGCCTAATGGAATAGCAAGCATATATGTAAAGATCAGCGTGACCAACGCCAGGAACACCGTGTTCCAAAGCCTGTCTTCGATAACATCCATAACGGGCGTCTTATGTGTATAGGAAATACCGAAATCCCCCTGTACTGCATTGGATGCCCACCTTATATATTGTTGGTACCAAGGGTCATTCAAACCCAGTTCTTCCCTGATCCTATCAAGCTCGGCTGGATTGGCCCTAGGGTTGATTTCCTGGCCTGACAGTGCATCTCCCGGCATTGCTTTTGCCATCATGAAAACGATGATGCTCAATAAAAAGAGCTGCGGGATCATAACTAATAAACGTCTTAGGATAAACTTCCACATATTCCTTCCACCTCCTTATTGTAATGCGACTCTATGTGTCGATGAGATCGGCTTCAAATCGTAAGCACGTCCATTCTCATCGAAATATTTTGAGTAGGTAGACTCATATTCTGAGGTAAGTTTTTTTCTAAGCTGCGCTTTATCTTCGCGAACTTCCGGCTCTAAATCCGGAATGGCGGCAATCAGGCGCTTCGTGTATATATGTTGGGGATTTTCATAGATTTCCTCGCTTTTTCCTTCCTCTACCAATCTACCGCGATACATAACTCCCATCCGGTCACACATATGCCGGATTACGCCTAAATCATGCCCGACAAATAAATAAGTCAAATTGAACTCCTGTTGGAGATCCTGAAGAAAATTCAATACCTGTGCCTGAACGGAAACATCCAGTGCAGACACAGGTTCATCCGCAATGATCAGTTTAGGTTTCAATGTCAATGATCGGGCAATCCCAATCCGCTGGCGCTGCCCCCCTGAAAATTCATGAGGATACTTGTGAATCGATTCCGGACTCAGTCCGACTTTGTCCAAGAAGTCCTGTACGATTTTCTTTTCCTCTGAAGGGGATAACCGTTCGAAATTCCTAAGCGGTTCGGCAATGATGTCCAGTACCCTCTTCTTCGGATTCAATGATGAATACGGGTCTTGGAAAATCATTTGGATATCTTTTCTGAATGGTTTAATTTCTCTTCTACTTAAAGATGCTAAATCCCTGCCTTCAAACAGGATTTGTCCGGATGTCACCTCATTCAGTTTGACCACTGCCTTGCCTGTCGTGGACTTGCCGCTTCCAGATTCCCCGACCAAACCATATGTTTCCCCTTGCTGTAACTCAAAGGAAACACCGTCCACGGCCTTTACGTGATCGACCACCCTTCGAAAAAAACCGCCCCTTATTGGAAAATGCACTTTTAAATTATCTAATTTGAGTAATGTCATGGGCCGATGCATCTCCTTCAGCTTGAAAATAAAATTCTTTATAGCAGGTACAGCGCACAAAATGACCGTTGCCCACATCGTGAAGTCGGGGTGTCTCTTCATGCGCATGTTTAGGTATCCAAGGAATCCTATCTTGGAAGCGACATCCTATCCGATCCATTTTCGCTATCGATGGAACGATTCCTTCGATAACATGCAAACGGTTTTTCTCGTTTGCAGCCGAAGGAATCGAATTCAATAACGACCTCGTATATGGATGCAGCGGATTGTTGAATATCTCTTTAACACTTCCCGTTTCCACAACCTGACCTGCATACATGACAACGATCCTGTCAGCTACCTCTGCTACGACGCTCAGATCATGTGTAATTAGGATGATCCCCATTTTTGTCCTGCTTTGGATATCTTTCAGCAGATCAAGTATTTGTGCTTGAATCGTAACATCCAGTGCCGTCGTGGGTTCATCGGCAATGACCAGTTCAGGGTTGCAAGCAATGGCAATCGAGATCATTGCCCTTTGCCGCATTCCGCCCGAGAGCTCATGCGGATATTGCTTGTACGTCCGTTCAGGGTATGGAATTCCCACTTGTGTCAAAAGTTCGATCGTCCTGTTCTTTTTTTCAGCACTAGAAAGTTCAGTATGGTAATCAAGATTCTCCTCGATCTGTTTTCCGATGGTCATGAGCGGGTTCAAAGCCGTTAAAGGTTCCTGGAATATCATACCCAACTCCTTACCACGGACTTTATTCATTTGCACATCATTCAACTTTAGTAGATTTTGACCTTTATAATTGATGTTTCCTTCGGATTTCGTTCTCTGCTTATTATGTAATTGTATGATAGATAAGGCCAATGCACTCTTTCCACAACCTGATTCTCCAACAACTGCTACAATTTCATTTTCATTCACCGTAAACGAAACATCATCCACCGCTGCATGATATTTGTTACCGATTCGAAATGAGGTAGTTAGGTTTTCTATTTGCAAAATAGCTTTCTTCATCCTTGCTCCCCCTAAACTATTTTATCGAGAAAATAATTAATCTTCTGATAATTAGTTAGAATTTTAATCAATTTTTTACATTTATACAATAGTTTTTATAGAAAATAATCACATTTTTTTCATATTTTATAACTTTAGGAATATTTTTCTGCAATAAAAAAACGATTCCTTTATAACTTTTATACAGTAAAGTTTTGAAGTCCGATTAATTGCGTCGAACCAATAATTTTATAATTTATTATTTCAAGATAACTAGTTCAAAGTTCATACCTATTTATTGACCCTGTCATTTTACATACCGCAAAATGGTTCTGATTGAAGTATTTTAATATTTCAGAAAAGTTAGTATATTTGTAAGAATATCATAAAAAAGGTAATTATTTCATATATATTTCAATACTTTTAAAAAAACACCTAATTTTCATAAAATGCAATGAAACCTTTTTAAAACAGATTCGTAGAAAACGGTAGAAAATAAATGATGGGGTGATTGAATGTATTCACAAACTGTACAAACATATATGCCGTCCGTCATGCGGACGTTCGCTTTATCACTTGCCGTTTCCGTTTTAGGGATGGCTCTCGGCACTCTTGTTCCGCCATCCTTGTTTCTTCCCTTAGCGATACTTGAGATCGTCATGTTGATTGGAGCGTTCATATTACGAAGGAAAAAAGCCATCGGTTACACATTCTTGTATAGTTTCACGTTGATTTCTGGCATTACGACCTATCCGATCATTGCACACTACCTAGCCGCTGCAGGGGCAAATGTGGTAATCCTGGCAGGTGTTACGACAACAGTCGTATTTGGAGGACTGGCGGTTTATGCCACAACCACCAAAAGGGACCTTTCTTTCTTGGGAGGAATGCTATTTGCGGCCTTATTAGCTTTATTGGTCATTAGCATTTTCAACATTTTCTCTCCATTAAGCTCTACAGCCATGCTGGTCTTTTCATTTATTGGGATTTTAGTTTTCAGTGGTTATATTTTATATGATTTCAATCGAATGAAGCATTACGGGGTTACAGCCGAAGAAGTACCGCTAATGGCCTTGAATCTATATCTTGATTTCATTAACCTATTCATTAACATCTTGCGCTTCTTTGGTATTTTAGCAAGCGATGACTAAAAGTCAGATATGATCAAACCTAACAAGGTACATAAAAAAGACGCTTGGACTTATCCAAGCGTCTTTTCACGTTTCTTTCCCATAAGGATAATATCATCGCTGAAAGATGAGAGTACTGATTTTCCCAAAAACTATGGCGATTAATAAAAGACCAAATCACAATGAATTTGGTCTCAATCATCAATAAGAAGGCTAAATGGATGCGTATCTTATTTATATAATCCTGGCTTCGATTGATCGGTCCATGGCAGTTTCACACCGAAAGTACTTGCAATGAACTGTGTATCTTCCCTTCTTTTCTTTCTTATTTGGGCACGTTGTTTTGCTGATTCATTTAAATTCATTTCCATCTCTGTTTCAGGAACCAAACGCGGGACCGGAATTGGTTTACCTTCTTCATTAATGGCAACAAACGTCAAGAATGAAATGACGCATAAATTCCGATCTCCTGTAACTAAATCCTCTGCAATCACCTTTACGATGATTTCCATTGATGTTCTGCCCGTATAAGTCACGAAGCTTTCAAGGCAAACTGCATTTCCTTCGTGAATAGGGTGCAGGAAATCGACAGAATCAGTTGATGCCGTAACGACGTTGCTTCGCGCATGACGCATGGCTGATATAGCCGCTACATCATCAATGTATGCCATTAATTTGCCTCCGAACATCGTACCAATATTATTTGTATCCGGCGGGAGGACAAGGCTTGTTTTTATGACCAAAGAGTCCCGGCAATGTTTTGTTTCTTCCATGGTGACTGCACTCCTTTATGTCTGATTTCTCACTATTCCACTTTATCGAATTCTTATCTGTAAAGCAATTCACATGCTTATTTTCCTGCTTTTATTCAAAATTTATGCGGTATATACTGAAGCCACCCACTATCACTGCCCTTTTGGCCGCTTGCCTTGTTGCAGCTCACCCAGGCTCAAGCCAAATGTCATTTGTAAATGCGGATAATCCTTGAACCCTGCCCAATCCCCTCCCCAGTCAAAACCTAACCCTTTAGCGATGGTTACAACTTCCATCCAATCTGACTTTCCATTATTGTTGCCGTCATAACTCATATCCCAAATGGCCTCGCCTTGTTTGTTAAGTAGGGCAAAATCGATCGCCAAACCGAAATTATGCAGCGACTCGCCACCTCTTGCATTCGTTACGATGTTGCCCGAGCCTGATCTGCCCTTTTCATAAAGTTCATTTTGCTCGGCTAAAGACCGGAACCCCGCCGTAATGATAACTGGGATGCCTTTGTCATTAGCCACTTGAATGAGCTCGTCTTTTTTTTCGGAGACGATCGGATTCAGCTCGTCAGTCAGTTCGATTTCATCTAGATCAGGCGGAAGCACATACTTGATCAAGAGCCACAGCAACAATCCGAAAAAGCCCAATACCAAACATGTCCTTACCCAAGTGGCTTTCACTGAATAATCCTTCCTTTACGAATATCATCTGAAAGTGAAAAACTCAACCAAAGACGGATGAGTTTTTCTTCTATTATTTATAACTTTGCTTTCAATTCTTCAATTTGCAATAAATGCCGTTTTTCATGTAGTCCCACGAACGGGATCCATTGCTTCAAGCTTAAATCTTTAAACAAAGGGTGTGGAAAAGACTTTAGTTCGAGATCAATTTCCTTTGCATGGTCAACGACCTGTACAAAAGCTTTTCGGGATTCGGACAACTTTTCTTTAACCTCACTCAAAGATTGGTATGATTCTGACGGAATGACAAATGGGGGGGCCTGGACCTTCACTTCACGATTTAAAGTAAGCTCGATCGGTTTATCCACAGCAGGATTGCTATCGTCGCCTTTCAATTTATCGGAAATGCCCTTTGTTATGGCTCTCTCCATTAAATATAAATGATCCAAAACCTGGATGATGCTCCATCGTCCTGTTTCAGGATGGGCGTTCAGCTGTTCATCCGATAGGCCGTTGACCGCATTTAAAAGCTCTTCCCTGATTTTTTCATTTTCATTCATTTTTAGCATCTCCTCTTATCAGCCTCGCTAACCTCCTTTAATTATTCCATGTACTATAGGAAAGTGTAAAATGATAATACTTTTTGACTGAAGTGAACCGATTAAAAGTTGTCTATTTTTTGAAAAGCTCTATGATAGTCATAAAGGCAAAACTCATCTAATTCAAATGACTTTCAACATTCATCAAGGATAGTCTAAATAGGAGTGATCGCTATGAGTGGAGGACATATTCCATTCAGCCACAAAGGCCGCAGTACCTTACATGCAATACCCTCAAAAGGAAGCATATGGTTGATGCTCAAGCAAATGTTCAATCGGGTTCCATCGAAGTGGAAGTTTTGCACTTTGGTTTTATGTATCATGCTTTTCATTTCATTGCTTGAGTTCTCCATCCCCCAGTTGACGCAGTTTACGATTGATACAATCATTCCCGAAAAAAGATATGACTCGTTAATCTGGATTGGCGCAGGAATTCTTTGTGCTGCCATTTTATTGGCTTTACTGAACTACTTTAACAGCTATATCGTTTCCAAGGTCGGTCAAAAGGCTATTATGGATATACGTAATAGCATGTATGACCATATTCAAACACTGGATATGAAATTCTTTGATAAAAACCGTACTGGTGACTTAATGTCGCGGTTGACCAATGATGTCAATTTACTGCAGCAGCTCATCTCTTCGAGCATGCTTCAAGTCTTGACTGACACGGTGACTTTCATTGCCGTGGCGGTATATATGCTTTTCATTAACTGGAAGCTGACCATTGTCCTTCTTTTTACATTCCCTTTCATGTTCTATATCACAAGGGCATTCGGGAAACGCATCAGGATGTCATTTAGGTCTGTGCAAAGTTCCGCAGGAGATGTCAGCAACCAGTTACAGGATTCCATTTCAGGAATGCGGCTCATTCAATCTTTTACAAATGAAGAATTCGAATCAAGGAGATTTGCGGAGTGTAATCAGGAAAATATGGCTGCAAACCTTAAGTCCGTTCGGCTACGTTCCATGTTCGGTCCGATTATTGATTTATTGAACAATATCGGTCTTGTAGCAGTCATTGTGTTCGGTGCTTGGCAAGTGATGGAAGGTGAATTCACAATAGGATTAATCGTGGCCTTTCTCGCCTATTTGAGGTTACTGCAGAGTCCAGTTCGCAATTTTAGCCGGGTCATCAGCATTGTCCAGCAATCAGCCGCCGCCTTTGAGCGGATAACTGAAATATTGGAAACCCAACCTGAAATAAGTGACAAGGGAAATGCCATTGAACTCCCTGCGATAAAAAAGCAAATTGAATTTCAATGTGTTGATTTTGCTTATGATGAGAGTGTACCTGTACTCAGCAATTTAAACCTGACCATGAAAGCTGGTCAAGTAACTGCTCTGGTCGGCTCCTCTGGCGCTGGAAAATCGACCATCATGAGCCTTTTGATCCGATTTTATGATCCGCAAGATGGCACGATTAAAATGGATGGTCATGATATCAAAGAAGTGTCACTGAAATCATTACGGGGACAAATGGGAATTGTTTCCCAGGATATCATTTTATTCAATGGTTCCATCCGTGATAACATCGTGTATGGCAAACTTGATGCTACAGATGCTGAAATCAACGAATCCGCCAAAGCGGCAAATGCGCATGACTTTATCAGTGCCTTTCCTGATGGTTATGATTCTCAGATTGGAGAGCGCGGAGTCAAGCTTTCAGGCGGACAAAAACAGCGCATTGCCATAGCTAGGGCACTTTTGAAAAATCCGCAAATCATCATTCTCGATGAAGCAACGGCGGCCTTGGATACAGAATCCGAACATTTGATCCAGCAGGCATTGTCACGTTTAATGAAAAACCGGACTTCAATAGTAATTGCACATCGTTTATCGACCATTCATGATGCCGATCAAATTATCGTTCTGGAAAAAGGGCAGGTTCATGAAAAAGGAACACATCAACAGTTATTGCAAAACAACGGCAGATACAAGCAGCTCCATGACTTGCAGTTCCCTCAACTAAAAGCGATATCAAATTCCTAGCTACTTTGCGGGCAAAAATGCACAGAAAGCCTTCCTGTGCATTTTTGCTTTCATTTGAAATCATAACTTTCCAAAACCCGATTCGCAATGAGCTGATACCCTTTTTCATTCGGATGTAACTTATCACTGAAATACTCTGTTTTCTTTTTATCTTCAAAAAGATCATTTGTAGGAATGAATAACATCCTTTTATCTTTATCCGCTATTCCCTTTATTGACAGGTTATAATCGCGAATGTGCTTTTCAAGTTTTTGATTGTCTTTAATTGGGTTATATAATCCTACTACCAGAATATCCGCTTTATCGTTTGCCTCTATCAATGTTGATGTAATCTTTTTCAGATGGCTGATATACTCCCGTTTACCCTCATTGATTTTTCGGTCACTTATTTTCTTCAAGTCCCCGCCGTTGCTATTGATCAAGTCATTCGTTCCAATATAAACGATGAAAGTATCGGCTTCATCAAGTTTCGTTTTAATGCGGTAATCATCAAGCTGTTTCATCACCCCATCCGTTTCCTGGCCTTTTATACCGTAATTCCAAAAACTCACTTTTTGTTCGGATTGCGGATTATTCAATTCATCCTCAAGGCCTTCTATATATCCTTCTCCGTCCTTATCCCCTTTTCCATAGGTTAATGAATCTCCAAAAGCCATCACCCTTTGCACATCTTCCGACTCCGAGGCCTGAAATTCATATGCAGCAAAACATATAACTAGTACTATAATCAATAAACCTGCCAATTTTTTCATTTGGTTCTCCTCTTGTCTCTTTACTAGAAGTATTTAATCTTTTACATACCCAAAAAATCTGCAGTCTTAACATAAAAAAAATTGTCAGATAAAGATTTAAGAGTGTATGATAATATAAAACTTTCAATGGATTGAGTGTCATTCACCGTCCCTTAAACAAAAAACGGGATTACCCTTCATTCTGGAGATTGAATAAATGATAGTTAGGAGTTTAAATCATGGAAGAGCACATAGAGTTTAGAGAGGCAGAACTATCTGATCTACCCAGAATTGTTGAAATATATAATTCGACAATTGCTTCAAGAATGGTCACGGCAGATACGGAACCTGTATCCGTCCAATCGAGGGTTAAATGGTTTGAGGAACATCATTCAGAAAGTAGACCGCTATTTATCATTACTATAGAAGGGAAAACTGCTGGATGGATGAGCTTCCAATCCTTCTATGGCCGACCGGCATATAATTCCACTGCCGAAATCAGCATTTATATTGATGATTATTTCCGGGGAAAAGGAATCGGACAAATTTCGATTCAAAAGGCCATTGAATTGAGTCCAAAATTAGGTGTTAAGACTCTATTGGGTTTCATATTCGCCCACAATACACCAAGCCTTAAGCTTTTTTCCAAGTTCGGGTTTGAAGAATGGGCACATTTACCTCAAGTTGCCGAGCTGGATGGCATTGAGCGGGATTTGGTCATTCTTGGTAAACGTGTCGATATTTAATATTATTCTTTAGAGCTATTGCCTTGAGCAGTAGCTTTTTCATATTAATCGAGGTCGAATTGGCTAATTTAAAAATACCTATATGCTTTCTGGAGGGGAAAATGTTCAGAATCTCTTTTACTTGTTAACGCATTTAATAGCATATCCAATTCTTGACTGGCTTGAACAGTTAGCAGACTTGTTAAGCCGTAAATTGCTGCCAAGTTGATCATTTCTTTTCTCTTCTCTTCTACTTTTTCTATCGTTACCTTACGGCAAGGCATTATATAGCCACCTCCCATTTATTCAATATTTTTACACTTTCATCATAATGAAACTACTAGTAAAAATCAACTATTTTTCAGAAATTAAATGTGTTATTTTAAAGGATAAATGTGACAAAATGACTATTTCATTCTAAAATTATGTATATTTTGTGTCATTTTCTATCAAACGCAAAAAAAGCATCCACTAGTGTAGACTGCGAATGCTTACATCATATCCCTTATCCAAAAACCCAAAATATAGTCCATCGTTTACTATGTCATCCATTCAGAAGGTGACTCAGTATTTGGTCTATTTATAACAATCTTATATTCATCTTCAAGTACTTTTAATGGGGCATCATAAAGGTGCCTTTCATCAGAGGTTTTGTATACTCCATTGGCCAATAACTCTTCAATAAGCTTTGCCTTCCTCTGTTCAATCCTCTTAAATAATTCTGCCATGTAAATGGCTCCTTTCCTAGTCTTCCTAGAGCCTGCTTCTAGTTAGCTAAACTTTATCAACTTGTTTGATTTTCACCAAATTATATATACCTTTTCCATTATGTCACTAAACGTTATTTCCCAAAAATAAAAGCCCCTTCTAATTCAAGAAGAGGCTGACAGTGTCCGTACGGCTCTTCTTATCTTCCAAGCATATGCTTGTTGGATTTAGCACAGTTCCCAAAACGGGTCCGCTGCCGAGGTTTCGTTGGGCCAAGTCCCTCCACCTCTCTGGATAAGAAATCGATATATAAATGATGTAGACATGATTTTATCCTAATAACCATCAAAAGTCAATTACCTGGTTCTCCCTTTTTTCCTGGACATAAAATGGTCCCTCTTTCAAATGCGGGTTGCATTTTCTTGTCTTTCTGATATGATGTCAGTAATTACATACAATTCACACCACTAGGGGAGTCTTTTTTAAGACTGAGATGGAATTAGTTCCGGACCCTTTGAACCTGAACCGGCTCATACCGGCGGAGGGAAGTGGATGATATCGTCCATTTACAGACTATATCCATCTACCCCGTTCCGTATTCAGGAACGGGTTTTTTCATTAACAAGGAGATCCATTCTAAAGGAGGATGAACAATGGAGAATGTTAAATTAGAACCATTCAGTGATAGACTACATGCACGGTCAAAAGAAATTTGGAAAAGGAACCATTCACATCCCTTTGTCCAGGCAATTGGAAATGGTACGCTTCCTGAAAACAAATTTGCCTATTACCTGAAGCAGGACTATATCTATCTTATGGATTATTCCAAGCTCTTTGCTTTAGGTGTCATCAAAGCTCATAACATCGAAACCATGGCAAAGTTTGCGAGTATTTTAAATGAAACCCTTCAAGTGGAAATGGATATTCATCGGCATTATGCTTCCGAATTCGGGATCAGTTCCAAGGAATTGGAAGATACAGAGCCTACTCCAACCACTCTAGCCTATACAGGATACATGCTAAATGCAGCTCAGCATGGGACTTTGGCAGACTTGATCGCCTGTCTCCTGCCCTGCGCTTGGGATTATTATGAAATCGGTTTGCTATTAAAAGAACAAAATGGAGCAGCATTGGAAAACAATCGCTACGCAGATTGGATAAGGTCCTATTCATCTCCTGAATTCGGTGAAGCACACAAATGGCTGATCGCTTTGTTGGAAGAATTGACGGAAGGCATGCCAGAAACGGAACTTCTTAGATTAGAAAAGCACTTTTTGGTTACTTCCCGATATGAATATTTATTCTGGGATATGGTTCAAAATGAGCAGGATTGGCCGCTGTAGGTCGTTGACATGATGATGAATCCTATCAAGAAACTGACGTTGACTGCCATGATCACGGCTATAACGACGCTGACCAGTTCATTTATTTTCATACCTGCAGGATTTGCAAAGGTCTTTCCTATTCAGCATCTGGCAAATGTCATGACTGCCGTTCTATTGGGGCCAGCTTATGCTGTGACACAAGCTTTTTTAGTTTCCATCATTAGAAACATGTCTGGTACCGGTTCAATTTTTGCCTTTCCCGGGAGCATGATCGGTGCACTTTTGGCTGCCATCCTTTATCGAAAAACACAAAGCTTAAAATTCGCCTGTTTAGGGGAAGTGATCGGGACCGGTATTCTCGGTTCCCTAGCCTGTTATCCACTTGCCCTCCTCCTATTGGGAGAAAAAGCTGCTCTTTTTGGTTTTTTACCGGCTTTTATGCTCAGTTCATTCGCTGGTGCGATTTTAGCTTTCATATTACTTAAAATACTTCTAAAAAATAATTATATGAAGGGGTTTTTTTATGAAAACAGCATTAACCATCGCAGGCTCTGATTCAGGGGGCGGCGCTGGAATACAAGCGGATTTAAAAACATTTTCTGCACATGGTGTCTTTGGAATGTCTGCCATCACAGCCGTAACCGCACAAAATACAATGGAAGTCCGTTCAGTACAGCCAATTGAAACAGCAATCATATCAGATCAAATTGCAGCTATCTTTGAAGATATTCATGTCGATGCAGTAAAAATAGGCATGCTTGGATCAAAAGAAATCGTGGAAACTGTCGCTGCGTCCCTTAAAACCTTCTTGCCTGCCATCGTTATCCTTGACCCTGTCATGATTTCCAAAAGTGGCCATCATTTGCTCGACGAAAAGGCTGTCTCTGCCTTAAAAATGGATTTGCTTCCGCTTGCAACACTTGTAACCCCAAATGTACCGGAAGCGGAAGTACTTACTGGCTTGTCGATTCGAACGGAACAAGATTTCTACAAGGCATGCATTTCAATACAAGAAATGGGTCCCAAAGCCGTTTTACTTAAAGGAGGCCATGCAGCAGGAAATCCAAATGATCTTTTTTATGATGGGACTGACTTCCAATGGATCAAGGGAGAGCGCATTCATACAAAAAACACTCATGGCACGGGCTGTACTCTATCATCCGCCATTACATCAAACCTGGCAAATGGGCTGCCATTGCAACAGTCGATCGAACAGGCCAAGACCTATATTTCTGAAGCGATACGCAATAGCTTTTCAATCGGCAAAGGTCATGGACCTGTCCACCATTTTCATTCATTTTCAAAAAAAGAACGGAGTGAATTAATATGAAGGTTTCTGCAGCCGATTTATTCGTGAAGGTAAAAGAAAAAAAACCACTCATTCACCAAATCACCAACTTTGTTACGGTCAACGACTGTGCAAATGCCACCCTTGCCATCGGTGGTTCACCAGTAATGACTTCAAGCCCAAGAGAAGTGGCGGATATGGTCAAATTAGCAGATGCATTGGTCTTGAATTTCGGTACGATCGATGATAAAGCCTTTGAAGCAATGGAGATTGCCGGTAAGGCGGCAAATGACCTGGATATCCCGGTCATTTTGGACCCGGTGGGAGTTGGTGCCACCCCCTATCGTACAGAGCAGGTAAAAGAGCTCCTTAGTAAGGTTACTTTCCAAATCATTCGCGGGAATGCGAGTGAGATCCTTTCATTGATGGGTGGGGATAACGTTACACGCGGGGTGGATTCGGGGGAACTAGCGATTAGCAATGCAGAGCTGGCTGCACAAGCAGCAAATAAATTGAATAGTATCGTCGTGGTCAGCGGAGCTAAGGATGCGGTCAGCGATGGAAAACATACGTCCATCATCGACAATGGGAACCTCCTTTTAACTAATGTTACAGGTACCGGCTGCATGTCCACCGCTCTTATCGGCACTTTTTCCGGAGTCACCGACGATTTCTATTCTGCGGCAATTGCCGGTATCTCTACCATGAGCATTTCAGGGGAACTAGCTGCTGCAAACCTTCAAAAAGATGAAGGAACAGGAACGTTTCGCGTGCGATTAATCGATGCAATATCAAGAATGGATAAGGAAATCTGGATGCATGAGGTGAAAATAAATGAAGAAGTCCCAAATTGATTTAAGCCTGTATTTAGTTACGGAAGAATCCCTAGCATTAGAAGAATTGGCCAGAATCATTGCAGAATCGGTTTCAGGAGGAGTCTCGATCGTACAACTTAGAGAGAAAAACAATTCCTCCCTTTCCTTTTATAAAAAAGCTTCTGCATTAAAACAGTTATTGAACGAGCTGTCCATTCCCCTTATCATCAACGACCGGGTGGATATAGCCCTTGCGGTTGCAGCGGACGGAATTCATATTGGGCAAGATGACCTTCCACTGCCTGTCGTCAAACAAATGGTTCCTGAAGATATGATTGTAGGTGTATCTGTCTCCACTCTTGAAGAAGCTCTCGAAGCCGAACGAAATGGAGCAGACTATATCGGAGTCGGTTCCGTTTTCCCTACAAAGACCAAACAAGATGCAACCCTAATGGCCATTGGGGATCTGGAGGAAATTTGCCGCAGCGTATCCATTCCCGCCGTAGCCATCGGGGGTATCACTGCAGATAACATTTCCACTCTTTCTGATAGCGGGCTATCCGGTACCGCAGTCGTATCGGCCATCATGAATGCAGATAGTCCGAAGAGAGCCTCCGAATCCCTTTTAAAAATCATAAAAGACTTTAATTAATGAAAAGAGGGGACTGATTACAGTCCCCTTCCTTTTGTTTATGTCAAAACGGTATTCTTTGTTTCCTTCCCAAAAGCTACGGCAATGGCACCCACTAGAATAGCGATTGTAAAAATGGTGAAAATCGATGAAATCGGTGTGTCTGCGGCAACTAAATACCCTACAAGCAACGGTCCCAGGACACCGCCAATCCTTCCGATCCCTGCAGCTAACCCAACACCTGTACCACGAACTGCTGTTGGATACTGCTCAGGTGTATATGCATAAAGCGCACCCCATGCCCCCAGGTTGAAGAAAGATAGGAACATCCCGGAAACTATCAGCAGTGCCAGCCCCTCTGACGATCCAAAGAAAAAGGCACTAACGGCGGTTCCAATTAAGTATGTGATCAAAACGAATTTACGTCCCATCTTCTCTATCAGCCATGCAGCTGAAAAATAGCCCGGAAGCTGTGCAAGCGTCATGATCAAAACATATTCAAAGCTTTGAATCATGCTGAAGCCTTTTAAGACCATCACACTTGGCAGCCATAAAAACATCCCATAATAAGAAAAGACCACGCAAAACCATAGAATCCATAATACAAGGGTCTGACGGGAGTATTCCTTTTTCCAGACACTTTTCATATTGCTTAATATTGACGGTCTCTGCTTTTTTTCTAGTTCCGTATACTTCGGTGAATCCGGCAGTTTCAAGCGCAGATACAGCGCATATAAAGCTGGAACTGCGCTCAATAACAATGCAACACGCCAACCATAAGCCGGAATGATGAAGTAGGATATGAGTGCTGCCAAAATCCAGCCAACCGCCCAAAAACTTTCAAGAAGGACGACAACCCTTCCCCTTTTACTTGCTTCAACACTTTCAGAGACCAATGTCGAGGCAACCGGAAGTTCTCCTCCAAGTCCCATTCCAATCAAAAATCGCAATATCAAGAACAAGCTGAGTGTACTGACTGCTGCAGACAGGCCACTTGCAATTGAAAACAATAATAATGTAATGATAAAGACATTCTTCCGTCCGACCCTGTCGGCCATCGCACCAAAGAATACGGCTCCAACAGCCATTCCGATAGAATTTATGCTCCCAATCCAGCCAACCTGCTCACTGGTTAAGTTCCATTCCTGTTTCAAAGCAACAATAATGAAAGAAAGCATACCGACATCAAGTGCATCGAACATCCATCCAAGACCCGCAACACCTAGTAACTTACGTTGCGATATCATTTTCGCATCATTTCCCATATATTCCTCCTGAAGAACTTTAGACCTTCTTGTTATTTTATCCTTATTCATTTTAACTATTAACTTTCATTTTCGCTATAGTATTTACACATGTCATGACAAAATAATACTTCTTTACTTAATTATGATGATGAAATCTTGAATATTCTGTCGAATGATATAGATTGAATATTCCCTTTTTTTCATTTATCATAAAAATTGGCATAAATCATAGCGTTAACAATAAGTCATCATGTTCTGCCCAAGATAATCATTTTATTCAGGAGGGTAATTATGACAAATCTAACGTTAGAAGTAAGTGGAAAGCTGCAAAAATTTTTAACAGGACCAAAAAAGCTCTATATTAATGGTCAGTTTGTAGAAAGTGCTTCAAAAAAAACCTTCTCCACACCTAATCCTGCTACAGGACAAAAACTTGCAGATGTTTATGAAGCTGATAAAGAGGATATCGACTTAGCCGTCAAGGCTGCACGCAAAGCATTCGATGAGGGGCCTTGGTCAAGAATGAGCGCAGCTTCACGCAGTAGGCTAATGTATAAACTTGCTGATTTAATGGAAGAAAATAAAACTGAACTTGCTCAATTGGAAACGTTGGATAATGGTAAACCAATCAGTGAAACTACCAATGCCGACATTCCTTTAGCTATAGAACATATGAGATATTTTGCTGGCTGGTCCACCAAGATTGTTGGACAGACCATTCCAGTAAGCGGAAATTATTTTAACTACACAAAACACGAGGCTGTTGGTGTTGTCGGCCAAATCATCCCATGGAACTTTCCGCTTCTTATGGCGATGTGGAAACTGGGAGCGGCACTTGCTACAGGTTGTACGGTTGTATTAAAGCCTGCTGAACAAACTCCGCTTTCCGCGCTTTACCTGGCTGAATTATTGGCTGAAGCCGGTTTCCCTGATGGGGTCGTCAATATCGTTCCCGGTTTTGGTGAAACCGCTGGACAAGCACTTGTCGACCATCCGCAGGTAAATAAAATTGCATTTACCGGTTCGACCGAAGTTGGAAAATTGATCATGCGCTCCGCTTCATATTCATTGAAACGGGTCACATTGGAACTTGGAGGGAAATCGCCAAACATCATCCTGCCTGATGCGGATTTCTCAAAAGCCATCCCTGGAGCTTTGAATGGGGTCATGTTTAACCAAGGGCAGGTATGCTGTGCCGGTTCCAGGGTTTATATCCAAAAGAAACATTATGATAATGTAGTTGCCGATATGGCAAGCCATGCAAAAAACATAAAACAAGGGGTAGGTTTAGATCCAAGTACACAAATTGGACCGCTTGTTTCCGAGGAGCAGCAAAATCGGGTAATGGGCTATATTGAAAAAGGGAAAAACGAGGGTGCGGAAGTTCTTGTCGGCGGAAATAAACCGGGTGAACAAGGCTACTTTGTTTCTCCTACTATATTTGCTGGTGTCGAAGAGGATATGACGATAGCCAAAGAAGAGATTTTCGGGCCGGTCATAGCGGCAATGCCATTCGAGGATTTAGATGATGTCATTAACCGTGCAAATGCCAGTGAATATGGATTGGCTGCCGGCTTATGGACTAGCGATATAGCCAATGCCCATTATGTTGCAGGAAAACTCCGTGCCGGTACTGTATGGGTGAACTGTTATAACGCGTTCGACGCAGCTTCCCCGTTCGGCGGTTACAAACAATCCGGAATCGGACGTGAAATGGGATCTTATGCACTGGACAACTATTCTGAAGTGAAAAGTGTCTGGATTAATTTGGGTAAATGATTTTTTGACTATTAAGAAAGAGGGTCTCAAAGAGGCCCTCTTTCTTTCAGTCCATTGTTCACTGTCCCAAATAATTAATTATTCAACTATTCAAACCTTTTCAATAGTCTTTCCTTCTATAATTTTGGTAGAATGCAAGATAGACAAACCGGCTGCTGCTTGAGCTGGCTCGGGAGGTTACGTGTTCATACGGTAATGATGCCGGGGTTTGTGCTAAAGTGAATGAACCTTAACTGATTCATCTCCTTGCCGGTTATGACGAAATCCTGTCTAATAACTATAAGTTTTCACAAACGATGTAAAAAATTTCTTTTTTATATGACAATTAAGTACAATTATAAATGTAGAAAATGGAAAAGGAGTTTTGAAATGATGAGTGATTTTCAAACGAATTTAGAAAAATATGCAGAACTTGCCGTAAAAGTCGGCGTAAACATCCAACAAGATCAAACCCTGGTCGTAAACACAACATTAGAGGGTGCTGACCTAGTGCGTCTCATTGTAAAAAAGGCTTATGAGAACGGTGCGCGTAATGTCATCGTTAATTGGAATGACGATATCGTTTCACGTACCAAATATGAACTGGCACCGGATGAGGTGTTCCACGAGTATCCAAAGTGGCGAGCGGAAGAAACGATTGAACTTGCAGAAAACGGAGCTGCCTATCTATCCGTAATCTCCTCCAGCCCTGACTTATTAAAAGGTGTAAAGCCAGAAAGGATTGCCAACTTCCAAAAAGCATCCGGGACTGCACTGAAGAAGTGGCGTCAATATATGCAATCCGATAAAGTAAGCTGGTCCATCGTTGCCGTCCCTTCAATAGCTTGGGCTGATAAAGTATTCCCTGAAGAGGCAGAAGGAAAACGCGTTGATCTGCTATGGGAAGCCATTTTCAAAGCAGTTCGTGTTGATGTGAAGGATCCTGTGGAGGCCTGGAAAAAACACGATGATACCCTGCATGAAAAGGTTGATTATTTAAATGACAAGCATTACCAAAAATTACATTACACGGCTCCTGGAACCGACCTGACAATCGAGTTACCCGACAAACACCTTTGGGTCGGAGCAGGAAGCGTCAACGTACAGGGTCATGAATTCATGGCTAACATGCCTACCGAAGAAGTGTTTACGGTTCCATTGAAAACAGGTGTTAACGGTACGGTTTCCAGTACGAAACCCCTTAGTTACGGCGGCAATATCATTAATAATTTTTCCGTGACCTTTAAGGAAGGACGGATCATTGATGTAAAAGCGGAAGAAGGGGAAGAAATCCTAAAACAATTGGTTGAAACGGATGAAGGTTCACACTACCTTGGTGAAGTGGCACTTGTTCCATTCAACTCACCGATTTCCCAATCGAATGTTTTATTCTTCAACACACTTTTCGATGAAAATGCATCAAACCATCTCGCTATCGGCAGCTCCTATGCTTTCTGTATTGAAGGCGGAAAAAACATGAGTCCAGAAGAGCTTGCAGAAAATGGACTGAATGAAAGCCTTACACATGTCGATTTCATGATTGGATCTGAGAAAATGAACATCGAAGGCATCAAACAGGACGGCACTTCGGAACCTGTCTTCCGTAATGGGGATTGGGCGTTTTAATTAAAGCGTTGATATAGAGGCGTTTCTAAGGTCTAAAACCTTGAGTGGTCACAGAATTGGTCACATTTCTTTAACTTTAAACAAATTATCAAGTTCATTAGCCACGTGTTTCTGCATACTAGGAAGCACGTGGCTATTTATATAACGTAATTTTGAATAGTTGTATAACCAACCCGCTTTGAAAATATTCTATACTACCAAGTCTAGGGTTAATACAACATTTATTAAAGCTACTATAAGTTTTGATATGTACTACCGCTACATTCAATTTCATTTGAATCGACAAGTCTTGAATAAATTGATCAAAAGGTAATTTAATCGGATCAACACCAGCTAGAAATTCACTAAGATAATGTTCCGCTTCCTACTTAACATTCCTGTATTAGTAAAATTGATAAAACCACCAATCTTAATGACTGGTGGTTTTTGTGTATTTATAAAAAAGACAAAGTATTTTAAATCAAAAATACTTTGTCCACTAATTAATATACTAGCGTAAACGGATGAACACGGCAACTCCGGTTAGACCAGAGTCAAGGTTCAATACTTGTACAAATCTATTTCCAAGTAAACAAAGTACAGCATCTCTGTATAAATCACCGCGATCTAAAGTGTTAGCGCAAGGAGCAGCGCTTCCAATCACTGTAGCTTGTACAATTCTACGCTGAGCTAAAGGTATTAACGAAGCTCTTTCCCAAAGAATCGTAACTACATCCACAGAAATAGAACCAGAACCAGAACCAGACATATAATTCACCTCTTTTCGTTGTTAATATATTTAATGCAATTTCAGACAGCTTGGTTCATTCTTTTGTCATGCTATACAAAAAAGAGGCAGATATATTATCTAATTATTCAAGAAAAATTCTAGCCACTTATTCAAAAGGAAACGAGCGCCAAAAGGGAAATCCAGGAACACTTTGAAATCCACCAAGTCGTCGAAGCCACTGCCCAGATTGTCGAGCAATACATCTGAAGCCGAGCTGCGAATGAAACTTGGCAGTACATCTGTCAAAGGACTCTTAGTCGATTTCGGCGATAGATTCCATTTGAGGAAATTAACAGGAAGTATACAATTCATTTCGATAAAGGTTTTCTCCGATTGAATTTCATAGCCCTGATGATTTAGTGGAGATTGTGGAGCGGATTAGTAAGAAGGTTTAGGTAATTTGGGGTTGTGAATGAGAATGTGACGTTATCAAGACGTTATTGACTAACTTAGTGACCGCTTTTGAAACCCAAAAACATGCGTTATTAAAGGAGTTGTGACCAGTTTAGTGACCAAAAATGTGACCGCTCCTGTAACGAAATAAATAATACTAAAAAATCGGTCTGAAAGTTCGTGATTTAGGGTTTCCATTCTTTTAATACAAAAAGAAGTTCCAAAAATAAATGGAACTTCTTTTTTATATGAATTTTAAAATAGTTTGAATAAGCCAATATATTGATAGTAATCAGTTCGTATAAACCTATTAAATAGCTTCCGTTTTTTCGTAGCCAATTTGCCATATAATCTTCCAAAATCTGGATGGGACGCAATCATATAAACGGTCCAATTATCAAGCTTAGCGAAAGCTTGACCCATTTCTTTATACATTTGCTCTACCGCTTTCTGCTCCCCAATCCGCTCACCATATGGAGGATTCTCACCAGATTATTTCTTTTCCAATTGCTTCTTATTATAATATGGCTTTGGATAAACAAAAAGGAATACAAATAAGCCTCTCTCTAAGATTGGAAGAGGCTTATTCTAAGGGAACTTTATTAACTGTTTAGGCTTATTATAACTGCACTTTCTCTGGTAACACAGTGGTCACATGTGGTCACAAAAAAGTAGTTTTTCTTACTTTTTCTATTTTTATCCTTTTAATCAAAAATATCAAAACCCTTATATATCAACGTTTCCAGCCTACATCGACGGCATCAAACAGGACGGCACTTCAGAACCTGTCTTCCGTAATGGGGATTGGGCGTTTTAATTAACTGATATTCTTGAAAACCTTCTAATTCATAGCCACGTGATTCCTGTATTACATAGGAACATGTGGCTGTTTTTTTTGCATCGTTAATCAATCACCATCAGGCTTTTAGCTGTTGTCCAGCCAAAATAATTGGGCTAGTTCCGTATACATAGTCTGCTTTTTTAAACCTAATGTATCATTGGAATATCTTGAACACATCTTTCATTCGCAAATATGTTATACTATTAACAAAGAGGGTGGCTAAATTGAGAAGCAATAAGTATAATACTGGTGAAACAGTAACTATTCAGGATACTAATGAATCAGTAACCATTAATAAATGGGCATATGTAAAAAATATGAAGAGATATTCTTATACTGTTAAAGAACATCCAACTACTTTTTTCTTTGAAGAAGAATTAAAAAAAGCTTGATGACAAGTCACTAAAACCCTACTCATTTCAGAGTGGGATTTTTTTCGCTTTCATTTTTAGTACAATAAAAAACAGACTCCCATCGAGGAAGTCTGTTCATATCGGTTACGATTTAATTTAAAAATTAAGCTTTTTGAACGTTAGCAGCTTGAGCTCCACGAGCACCTTGCTCAACGTCGAAAGTTACTTTTTGACCTTCGTCTAAAGATTTGAAGCCTTCGCTTTGGATAGCTGAGAAATGTACGAATACGTCGTCTCCGTTTTCACGTTCGATAAATCCAAAACCTTTTTCTGCATTAAACCATTTAACTGTACCTTGTTCCATTGTTGTTGCCTCCTAGTGCATAACACACATTGTATTACTATTTTTAATCATTTGGAAAATAATCAATATCCTCTTCCACAATCAAAAACAATTCTTTATTAGATTAACATGAATTGATGAAGATAGCAAATTATCCAGTGATATTTAAGGCTTCACATTCTTTTCGCCTGCCTATTTTCTTTATTTATCCAATTTAATGATTCAGATATTAATTAATGGGTATATCAGAGTAATAAGAAACATTACCAAGAATGATCAACAAGGAGGTCAATCAATGAAATATTACAAAGTATCCAATAGCGGTTTTGACAGTAAGGTTATTGTAGCCTATAGCGGGTATGAGGCACTCGGATATTATTTAATGGAAATCGATGATCAACTTGGTTTTGTTGATGATATAGATGTGGAAGAAGTGGATGCGGATGAACAAGTCGAGATTTCCTATACGGGTTTCCCCGTTTATAAGACACTTAAGGATCTATATCAAGAGAAAGATTTTTGGGAAGTTCCTAATGTTGTCGTGGAAGTTGAATAAAGAAAGCACCCTCCCCATCTTTAGGAGAAATCAATATAAGCCACTGGATGTTACTTCCCAATCCACTCTGTCAAATAGTATTTAGTAATTGCAAGATATTCACGGGTATATGATTTCAACAGTGACACTTTTGGTGTTTTTGCCGGCATTCCCTTCATGTTCAAGCCTTCTTTTCTTGCTATTTCAACTGCCCGGTAAATATGAAAGTCATTGCTTACGATTAATCCTGAAGCTGCTGTATCAGGAATGAGTTCTTTTGAGAAAACAATATTTTCGTGTGTTGTTGTAGATTTGTCTTCCATCATGATGCGCGCTTCTTCAATTCCCTGGGCGATTAGCCCCTGTTGCATTGCTTTCGCTTCCGAAATATCTTCCCCCGGTCCTTTGCCGCCAGATACAATGGCCACTGTATGTTTATTAGCCGTTAAATATTCTGCAGCTTTATCAATCCGGTATTGTAAGGATAATGATGGAATCGAACCTTTGACCCTTGCTCCAAGAATAATGAGGTAATCGGCATTTTCCGGAATTTGCTGGTGAATGCTTTCTTGAATTTTCATGTGTAAAAAACCAAAATACCCCAGTAATATAACAGCACTCATTAAACCTAATTTCATCGCGCTTTTCAAGGTTTTTCCCCGCTTCATTTTCCTTTCATTTAACATTCTTTCCCACTGACCCCTCTATAGCCAAGATCGAAGAGCGTGAAATCATGAAAGATTTCCCGCTCTTCCAAAAATATTCAAACTGACAGTTTATTCTGCGACCATATCATCATATATCAATTTTCCAATTTTACTGATTACTTGACGGCTTTCTTCCTCTGATTTCATATCTTCAGTAAGAACTGCAGCATAAACAGTTTGTGTTTCTGAACGAATGATTGCACAATCATGGGAAACTCCACGAATTCCGCCCGTTTTGCTTGCGACCTTGACCCCTTTGCCCATTAGTGATGGAAGTTTATCCCTTAATTGCTGATTGTCAAATACACGCAATATTCTTTCCTGGCTTTCTTTCGTTAAAAAGTTTCCTGTATGTATCGCTTTCAAGCAGGTAATCGTATCTTCCGCCGATATGGTATTGTCGCGCCCTTCTTTTAATGCCTTAAAATCCTGCATTTTTCGTTCAAGGACAGTATTTTTCAAACCAAGTTCCTTGATGCATTGATTAATTTCCTCAAATCCCAGCAGGTTCATCATCATGTTCGTGGATGTATTGTCAGAAACAGTTATCATCAATGTCAATAAATCCTCTACAGTTAAAAATACCTTATTCGATAAGACATGCAGGACTCCAGATCCCCCTGTCACTTCATTAGGCGGGATGGTCACTGGTTGATTCAAATAGATTTTCTTTTGTTCACTTTGACGATAACCTTCGATGATCATCGGTATTTTGATAAGACTCGCTGATTGAAAGGATTCATTCTCGTGATATCCAATCGTATCCCCAAGACCATTTTCAATTTTATATGCGATTTTCCCATTAAATGTTTCAATTAATGCCAAGATAACATGTTCTATAGTTTGTAAGGTCATCTATTCCCTGTTCCTCCCTTGGATATCATTTAAACCCCTATAAAAAACTCCCTTTTCCCCTAACTTATTCTACCATGTTAAAAGCAGTACAATCTTCTTCTAAATTCCAATTGAATAATTTTTTGCATAAAAAAAGAGCCTTCATATCGAAAGCCCCGTTAAGAACTACTATTCATCTAGATTTAACTGCCCTGCCCTTCACTAATGGGAATCGTTTCTTCTCGGTTGTATCCACCTGTGTGATTTCACCATCATGTATGGTTATTATCACGGATCCATATTGCAGATCTTCCAAGCTTGAAATGATATGCCTGATTTTCAATTCTTCTTTCTTTTCCATAATATCTCCCCTTCACTACTGGTAATAAAGCCTCGTTTCATGCCCAATGTTTAAAGCGTTCGCACGAAAAGCACACGTCCGCTTCCCGCTTTCCATGTTTTCTTGAGGAACTTGGTTTACCTATCATATCCTCACATTACTTTCCGTATAAGAATAACCAGTTAATAGGAACTCCACATTCCCCTCCCCTCACTATAAAAATAAAAGGCACCCGTCATCTAACAGAAGTAGATGTAAGGGTGCCTTTAGTTGACTAATCGGCAATATTCGGGAGATGCATATGTTATAGAAAAATACGATTCAAAGCGAAAATCGCATTATTCTTACCAATTAACTTGGTATTTACTAATATAATCCAATTCCCTCGTTTTGTCAATATGAATTAGAATTTTCTGATTAGTCTGCGTTTTTATATTTTACTTATTTACCACTTTACCAAACTAAACTATTTGAGATATACTATTTTAGTATAAGTTGTCGGAATAAACACACACTGTATTTAAGAAAGGTTCGATATAAATGGTAAATAAAAAATGGGGTTTATTGATTTTGACCACATTCGTTATTGGGAATATGGTCGGCGGCGGAATTTTCATGCTCCCTGCTCAATTAGCACAGGTATCCAGTCCATTAGGGGCCACATTGGCATGGATCGTTACTGGACTGGGAGTCTTTCTAATAGCTTTGGTGTTTGGTAACCTGGCAATCCGGAAACCGGATTTGAAAGCTGGACCGCAAAGTTATGCTCAATCATTATTTAAATCCCCTGCTAAAGGAAGGGTTTCAGGATATAGCATGGCTTGGGGCTATTGGGCTGCGAATTGGGCTGCGACAGCTTCTGTCATCATTTCATTTGCTGGTTACCTATCAACGTTTTTCCCGGTGATGCATAGTGCGAAAGTGATTTATACAGTCGGTTCGTTTCACCTTGAACTAGGTAAAGCATTAACGTTTGCGGTATGTTCCATTGCCCTTTGGGGGATTCAGGCAATCTTGGTGAGAAGTTTTAACAGTGCCGGGAAGATGAATCTTTTTGCTACGGTTACCAAAGTGCTTGGATTCTTATTTTTCATCATTATCACGATATTCATCTTCGATACTTCCAATCTAGGGAACGGAGCTGAATTTTATGATAAGGCGGGATCTGCAATCTCTTTAGGCGATCAAGTGAATGCTGCTGCAATTTCAACATTATGGGCCTTCATCGGTATTGAAGCTGCCGTCATGCTTTCAAACCGAGCCAAGTCACAAAATGATGTAAAGAAAGCGACGATTCTTGGTTTACTTATCGCTGTTGCCATTTATATCGCCATTACTTTATTGACGATGGGTGCCATATCACAAGACGATTTGAAAATATCACAAAAACCGCTTGTTGACGCCCTGCAAGCTGTAGTTGGTTCAAGCGGTACGTATTTAATGGCTGCTCTTGCCGTCATTTCCTTATTGGGATCTACAATCGGATGGATTGTCGTTGCATCAGAGGTTCCTTACCAGGCAGCGAAATCGGACCTGTTTCCGGCCTATTTTGCGAAAGCGAACAAAAATGGCACACCCGTCCGTTCTATGACAATAACAAATATCATGACACAGATATTCTTATTCTCCACTATTTCGGGTACGGTTTTGGAAGCTTATAAATTCTCGATGATCGTCGCTACACTCGCTTACTTGATCCCGTACCTTGCTTCGGTTCTGTATCAATTGAAACTAGTCATGACTGGGGAAACCTATGACATCATGAAAGGCTCAAGAGTACGTGATGGCATCATCACCATCCTGGCGTTAATTTACTCGATCTGGGTCATCAAGACGGGTACAGCTGATATGAATACATTCATACTTGGCATAGCCTTATATGTATTCGGAATCGTCCTATACCCACTATGGATGAGAAAAAAAGCATAACCTTAAACACCTTGGCATCCATAAGTGCCAAGGTGTTTTTTTATATATCTCTCATAATCAATCTAGTTTTCAGCTGAACCGTTTCCCCTGAGCATAACTCCCTCAATCCAGTCATTTTTGCAGGCAAATCCAAATTAGGAGCATTCGTTACCCATGTATATGGTTCAGGACAGACGAATCCCTCCTGATTGAACAATACCCAAAACTTAA
This sequence comes from Bacillus sp. B4EP4a, assembly GCF_006680105.1. Taxonomy (NCBI): domain Bacteria; kingdom Bacillati; phylum Bacillota; class Bacilli; order Caryophanales; family Bacillaceae; genus Bacillus; species Bacillus sp. B4EP4a. The sequence continues at coordinate 154,862 of NZ_VHIK01000006.1, forward strand.
AATGTTGATCGCCATGATAGATGACCTGTATGCCAGCCTCTTGGTCAGTGAGTATGCACTCGTTTTCCAGCGCTCTTTCCTCATCATAGCCAAATAGGTCATCAAATAGCCGGCCGTCCAAGCTAATACCGTTTTGGATTTCCAATGTATTGGCAGTTTCATGAATTGCACCAGTGGGCAATGACCTTTCATTCAATTCCCAATGTTTATTGACGGGAAGAGATATACTGCAATCCTCCAATTTACTCCTTGGTCCAAATGGAAAATTGAATACAGTATGATAACCTGCTCCCCACGGAAAGGGTTCAATGCCCTTGTTGGTGATTTCCAATTGTATTTCCAATGTTTCTGCCCTTAAAGAAAAAGACATATTCACAGTGATATCTTGTGGAAAGCTACCTTTTAGATCAAAATCGCTGCTTGAAAATTCAGTATTAATGACGATTGCTTTCCCGTTCACTTCCTTTTTGCAGACTTGCCACGGCCTGTCATGCAAAAAACCATGAATATGATTGGATTTTTGCATTTCATTGATTGGAAACTTATACACAGTCCCCTTATATGTAAATTGACCATCTTCAATTCGATTAGGAGGAAACAGGATTGGCATTCCGTATAAAATGGGAGCTTTTTTATACTCTTCCACACTATCCGGAGTGCGCAGCAACTCAATATCCTTATGCTTGTACTTCAACGAAAGTAGATTGCTTCCTAAAGATGGCGCAAGTATCGCTTCCACTTTTTCATTGCCGAACTTTATGGCCTTTTCATTTAAAAAAGTGATATCTTCAATGTAACCTTTCACTTTTTCTCCTCCTTTGACTTGAACATATATCCATCCTACTTCCACGGCCCATTTTTTGCAACAAATGGAAAATATATATTTCTGAGTTTAAAATAAGTGTTGGTAATCTAGGATTTTGCTTAGATCGTTTTACTATTTTTCTATCTCTTTTATCCTTTTCCTCCGCACAGATAGACTTGTGCCTTATTAAATAAAAAAAAGGGATGCCGTTTACGGCATCCTCTTTTACTTATCTATTACTTTCACTTACTAAAGCCACTATGCCTTCTTCATCATCCAATACAAGTTCAATACCCGAGTATGGATCTTTATTCATATATTCATCCAGCCATAAGCGAAGCGCTTCTATCAAGTTGATGGTAATTAACACTTGTTTCCGGCCATCGACGAATGCTTCCGCCGAAAAGCCATAATCATCATCAAACATTAACTCCACTTCTACCTCATTGGGTTGTACCTGCTTTTTACGGGCAATGTAAACACAAACCGCATTGATGATATCTTGTTCGGAAATCTTTAGCCTCTCCATGGGTTTGTATCCTCTTTCTTCTTCTTATCTTTGAAATATGTGAATATTTTACGGATTACAACGATTAATACAACGACCGCTAACACGTTGATTAATAGACCAAGTATAGAACCAAGGGCTCCCATATTGGCGAATAGGCTACCAAAAAGTAAACCTGCCAGTCCACCTAGCATAATTCCTTTCATTAAGCCGCCTTTTGAGAATGTATTTCCACTCTTGGCTTTATTAGCAGTAGTAGCATCTGACTTCTTCGTTTCTTTATTTTGGAAGTTAGAATTATTATTGTTGTTGCTGTTAAAGCTTCTTTTTCCTGACTTGTATCCTCTTGCATCGACTGACTCCGCATGATCCTGGAATACATAAGTGCCGACTGGCGAGAATGCTAGTGTAATCGTAAGTAATGCAGCCATAAATTTTTTCATCATGTTTTTTTGCCTCCGTTTAATAGTATGGAATGTTGTTTCATTATATCTTTACCCAGATTACTGAAAGTCCACATCACCTATCCTTGTTTAATCTTATAGTATTTACGTTTAATTTCAAAATAAGTTTCATTTTTTTTCGATTTTTTTCAAAAAAAATAAGCAGGGGCATTTACTCCCCTGCTTACTTAAAGAACGATTAGTTTACACGAACGACACGTCCGTTGAAAACACCTGCCCAATATCCGCTTTCCATATTGGCGATTGCAACACCTGTTGAACTTTGGGAACCGATAAATTTGCCGCCTCCGACATAAATACCGACATGCCCATCAGTTTTATAGGTATTGAAAAATACTAAATCTCCAGGTTGTATTTGACTCTTGGATACTTGACGTCCTGCATTTTTCAATGCATCCGTACTGGCTGGAAGGTTCACACCAGCTTGTTTATAAGCCCATGCAACGAATCCTGAACAATCGAAAAGACCGTTAGCGATATCGGATGCCGTTCTTCCGCCACCAAATTTATATGTGGAGTTACCGATATATTTATAACCTGCTGTAATTGCAGAGCCTGTATTTGCACTGCTAGGCTTGCTTGATGTTTCAGTTTTACTGGCTGCAGGCTTACTAGCTGCTGCAGGTTTATCAGCAGAACTGTTTTTAGATGAATTAGATGATGATTCACCTTTAGACGAACCAGATGCTGACGATTCAGCTTTAGAAGCACTTGATGATTCTTTACTAGATGAACTTGATGTTCCTTCACTAGAAGAATTTGAAGAATTCACTTCTTCAGCAGCACGGTCAAGATCTGCTTTTTCTGCTGCTTTACGTTCTTCCTCTTTTTTGATATTTTCACGAATGGACGCAATTTGTGCTTCTAAACCTGCATCCTTATTCTCTAAAGATTGTTTTAGGGCCGCTGTTTCCGACTCTTTCTCTTCAATCTTAGCCTTCATATTGACAGTTTCAGCTTTTTGATCTTTAATTTGGGATTGCATGCCTTTAAGCTCTACTTCCATATCCTTTAGGCTTTGCAATTTTTTCTCAACAGTCGCTTGTTTTTTTTCTAAGTCAGCTTTATCCGCTTCCTGTTCTTTAAGAATCTGTTGGTCAGCTTCCACGATAGTGGCTACCGCTCCAACACGATTAACGAATTCACCAAAGCTTTTAGAACCTAAAACAACTTCTAGGTACTCAACGTCCCCGCCGCTCTCTTGGAATGAAACCGCGCGCTCTTTCAAGACTTCCTCGCGTTTTGCGATTCTCTCTTCCAACGCTTTAATTTCTTTCTTTAAAGAATCTATGTCTTTTTCGGTGTCTTTAATTTCTTGTTTAGTATCTTTGATTTTTTGGTCATTTTCTTTCATTGCCGATTCTATCTGGGCAATTTGGGCATTCATCTTCGTTTGTTCTTTTTTCAATTCCTGAATAACTTGTTCTGCCTCGGAAATATCTGATTGTATTCCTGTGCGTTGTGATTGAATATCCGAAATAGATTCAGCCTTTACAGACGGTATGGCAAAAGCGCTTCCTAATCCAAGCATAATTGTCGTGTTCAATACGATAAGTTTTTTCTTCAAACTCATTTCCCCTGCTTTCCTCCCCTTGCATTTCCATCGACCCACTTCTTTTTCTCTATGAAAAATGATTAGTCAAAATAAATTGCTGGGAACTCTTCTCTATTTTTTTTACTCTTTATGTAAGCTTCTAAGGTTGAGATAATATTAAATACATTTCTTATACTCTACTATGTTTTCATCTAAGTCGTAGTATATCATCAGATTTTGTCAAATGCGTAATAACAATATTACAATTATATTTCAATTTTAACATTAACCATAAAAATTCGACTTTTTCTCGTGATAAAACATCCAATATCTTACATAATCATCTTCTTATTTTGATGCAAGACTTTTTATCTAGTGTTTAGCACAATGTGACCATAGACTATTGACGGGTAAAAACTCACCATTTCCGAATGCAAGGAAGCCCTTTTGCAACAGATTGCAGTTTATTTACCTTTCGTACAGGAAGGTCCTGCTGTCAGCATCATTAAAAAAACTAAAAAAAACCGCTCTTAGCGGTTTTTCCGTCAATATTCGACTCATTTTTAAATCCCAGCCATAAAGTCGACAAAAACTCTCAATTCTTTTGGGCGGACATATACCCTTTCCCCTTTGCTTATTCCCAGATTCAAATATTGTTCTTTCGTCAGTTCGATTTCCAGCGGTTCGTTTGTATCCTGACGAATGACTTCTATCCGGACGATGGGGCCAATTGTATGGATATGGTCAATGATGGATGCAATCGAGTCCTTTTCCGATGGTTCTCTTTCTATGATAAAGTTATGATTCCTTACATAACCAGTGCCCATTCCATCTTCAATGTCCGGGGCATTCATTTCCACATTCCCAGTTACCAATTTCCCTTTATGGACGTTGCCCTTAAATAGATTGACACTGCCGAGAAAATCATAAACAAAGGGATTTTCAGGATGATCATATACTTCTTCCGGGGTTCCAATCTGTTCAATTTTCCCTTCATTCATGATTACGACCCGATCAGCAACATCCATCGCCTCTTCCTGATCATGCGTCACGAACACACTCGTAACATTGAATTCATCGTGAAGCCTTCTTAGCCAACGCCTAAGTTCCTTGCGAACCTTGGCATCCAATGCCCCGAATGGTTCATCAAGCAAAAGGATATTCGGTTCAACCGCAAGGGCCCTTGCCAATGCGACACGCTGCCGCTGGCCGCCTGATAATTGGGATGGATAACGATCTTTATATCCTTCCAACTTGACAAGCTGAAGCAATTCGGTAACTTTTTGTTCAATACCTTTTTTACTGGGCCTTATTTTTCTAGGGCGGACCTTTAATCCGTAGGCGATGTTATCAAAAATCGTCATATTTCGAAAAAGGGCGTAATGCTGAAAGACGAAACCCACATTTCGATCTTTTACATGTTTATGCGTATAATTCTCTTCATTGAATAGAATCTTGCCGTTCTCTGCTTGTTCGAGACCGGCGATGATACGCAGTAATGACGTTTTTCCCGATCCGGAAGGGCCAAGGAGGGCTACGAGTTCACCGCTCTTTATTTCCAAATTGATGTTTTGGAGTGCTTGATAGGACCCGTAATATTTTGTAACATTTTCAATGATGATACTCATTTCATTCCTCCTAACTCGCTTTGGTTGATTTAAAGTCCGTTTTCCATTCTATGAAACTTTTAATGATCAAGGTCATGATTGCAAAGATGGACATCAGGGATGCAACGGCAAAAGCAGCCGAAAATTGATATTCATTGTATAAGATTTCAATATGAAGCGGCATCGTATTGGTCATGCCCCGTATATGGCCCGATACGACCGATACAGCCCCAAACTCACCGATTGTCCTTGCATTACAAAGGATGACTCCATATAGAAGTCCCCACTTTATATTTGGAAGCGTCACATACCAAAATGTCTTAAACCCTCCAGCACCCAGCGTGAGTGAAGCCTCTTCTTCAGACGTCCCCTGACTTTGCATGAGCGGGATCAATTCGCGTGCAATGAATGGGAAGGTAATGAAAATGGAGGCGATGACAATCCCTGGTATTGAAAAAATCACTTTAATGTCAAAGGATTGCAGCAGTGGACCGAATGTTCCATGTAAGCCAAACAGTAGGACAAAAATCAACCCAGCAATGACGGGTGAAACGGAAAAAGGCAAATCTATCAGTGTTATTAAGAAGTTTTTTCCCTTGAATTCATATTTTGTTATGGTCCACGCAGCCACAACCCCGAATATGGCATTAAGTGGCAAGGTGATGAGGACGACGATCAATGTTAACTTAATCGCAGCCAAGGAATCAGGATGGACAATGGCGGCAAAATAAGCTTCTGCACCTTTTTCAAAAGCCTTTACAAAGATCGCGATTAATGGGACAACTAAAAACAAAGTCAAAAATAGCAAAACAATGGAGATAAGGACCCATTGTATGGATTTAGGCTCTTTTGTTGCGTTTCTCGTAATACTGACTGGGTGCTTCGTTTTAGCAACCACTGAATTACCATGTTCCATCATATCCCCTCCTACTTCCCTGAATATCTTTTGCCGGTCCACCATTGCAAGATATTGATGGTGAACAAAATTATAAATGTAATAATGAGCATGACGGCCGCAACAGCTGTTGCCCCTTCATAATCATATTGTTCAAGCTTTGTCATGATGATCAGCGGGGAAATCTCCGTTTTAAACGGCATATTTCCGGCAATGAAGACAACGGACCCATACTCTCCAAGTGCCCTCGCAAACGAAAGTGCAAAACCCGTCAATATCGCTGGAATCAATTCCGGGAAGATAATTTTAATGAATGTCTGCATTCGATTCGCCCCTAAAGAAGCAGACGCTTCTTCCATCCCTTTTTCAATATTTTCAAGCACCGGTTGAACCATCCGCACCACGAATGGAAGACCGATAAATATTAGGGCGATGATGATCCCGGCAGGAGTGAAAGCGATTTTAAAGCCGAAAAATTGTCCGATCCATCCGTTCGGTGAGTATAAGGTGGTCAAAGTAATTCCTGCCACGGCAGTCGGGAGGGCAAAAGGCAAATCCACCAGTCCATCGATGATCCGTTTGCCGGGAAACTCATAACGAGTAAGCACCCAGGCAATTAACACGCCAAAAACTGCGTTCACAAAGGCCGCAGTTAACGCTGTCATGAAACTCAATTTATACGAAGCAACAACCCTTGGCTCAGTTATGGTCGCCCAAAAGTCCTGAAGCCCCATTGAAAATGTGTTTAGAAAAACCATGGATAACGGGATCAAAACAATGATGGAGAGATACAGCAACGTAAAACCCATCGTCAATCCAAAACCGGGTATGGTCCTCTTTTTCGTCTGTTTACCTTCTGTCACTATATTCATAGCTTCGCCTCAGCTCTTTTTCCGATTTATGAAGGAGAAGGTGATAAAGCCATCTTCTCCTTCATGCTTATTACTGTTGATAAATCTCGTCAAATGTACCGCCATCATTAAAATGTGTTTCCTGGGCCTTTTTCCAACCGCCAAACGTATCTTCAACAGTCACCATATCGATTTTTGCAAATTGGTCTTCGTATTCAGCGAGAACCTTCTCATCCCTTGGACGATAGAAGTTTTTCGCGGCAATTTCCTGACCGACATCCGTATATAGGTATTCCAGGTAAGCTTCAGCCACTTCTTTTGTTCCTTTTTTCTCAACCACTTCATCGACAACAGCTACCGGTGGCTCTGCTAATATACTGATTGAAGGATTGACGATTTCATATTTGTCATCACCGAACTCTTCCAGTGTTAAATAGGCTTCATTCTCCCAAGCGATAAGTACGTCACCAATTCCCCTTTCTACAAAAGTGGTGGTTGCACCGCGGGCCCCTGAATCCAGGACTTCAACATTCTGATAAAGTTTTTTCATGAAATCCTTCACTTTTGTTTCGTCATTATCGAAATTCTTCTCCGCATAAGCCCAGGCAGCCAGGTAATTCCACCTTGCCCCTCCGCTTGTCTTCGGATTTGGTGTTATGACGGATACATCCTTTTTAATAAGATCATCCCAATCTTTAATGCCTTTAGGGTTATCTTTTTTCACCAAAAACACAATCGTTGATGTGTATGGTGTCGAGTTTTCCGGTAAACGTTTTTGCCAATCCTTCGCTAATAGGTTACTAGCTTCATAAATGGCATCAATATCATAAGCCAATGCCAATGTAACGACATCCGCCTCCAATCCATCAATAACGGCCCTGCCCTGTTTACCAGATCCGCCATGTGATTGTTGAATCGTTACATCCTGACCGGATTCTTCTTTCCAGTGCTTCACGAACGCTTCATTGAATTCCTGGTACAATTCCCGTGTCGGATCATATGACACATTCAAAAGCTCGACTGACTTTGATGTCCCCTCCCCTTCCGTTTTTTCCGAGTTGCATCCTGCAAGTACACCGAAGGCTAAAATCAAACTTGTCAATACCATCAATTTTTTCATGGAATCCCCCCTGTTTTTTGCTACAAAAAAAAGCACACTACTTCCCTTTTTATTTTTATTCAAGGAGATAGTATGCCTTCAGTTCTCTGATCAGCAAATATTCTGAATTTATTTATCATTAACATAAAGCAAAGTATACCAAGTTGTCAACTGTGTTTTATAAATAAACATGTCCTTTTATTTAAATAATTACGTGTAGAAAGTTAAAGTATTTCCCAAACGAAAAGGGCTCGATCCAACGGGGAGATCGAGCCCTTTAATACCTGGCCAACTCTCATGAATTTGATGCTTTTTGATACAGCTTATTGTCCACGATATACTTATAACACTGATCAGGCAGTAAATATCTTGGTTCCCCGCCCATCGCGAATTCATCCCTTATATATGTAGAACTGATTTCCATGGAGAGGCCTTTATCTATAAGGTGAAATGTATTGCCGTCATCATAATTCCTTAGCAATGGACTTTTGGATATGATTTTCAGCATATCTATCCCATCCCGCGCCATGACGATGAATTTATGATTGGCAATCAATTTTTCCCTGAATTTCCATCGTAAGTGTAACGGTAACTCCTGATTATCAATATCTTCAAGTAAATCTGCACCCATTATGAAAAAAACTTCGTCCTTTGGAAATCGTGATTTAAAATGTTCCATCGTATACCAAGTATATTGTTTACTCGTTCCGGCGCGTTCATTAATTTCATAATCACTAACTTCGAATAGCGGGTTGCCCCCTATTGCGAGCTTGAGCATTTCCCAACGGTGTTCATTGCTCGTTTTCATCTGTTTATCGATACGGCCATTTGCGCAAGGTAAAAAAATCACCTTGTCTAGCTTTGCACGATGCGCAATGGTCGATGCTGTCCATAAATGCACATTCGTGACCGGATCGAAGGAAGATCCATAAACTCCAATTTTGCCCATCCTTATCTCCCCCATCTGCTTTTCTTTTTCCAAGCGGCCCTGACCGGCCCCCCTTCCCCGGCTTCTTATGCAACCGGCAATGCAGCCAAATCGTACAGTCCAGATTCTAGTACATCAATGACCAGCCCTTCCATTGACCTGTTGCCAGCAACAACCGCCGGCCCCCTGTATGCCTTCAGAATCTTTAATGCCATGCTTTCAGCTGCATCCACCTTTACTACAGTAGCAGCGCCAATATATAAATATGATTTCTTTCCATTTCCATCAAAATGAAAGGGGTCATCAATTTGAGTTCCTAATGTGTACTCATCCGGATTTCCCCTACATTGACAGCTGCCCCTTCAGCCATTGGTGAATTCAGCCGATATGAATATTGCGTATCTCCTGGCCTATGCCGTATTTTCATTCAGGCTCTGAAAATATCTAACCACGGATCCATGTATATCTCCCGCCCATTCCAAGCTTAAAGTTTGGTCCTTAATGTCCAAAGCTCAGGAAAAAATGGCTGTTCGACCACTTTCTTCAGATAACTTACACCGGACGATCCGCCAGTTCCCTTTTTATTACCGATGATCCGTTCGACGGTGCTCATATGATTGAATCTCCAGAATTGTTGTTGACTTCCAATATCAACGAGCTTTTCGGCCAACTCATACAAATCCCAGTATTTATGCACATCACGGTAAACTGTCAGCCACGCGTTTTCAACACTTGCATTTTCCTGATAAATTACAGACCAATCCCTGTTACGGACCGATTGATCAATGGGAAGCCCTCTTGCAGCCAAAGCCCCTATAGCCGCATCATAAATACTAGGTTTATTCAAGGCTGCCATCATCGACTCATAAAGCTCGGGCTTGTGACGGAAAACGGCCAATATATGCGAATTCTTTTGACCCATTGCAAATTCTATCAACCTGTTCTGAAATGATTGAAACCCTGAAGAGTTTCCTAGTTTCTCCCGGAATTCCATATAATCGGATGGCGTCAAAGTCGAAAGCACATTCCAGGATTGAACAAGTAGCTGCTGGATCCTGGCCACTCTGGATAGCATCTTAAAGGAAGGCTCCAATCGTCCTGCCTCAATAAGGGCTGTTGCTGCAGTCAATTCATGGAGGATCAATTTCATCCATAATTCACTTGTTTGGTGAATGATGATAAACAACATTTCATCGTGATGACCGGAAAGCCGATGCTGACTTGATAATATTTGATTTAAATGCAGGTAGTCCTCATAGGACATATCTTTTTCAAAATCAGTTACCATACTTTCTTCCAAACGATGTTCATCTCTTGGACCCTTATCCATACTATCCCTCTTTCCCTTTACATTCTTTTGATTTTCGACATCAATACATAAACGATGCAAAGAAAGATCAGCCAAGGAACACCGAACTGGAGCACAATTTTAAACGGTCCAGTGAACCAGGTGGATACCGTCAAAGCAAACAAAAGAATTGCACCAAGAATCGTTAGATATGGAAATCCATACATTTTAACCGGTAATTTGCGTCCCCCTGATTTCTCCCACCGCTTCCTGAAAAATAAGTGGGAAATGAATACCATGAACCAGGTAAAAATGGCTCCGAACATCGATATCCCCATCATGAATGCATATGAAGTATCTGGAAGCAGGACCTTTACTCCTGCAGCAAGAAATATGCCCAAAGTAGATATGAGAAGGGCCATTACCGGGACTCCTTTATTGCTCACTTTTTGAAATAGGGCTGGAGCCTGCTTCTGCTCGGATAATGAAAATATCATTCTGGTGGAGGCATATAATTGACTGTTCATTGCAGATATTGCAGCGGTTAAAATAATGAAATTCATGATCCCCGATGCCCCGGGAATATTCAGGATTTCCATTACCCTAACAAATGGGCTTTTATCAATACCGGCCGATTGCCAGGGAACAATCATTAACATGATCCCGATTGTCAGTACATAAAAAGTGGCAAGCCGGAAGACAGTTGCCTTCAAAGCTTTAGGGACGGCAATATCCGGATCCTTCGCTTCTCCCGCCGTCACCGCAATCAACTCAGTTCCTAAAAAGCTGAAGAGAGAAATGAATATGGCGACCCAGAGCCCCCAAAAACCGAAAGGCATAAAACCGCCATCATTAGCAAAATTCTCAACACCGATCCCGCTTGAAGGTTCGGCGCCAATCACCACGTAGGCGCCCAGTAGTATGAATATGACAATGGCGCTGATTTTGATCATGGAAAATACATACTCAAAATTCCCGAATGTATTGACACTCGTCGCATTTACATAGATTAGCAGTGCAGCAAACAGGAAGATCCAAACGCTCCCAGGTACATCCGGGAACCAATATTTCATGTAAACAGCGATGGCACTCACTTCGACACCAATGGCAAGGACATTCGCTATCCAATATGAATATCTCACAACAAATCCCGCAAATGGACTTATATATTTTTCAGCAATGGTTCCAAAGGATCCCGATGTTGGATGGGCTACAGTCATTTCCGCCAAACAGCCCATCAGTAGCAGGACAATGAATGCACCAATTGCATAGCTGATAAGTACACTTGGACCTGCCGTAGAAATCGCAAGGCCGCTCCCCAAAAATAATCCGGTGCCAATTGCACACCCCATGGCAATCATTGTGATTTGACTCGATGATAATTCACGATGCAGCTTATTTTTCTCCATATGTTGCTCCCATTCTAGGCAATGATTCCCCTTTTATTTTCATAGTTTTCATATAATCTGCCGGGCGGCCCCTTCCGTCCAGCCGTCTATTCCATACCTTTTCCAATCTTCCTAAGACTTCATTAAACTTTTCTCAGCCCGCTTCGATAAAAGTCCCAATGAGTTGCCATCCATATAAATCATCCCTGGGTTCAAATAGAACTCCTCTCTGTAAGAAACCAATGGATCTTCCTGATCCAAAGTTTTCGCATAATCTTTCGTTGACATGAAATTATTGATATCCATGTTCTCCCCGCTTACTTCCCATCCACTATTTTTCACTTGTAAATCCCTACCCCTTCCCATGCCAACCTTATCATTCTGTCAGGGTCTTTTTCAATATAATCCTTTTTATCAAAAATCATGGTGTAGTGGTTGGTTTCATCATATTTCGGCCAAATTTCACCTTCCGGGGGATTGGGGTTTCCATGTTTCGCAAAGTTGACCCAGTGGCCCTGCATTCTATGGGAAACCTTTAGGGCAGCTGACCTTGAACCAAATGAAGTAATCCGTTTCCCAAATGCCGAGTCGAAAGTCTGGAAGGCAAAAGGGATTTCCATACCATGCGTCGCCCCTAATTTACTTATGCGCATTGCCGCCGTTTTATAATCAAAACGGTACATCCAAGTTTTTTCAAAGCGGCTGTATGCCTCTGCATACCAAACCGAGGGAATATGGAAAGTCGCATCACGGCCAATGCCAAGCACAGCTTTCTTTTCTGGGTAGTTTATATAAGCATTCGTAATTCGCTCTTTCGCCTCTGGATCTGTATTTTCGAACATTTTATGAATCATTGCCGCATTAGTTGGGATTAAAGGGGGATCCATCTGTTCGAATAATGTCGCTTCGTCCCTATTTGTTCCTATAAGCAAGGATATTCCCTTTGCTTTTCCGGATCGAATTGAATCTAGTGGATAATCGGGCAGGAAGTCACCATCTACGACAGGTCCAAATGATAGTGAGCCCGGCATGGCTTGTGAGTTTTCCCGTAAGAGTTTGTAGGAGGCCTCGACAATCTCTTGAACTGGAAGTGTTTTTAACCGATGGATTTCATTCTTTTCAATGTCCAATATCTCAAGGAACCTTTCACTGAATTGGCGCGCAAATCCTTTTCCGTAAACAGATGTCGGAGCGGGACTTTCTGCAATGGCCTGTTTAAAAAGACCTCTCGCTGATGGAACAGTAAGTAAAGTCGTAACCGCATTGCCTCCAGCTGATTCACCAAATATCGTAACATTATCAGGGTCGCCGCCAAACGCTTCTATATTCTCTTTAACCCATTTAAGAGACGCAACTTGATCACGTAAACCTAAATTGGTTTCAAATATTTCCCCATCACCTGCAAACTCGGTAAAATCCAGATATCCCAGTGCCCCCAGCCTATAGTTGATGCTTACTACGACTACATCTCCATTTTTAGCCAGTAAATGTCCATTGTACATATCAATGGATCCAGCTCCCGTTATATATGCTCCTCCAGGAATCCAGACCATGACCGGGCGTTTTTTATCATCAGCTCTAGGTGACCAAATATTCAGGAACAAACAATCCTCATCCATTTTTTCATTTCCGGCCATTCCTGTTCTTACCGCCCGATCCATCGGCTGCGGGGGAATGGGACCAAAATCCACTGCATCCATGACACCGCTCCACTTATCAACTGGCTCCGGTGAGCGGAAACGCAGACCATCAATCGGAGCTTTCGCATACCTGACTCCACGCCATACGCATATATCGTTTTCCATAGTACCTTGAAGATGTCCTTTTACCGTCGTAACTATTGATCCAATCATTCCCTTTCACCTCTTCATATAGTAGTAGATATTTAAGTTCTTCTTTTTCCATTCCCTTATATCCTTCATCTTTATCGAAAAAAGATCTATAGAGTCAGTTCAGCCAAAATAAAGTACTGCTATCATATAAAGCTCAGGTTATGAGTTTGGATATAGATTTTCAAATGACCAGTTCAACAAAAAAAGACCCAACCAGGTCTTTTTTTGTTGAACTCGGCAATTAGCTTAGGTGAGCATGGCAATGATGCTCAATAAAGAGCTGCCCCGAACTGAAAGCTGTTGTGCAGCATATGTTAATTGCTGTTCATCGAGCTGTTCCAGTAACGGCTTTAATTCAAGCAATTCATTCTCCAGTCCTTTAAGGTCTGTAGATATCTTGTCCACCATCAAGAGCACTTGCTCAGAATCAACAGTGGTTTCAGACAAGACTTGTAACCGTTCCTTGATTTCAGTCAACGGCATATTCTGTTCCTTATACCGATTAATCATTTGAAGACGATTTAAAGCATCTTCTGTGTAATATCGATATCTTGACCCAGTTTTTTCATAGTTCAGCATTCCTAATTGTGTGTAATAGTCAATGGTTCTTCGCGAAACATTCGCAAGTTCAGCAAGCTGGCCAATCCGATATACATCCACCCAGATAGTCACCTTCTTTTTAAATCTACTGTTAACGATACTATAACATAACTATCCTAAAAGGTGACTTCGAGGATGAATCTATTAGACTACTTTATCCGAATTGCCCTTCAACTGCTTCTTGGCAAAATACAGGGCATCTTCCTTCGATTTAAAAAAGTGCTGTTTTTCTATTTTATGATACAAACCTGTGCTGAGTAACAATTCCTTTGGTTGCTGCTGGATTCCGGAAATGATTAATTTCCCCTTATATTTACCGATGCGATTAACTATCGCCAATAGTGCAGCCTCTGCTGAAGTGTCCATATATGTTACCCGGCGCATGCTTAATACCAACACTTTCGTCTTATTATCCAAGTTCTCCAAGATCGATGACTCCAGGACGTCTATCGAACCAAAGAAGAGGGGACCCTCCAAGTTATACACATTGATCTTTGAATCCGAATTATCGATTGGAACAATCTCAGTAACCTCATGACTTCTTTCCCTAACCTTTAACGTGTGGCTCATTTTTGCAATGAATGTGATGAATGCAATCAATAAGCCGATTCCCACTCCCATGATTAAATCAGTGAAGACAGTGATGAGGAAGGTGACCAGCAAAACCGCAGAATCCGCCGTCTTCGTTTTCAATACATGAGCAAATTCCTTTCTTTCACTCATATTCCAGGCAACAAACATCAATATGGGCGCCATGCTAGCCAAAGGTATATGTGCTGCATATGGAGAAAGCACCAGCAAAACCAGTAAAACGACAATACCGTGAATGACTCCGGACATCGGGGAGACTGCCCCGCTTTTTATATTGGTGGCAGTCCTGGCAATAGCACCTGTTGCAGGTATCCCGCCGAAGAATGGGGTCGCGATGTTCGCGATTCCTTGCCCAACCAATTCCTTATTGCTATCATGCTTGGTTCCCCCCATGTTATCGGCCACGGTAGCGGATAACAATGACTCGACACCGCCTAACAAGGCAATTGTAAATGCAACGGGAAGGAGTGTAATAATGACTTCCACTGAAAGCTCCGGCACTTGGAATTCCGGAAAACCTTTCGGAATCGCTCCATACGTGGAACCAATTGTAGCCACCTTATCGGGAAATAAAAAGTAGGCTGCCATTGTTGATATTAGCAGACCCAGAAGCGGTCCTGGCACTCGGGGCAGAAGCCTAGGTGCCAGCAGTATGACGACAAAACATATAATCGCAACAAACACACTATATATATTGATCGTTTCTGCTTTAATCACCAGTTCCTTCATGTTATCCATGAACGCTTCATGTTTTTCCACTTTCATGCCAAAGAAGTTGGCAATTTGCCCTGAAAAGATTATTATCGCAATTCCTGTTGTAAATCCAATGATGACTGGACGAGGAATGAACTTCATCAAATTGCCCAACTTAAGAAGACCCATCAAGACCAATATCATCCCCGCTAAAAACCCGGCAATAAGCAGACTTTCATACCCATATTGCATAACGATTCCAAATAATAAAGGAACAAACGCCCCGGTTGGTCCTCCAATTTGATACTTGGAGCCACCCAAAATCGATATGAGGATTCCAGCGATGATGGTCGTATATAACCCATATATCGGTTCGACGCCTGAAGCAATTGCAAAAGCCAATCCTAAAGGAATGGCTACAACACCTACAACCAATCCTGCCGTTACGTCCTTTTGAAAACCCTTCATATTATATCCTTGAAATCTAGAATCTTTTATCATCCTTTTCAAACTCACATCCTTAGTCGTTTTTTAAAATTGGAATCTACCATCATCAGGAAAAATGACGTTCTTTCATTTTTGAGGGAGTTGCTTGATCGAAATTAATCTAACTATTGTAGTTTTTTCAACGGGACAAACCATGCGGGGGACTTTTCAAAACTAAGAAATAATCGTCATATGTAATCTCCTTTGTTAAGTTATTTGACATGGTCTCGACCACGCTTCAACATTATACAGTAAAACGTAGAACTGTACATTGTTAGTAACATTAACATTTGTTTACAACTTTTTGCATTTTTTTACATCCATATTACAATCCGGGACTATACTTCCAGGCTGGTTAATTTGAAGCCGGAGATTCAGACTACAAATCAGGAAGTTTGAACTTTGGACTAATTCCCCATATCTGAAACCTTGATTACAATAGAAAAAGCATGTTTTGAGAAAGGTTTCTCAAAGCATGCTCTATAAACCTAATTTCGTATTTCGGCTCAGGCTATATATATACATAAAACCTCTTGATTAAAATCAAGAGGTTTTCTTTTAGTTTACAGCTCTTCTCCTCTCGTCTCGATAATATTCTTATACCAATGAAACGACAGCTTCTTTTTCCGGTTTAACTGATCATGATGATCCACGTAAATAAATCCGTATTGCTTCTTATACCCGTTTAACCAACTTAATAGATCAATGACAGACCATGCGTAATACCCTTTTAAATGGATACCTTCTTTGATTGCACGTTTGATCACTTTTAAGTGTTCCTCAATATATTTAATACGGGGAACATCCACTATTTCACCATCGATAATCGGATCCTCATCACCAAGCCCGTTCTCTGTAACATACATTTTAATATCACCATAACGTTCTTTTAACATATGCAGCCCATCTAAAAATCCTTGAGGTGAGATTTCCCAGCCCCATTTTGTATATGTTTTATCTTCCATCTTTACGGTCCTATAAAAGCCATCAAAAGACGGGTTCCCTGGAGCTAGAGTAGATGTTTCTCTTGAATGCTCCATGTTTGAAACGGCTTCCCGATTTTTTTCCACGCAAATGGGCTGGTAATAATTGAGTCCAATAAAATCATTTTTCTCCGCATTTCTTTTTAGCGTATCCAGTTCTTCTTCGGTCCAACTTGGCGTCCAGCCTTTTTCCTTTAATTGCTCAACCACATAACCTGGATATTCACCTTTTAAAATAGGGTCATAATACCAAAAAGTTTCATATTCATTGGCATGCCGAGCAGCCAATACATTGTCATGTTTGTCATTTATACTGTAAGCAGGCAGGAAAACATGGGTAATCCCAATTTCACCGTAATGATTCAGTGTCTTGTATACCTCTACCGCTTTTGCATGTGCATAAAAAACATAATGTGTCGCTTGAAAGTATTTATTTTCATCGTTTTGGATTCCAGGCGGGTGCGCTCCTTTTAAATAGCCCAGACCGCAAAACATAACCGTTTCATTAAACGTGATCCAATGTTTGATGCGGTCTCCGAATGCGCGAAAGCAAATTTCCGCATACTTGACGAATGCTTCAGCTGTTCGCTTATTCGTCCATCCCCCATCTTGTTCAAGCGTCAAAGGCAAATCCCAATGGTACAGAGTAACAAATGGAACAATCCCATATTTTAAGCATTCATCAATAACATTATTATAAAATTCCACGCCTTTTTCATTTACTTCCCCGTCACCTGTCGGCAAAATACGTGCCCATGAAATGGAAAACCGGTATGATTCAAGTCCCATCTCTGCCATTAATTTAATATCTTCTTTGTAACGATGATAATGGTCTATCGCTACATCCCCGTTTGTACCTTCATATGTTTTCCCTGGAATCTTTGAAAAGACATCCCAATTCGTTATACCTTTTCCATCTTCATCCCATGCTCCTTCTATTTGAAAAGAAGCAGAAGCTGCTCCGAATAAAAAATCATGTGGAAATTTCATTATAAACCCTCCATTTACATACCCACTTATAAAATTGATAATAATATATTTTATTTATTGGCACAAATATTAATATGATTATATTACTTTCATTCATATTTGACTACATAAACTTTACATTAAATATAGTATTTACTATGAAGAATGAATAAATCCAGAATCAATAATTCACGAAATTAAATGACGTTAATTCTGCAGAATCAATCTCGCTTTTTTAACAAAAGGTGAATAACTTATTAGTTGTTAGTTTCATATGAACACATACAAAACCCGTCCTCCTTTGGAGGACGGGTAACATTAACAATCACTCCACAACCGGGAGCCAACCTTTTATCCCAATCAACTTTTCCCAAAGCGGATCTGGAATGACCAGTTCATCCTGATCCTTTTTTGAGAGGGTAGTCCGTATTTCCGCTTCTTTTCCAGACCTGATTTTTTCAATCCAATGCGGTTCCATAAGAAGCTCACGGCCAAGGGCGATAAAAGGGACACCCGTTTCCATAGCTTCTGCAACTTCATCAGGTGTATGCAGTGATCCTACGCCGACCACAGGAATACGATTACCTACTTTATCGTAAATTTTAACGATGCGCGACTTTGTCCTATCACTCTCACGGAATGAGCCATTCCAGAAGTGACCTACCGATATATGTAGATAATCCAGGTTTTGATTCGCTAGTCTGTCAACGAATTGGATCGTATCATCTAAAGTGATTCCAGGATTGCTGCCTTCTTCAGGAGAAAGGCGGTAGCCGATGATAAACGGCTTTTTCGCATGCTCGGCAACCGTTTTCTCGACTTCATTCACAATGGTAAGCGGGAAAATCAATCGTTTTCCCAGTGTCCCACCCCAGTTATCCGTACGACGGTTCGAGTGTGGCGAGAAGAATTGTTGAAGCAAGTACGTATTGGCACCATGTATTTCCACACCATCAAATCCTGCTTCGATGGCCCTTCTTGTTGTTTCGCTAAATGCCTTAATAACCTCTTGTATTTCGTCTTCACTCATTTCCCGCGGTACAGGTGCTTCATCGTTTGAAGCAATGGCACTTGCAGAAACAGGCTGGTTATCAGGCAATAATTCCGGCGGACTTTGCCGGCCTCCATGATATATTTGCAGAATCGCTTTTGACCCGTTGGACTGGATCGTTTCGGCTAGTTTTCTCAAGGATGGGATAAAGGAATCGTCATCTGCACTAAGCTGGCCTGGGAATCCCTTTCCTCCAGCAGATACATAGGCACATGCCGTGACCACCGCACCTACACCAGCCGAGCGCTCAGCGTAATAAGCCAGTTCATCATCGGTTACAACGCCTTGATCGTCCGAAGAATAAGTGGTCATAGGAGCCATCATGATACGATTTTTCACTTCTACCCCTGATGGAAACTTATATGGTTGAAAGATCTTTTCGTATTTTTGATTCATGCCAATCCTCCCCCTTTACTCTTAGTGGTGATGATGTCCGTGCGGTTCTTTAGAAGGGTTCGTGATTTCAAAGCCTTCTTCAGGTACATAAAAATATTTAATCCAGACACCATCTAGAAATTCTTCACGTGAATCAAGTAAAATATCGATATCTTTATCTGTTTTGACGATTTCATCATGTTCTGCCGAGGTATCTAGTTTCATGTCATAATGGGCATGATCGCCATGCATATGGGTGACATATACACGAATCATCTTCCCTTTTGCTTCTTCAGTGCTCAGCATTTTTTGTAAGACCTTTGCTGCATTACGATTAATTTTGCATTTCATGTCCATTCCCCCAACAATAAAATTATCCCTGTACTGAATTCTACCCAATTACGGGTTATCAGTAACATCCATTTTTACCCTTCCTTATTGGCCATGTCCACTCAAATGCTTAGCGGTCTGAAGGAAAGACGATGCCGATTTGCTTTCTTGCTTCATCCATGATTTCCATAGTCAATAGTGAATTCGAATATGAATTTATATCGGACTCCATTTTCCCCTGCTGTATCAATTCAACAAATTCTTTCGCTTCATAATACATGGTAGGCATATCCTGTTTAACCGAAATATTTTCAGTGGTTCCATCCCGATACTGAATATCCACCGCTTGCGGTCCTGAAATTTTCTGAATGATGATGCTTCCAAGTTCACCTTGAATTTCCGAAGGCAAATTGGATTCAGTAATTTTGGAGAATATGACGACTGCCTCCATTTCATCATAGGAAAGCAGAATCGTACCTTGCCCATCGACCCCTGATTCAAGCATCGTTCCTGATGCCTGTACCTTATTTGGTTTACCGAACAGAACAACAAGCGGATAGAGTACATAAATACCAAGATCCATTAAAGAGCCACTGGAGAATTCAGGATTGAATGCATTCAGCACAGTGCCTTGTTTATACGAATCATATCGAGATGAATATTGGCAAAAGCTTCCCGAGAAACGCCGTACCTTCCCGATTTTATCCAAATTCCCCTTTATACTTTCGAAATTCGGCATGATGGTAGATTTCATCGCTTCCATCAATAGCACATCATTTTGTTTTGCAGCCTCAATCATTTCCCTTACTTCTGCCGCATTTGAAGCCATTGGTTTTTCACATAATACATGTTTTTTATTTTGTAAAAACAACACGGCTTGCCTGCAATGATGAGAATTAGGGCTTGCTATGTATACAGCGTCAATTTCATTGCTGGCGGCCATTGCTTCTAAATTCGTAAAAGTCGTATGTACTTCGTATTTATTGGCAAATTCCTTGGCTTTCTCTTCTGTACGTGAGTACACGGCTGTTAACGATAAATCCTCTACATGCTTTGCAGCCTCCAAAAATCGTTCCGTGATCCAATTTGTACCTATTACCCCTAATCTTATCAACATCCTATCCCCTTTCAAGCTAACTTTATTATGTCCTCAATATACAGACATTTCACTGAAAAACAAAGTTTAATGAACACTCGCAATTGTTTAAATTGGATTTTTTAGGCAATGTTCGTTTATAATTTTTCTATAATACCACTGCCATGATGTTTCTACATACTCCCTAACGGGAAAGCAAACTTAAAAGGAGCGTGTGAAGTTTATGACAGAATTAATGAAAAACAAAGTTGCCATTATTACCGGTGGAGGATCGGGAATTGGCCGGGGTGCCGCCCTGAAACTAGCTGAAAACGGCGCGAACATCATCTTTTTTGACCGTACAGTCGAAAATGCCGAAAAAGTTAAGGAAGAAGTGGAAAAACTTGGTCGAGAGGCATTAATCATTAAAACGGATGTTTCCAAGGCTGAGCAAGTTGAACATGCCTACAAGACGGCCCATGAACATTTTGGGAAAATTGATTTTGTATTTGCAAACGCAGGCATTAACGGAGTGATTGCCCCTATAGAAGATATAAAGCCAGAAGATTGGGATCAGACGCATACCATCAACCTCAAAGGCACCTTTCTCACCATCAAATACGCCATTCCCTACATGAAGGAAACGGGTGGCAGCATCGTAATCAACAGCTCCATCAATGGAAACCGATATTTCAAGAATTTTGGTTTTTCTGCTTATAGTTCATCCAAAGCTGGTCAAGTCGCTTTTGGGAAAATGGCTGCACTCGAATTGGCAAGATATAAAATCAGGGTAAATACCATTTGTCCCGGCTCCATCGATACGAACATTCACGATAACACATTCCCGGAAGATGAAAACTTAAAAAAAATCAGGATTCCCATTGAATATCCGCAAGGCTCTCAACCCCTGGCGAAGAAGGCGGGGACTACCGAACAAGCTGGTGATCTCGTATTGTTTCTAGCATCAGACATGTCTTCCCATATTACGGGCACGGAAGTTTATATCGATGGAGCAGAATCGCTATTATGATTCATACTTACGCCCCTAAAGGAAAAAGCTGAAATCCACATCAGGGATTTCAGCTTTTCCTAATTAAACTCGCCTTAACCCACGACGGGCAAGGATTAAATAAGCGCACATGGCGATGACATGACAACTTACCATCACAATTCCCATCGGCAAGGGTGACTCACCTGAACCTAGTCCCACCAAGGGAGCCATTAGTGATCCTAATATGAAAGGAAGCAGGCCAATTAAAGCCGAAGCACTGCCTGCTGTTTTTTTCTGATTTTGCATCGCTAAAGAAAAACTCGTTGTACCGACAATACCGACGCTGGAGACGGAGAGGAATAAAGCGACCAAGATTCCTGCCAACCCAATTTCAAGAAGGACTGAGGCAAGAAGTAATATTCCCCCAAACAAAGCTAGACATAATCCCATTTGAAGCAGTTTTTCTTCTTTAACCTTCCCTGCCAGCTTCCCGGCAACTTGTGAAGCGATGATGATCCCAATTCCGTTTATTGCAAAAATCAGACTGAAGGTCTGTGGGGAAACGCCATAAATGTTCTGGAGAACAAAAGGTGATCCGGAAATATAAGCGAACATGGCGGCACTTATGAATCCTTGTGAAAAAGCATAGCCCATAAACACACGATCTCTCAATAAGTTCCAAAATGTCCTGATAGTATCATTTACCCCACCTGCACTTCTGAGATTGGACGTTAAAGTTTCCTTTATCCCAAAAAATGCAGCCGCAACCATAATGATACTTAATACTGAAATGACAATGAAGACTCCCCGCCAAGACGTGAACTGCAAAAGTTGACCGCCAAAAACCGGAGCCAATATCGGTGCCGCCCCATTAACAAGCATTAACATGGAGAAGAACTTGGTCAAATCCGATCCTGAAAAAAGGTCACGAACTATCGCCCTTGAAATGACAATGCCTCCCGCTCCCGCAATACCTTGGATAAATCGTAATAATAAAAGCAATTCAATGGTTGGAGCAAAAGCGCATAACAGAGAGGAAATGCAATAAATGGATAAAGATATGATTAACGGTGTCCTTCTTCCTTTTGCATCACTTAGCGGCCCTAAATAAATTTGTCCTAAAGCCAATCCTAACAAGCAGGCAGTCAAGCTCAGCTGCGCTAATGACGTACTGCTTTTCAAATCCTCTGCCAGTGTAGGGAGACCCGGTAAATACATATCAAGTGACAGTGGTCCAATCGCTGCAAAAGACCCCAGCATAAGAGCCATCAACAGCCTTTTGGATTTAGTCATTTCGATGCCTGATGATATCGTTTCCTTCATTTCAATCATTATTACCCCTATCCCTTTCAACTAATTGTTTTTCCTGAATAAAACTCGACTTTCTTTATTTTACAAAAGATCCGAACAATTTACGATAAGTATGCTTCCCTTGAATTGGATTCTTCCCTCCAGCACTCTATTAAGTAATGTTCAAAACTCAGAAATCTTCTAAAAAGGAAAAATCTTAAATGAGGAAATATATTTGAGGATACTACGAACCAAAGGGAAAAACTATTAAAGTTCTAAACGATTCCCCATAAAAAATGACCCCATTTTGGGGTCATTTTGATTTATTCAACAATACTAAATTACGCGGAGTATCACCAGATAATCCATCCATCAAGTTTTGTGCCGCAAGAGCTGCCATCTTCAATCTTGTGGCAATGCTGGCACTCCCGATATGCGGCAGTGTAACGACATTGGGCAATGTTAGCAGCGGGTGATCCACAGAGACGGGCTCTTCTTCGAATACATCCAATCCAGCCGCCCAAATCTCTCGGTTTTCCAGCGCCTGGTACAACGCCTTTTCATCGATAATCCCGCCTCTTGCGGTATTTATGAGGACAGCCGTCCCTTTCATTAATTCCAGCTGCTCCTTGCCAATCATATAAGTGGTTTCCGGTGTGAGCGGCAGCATGACACAAACGAAATCCGATATTTGGAGCAATTTTTCAAGGGGCTGATATACGATTCCTAATTCTTTTTCCTGTTCATATTTACGGCTTCGATTAAAATAAATCAAGTTCATATCAAATCCCTTAGCTCTTTTTGCAAGGGCTTCCCCAATCCTACCTAATCCGATTATACCAAGCGTTGCGCCGTGTACATCTTGTCCGGTCAGCTGCATCGGCGACCATGTTTCCCACCTTCCGCTCCTTAAATAATCTTCTGCCTCCATCATCCTTCTTGCCGTTGCAAGCAGTAAGCCGAAGGTTAAATCAGCTGTCGTTTCCGTTAAAACCCCCGGTGTGTTCGTGACCATGATGCCCCGTTTTGTTGCACTTCTAACATCAATATTATTATGGCCCACTGCCATATTCGCGATGATTTTCAGGTTAGGCGCTCGTTCAATCAGTGACTCATCGATTTGTTCCGTCAATAAGCAAAGCAGACCCTCGACTTCTTTCATTTCTTCTTCAAGGACTTCTCTAGGGACCGGTATATCCTCTTGATCCCACATCCTGACATCATAATTCCGACTAAGACCTTCGATGATTTGTTCCGGTAATTTCCTTGTAATATAAATTTTTGGCTTCAAACCATAACCTCCTATACCGTTTCATTCCATGTAACACATTCTTGCACCATTTTTCACCTTCAGTTTTCATTACCCAACAATTAATTTTAAGAATATTGGCTAAATTACTAGCTTGTTTATTCAATTTTAAAATAAACTAGATAAATAGACCATCCATTTCCAATCATTCTTACTATTAATTTTCTCGTTTACAAGGAGGCTTCCGCTTGACAGTTTTAATTCATTCAACTAATCATAGAATAATAACCCTTTAAATCTATTCGATCATTAGTAATACAACAATTTTCCAGATGAAGTTTATCTCGATTTAGGAGGATATGGGACGTTCATGAAAACGAAAACAACATTTAAAATTTATCCAATCATAGCTCCAAGCGCTTTATCTTTAAAAAGTATAAACTTTTATTTAGTTAAACAGGATGAATCTTTAACATTGGTCGATGCAGGCATGAATGATGACGTCTGCTGGAATGCACTTCAGCAAACATTAAACGAAAATGGATTTACCGTTGGAGATATCACGGAAATTTTATTAACCCATCACCATGGAGACCATGTTGGTTTGGTCAACCGGATTACCGAACTCCATCCGATTCCCGTTTATGCCCATTCTAAATCCATTCCCCGTTTAAAAAGGGACCCTGACTTCTTAAATATGAGAATTGAATTCTATAAGCAGCTTTACATTGAGATGGGCTGTGGTGAACTTGGAGATAAACAAGTGGCTTACCTATTCAACGCGGTCGATAATAATAAAGATCAAAAACTGAATGGTGACATCATCGCAATCACGGAAAAACAATGGCTGAATTTTGAAGTGATCGAATTTCCCGGGCATGCCCCGGATCAAATTGCTTTCCTTGACCAAGAAGGGAAACGGCTTCTTGCCGGTGATTTATTGATTGAACATATATCAAGCAATGCCTTGATCGAACCTGATGAAAACGGTAATAGAATGCTGACTCTTGTAGATCATATCGATTCATTAAAACGCTGTTTAGCATTACAGGTGAATCTCCTCTTTCCTGGTCATGGTAACATCATTGAACAACCTGGTCATTTGATTGAAAAAAGACTTAATAGCATAGAGAGAAAATCACAAAAAATCCTGACCTTGATAGAATCCGGAATTTCTACCGGCAATGAACTGGCAAAGGAGTTTTACAAACAAAAATATATTGCAGAATTCCCGCTCGTCATGTCAGAAATCATTGGCCATTTGGATTATTTAGAATATCAGGGGAAGGTCACGAAACAACTCGTTGAAAATGTAGTTCATTATCAAGCTAAATGACATCAAAAAAAGGCTGGAATCATTAAAGATTTCAGCCTTTTCTTGCTGATGAACTCACACACACACTACAACCTCTCTGGAAAAAATGCCTTTCCTGGCCACACAGCGATCAGCAATTTCAAATCCTGCTTCTTTAATCATATGATCCATCGTGTCGATCGTTACGACGACGACCTTGTCAGCAAAGCTTCTGGCATGTTTAAGGATCGAAAGCTGATCTTCCGGCGTCGCATGTGTATATAAATTGTAAGGCATATCGATAATCGCTACATCATATTTACTAATGACCTCCGAAATCGGACCTGTAGTTACATCACCTTCGAGGTCGAAATAGGCAATGTTCTCCCTGGAACCGTCGGTAACAAGCGGGTTAATATCCCGGCCATCAATATTGATCCCCATCGATAGGGCTTCTACCAATACCGTTCCAATTCCGCAGCATGGATCAATTGCCTTCACTCCATCCGGATGTGGAACGGCTATGTTGGCAATGGCCCTTGCCACTCTTGTGCTAAGCGCTGTTGAATATTCCCGGGGCTTCTTCATATGTTTTAACCAAACCGCTTCAGGCTTGACATACTTCCCAAAATACCAACGTCCGCCAAGTGTCACGATTCCAAAGACCTGATCAGGATTACGCACATCGGCATTTCCCTGAATATGCCAGCCTATCTCCCGTTCAATTTCACGCTGTCCATCATAATCTATTTTTGCATCTTTATTCAAATCATTAATTTTTACGAATAATACTTTGAACGTCGAATCAGGCAAATGAATACCTTTCACTTGCTCAACGATTTCGGATATGCTTTCCCCTTCAAACATGACATCGACCCGCCCTTTTATAAAAGGGCTTCTGCTCGGTTCAATTGCTATATCACTTTTCAAAATATTTCTTGAAGTCTCAAAGCCAAAGAACGAGCGCATCTCCATTTTAGATAATGAGCGTTCGTCAGGGCTGCATGTAAACGTATATATATATGCCGGTTTGTGGCTATGATTAATCAATCCATTCCCATCCTTCATTACTTTAGATTATATCTTTCTATCAAACATAGCTGTAATGGTATAGAAAAGCAAATGGAATCGTATGTAAAAAGCATGAATGCTTTTCTTTCAACACTCACGCTGTTAAATTTTTCATTGTTCCATCACTATTAGGAAAGGAATTATTAATCCAATTTATGCAGCCGGCTATTTATATACTTTGCACGGGCCTCAATGAATTTCAGGATGAATTCGGGCTCATTATCAAATTTCACAATATCCCCCTTGATATATGGATCTTTTGAAACATAAGGTCTTATTTGATCATGCATTTCCTGAATGATAGGTTTCATATAGCCCACGTTAAAATGATTGTTCAAAATCTCCTTTAGAAGTTCTTGGTACCGGACACGAAATCCCCTCACATCAAGGATTCTAGCAGTCAATGTATTGAATCCCTCGATTCCCACATAATCCTCTTCCATCACTTTCCCGTTAACATCCCTGCCCCATGTCGCATCATAATCCCATGGAATCATTTCAAAGAGGCCAGTATCTCCATTTCGATACAAGGCATAGTTATGAACGAATCCATCATAGTTTTGCGTAAATATGACACCGGCCAGCCAGCGCAGGTACTTTTCCACATCGACATATTTTACGATTTCCTTTTCAAAATCCACTCTTGAAATTGTATTGATTTGGAGGATCAACTCTTGTAAATATAATTCATCCTTTGCTGTCCCGCATTTTTTTTGATAGCCCATCTCCAATGATTTTTTGATTCCTTTATCCAAATCGCTCATCAATGAGAAATTGGCATCACCATCCACTGCATAGAAAATGGCTCCCTTGGGCAGCCCCCTTGTCTTCAAATAATATTCATCCACCGATTCCAATTCTAGGTATATCCCTTCGTCCTTTCCGTTCAGATTCAAGAAAACGAACTGGGAGTTCGGTGATAAGGTGCCTATATCCGCAAAAAAGTCTAAAGATAATTTATTTCTTAGTAAAGATTTATCTTTATATTCGGCATTTAAATGAACTTCCTTGGCATTCTTATAAGTATTAGGTTTATAAAAGACTACATTATAGGATTTTTTGCGAAAACCGCGGATATGTGAGCCACGGTAAACAATATCAATATCCAGTTTTTTTCTGTTAAGTGTTAACTTTGCCGGTAAAGGATCATTGCACCATATATCTCTGCGAAGTTCCATTAAATTAACTGGTGGAATAAAAAGCTGGTACATAGGCAGCTTCTTGTCAGCATTCATATAACCCTTTCCTTTCACTTTCACTTTCATATTAAATTATGAAAAAAAGCGAGGGATGTCACCAAAAACAAATTTTTATTAAAAATTGTGCTATTATCTCTGGCATATTACGTACAAGCGCATAGTTTAACGTATAGAAAGGGGGATATATAAATATATGTCTGACATCATTCGAAATATTCAAAATGCGGTGGATAGAGCCAATTCCTTCGGGTTAGGCGATTTCATGTATAATGACCCATGTTCAAAAGGCCGTTCTTCACGTAAAAAAAACAATAATAGGCGAACTTCCCGCAGAAGCACTAAACGTTGCACTAGCAGGAGGAGGTCCACTCGCAGCACGCAAAGACGCACTAGCAGGAGGAGGTCCACTTTCAGTACGCAAAGACGCACTAGCAGGAGGAGGTCCACTTGCCGTACGCAAAGGCGCACTAGCAGGAGGAGGTCCACTTGCCGTACGCAAAGGCGTACTAGCAGGAGGAGGTCCACTTGCCGTACGCAAAGGCGCACTAGCAGGAGGAGGTCCACTTGCAACAGACAAAGGCGCTCCAACAGAAACCGGTGTTCGTCCAACCACTGCAGTTGGCTTTGCGGCAATAACTTTCGCAATAATCGGAGAAGGTGCTTCTAGTTTCATGGTACCGTTTTAATGTACAACTAATATTTTTTCACTAGATATTAAGCTTTACTTTAAAGCCCAATTTCTATACAAAAACACAAACTCGTCCTATAGGTAGGGGCGAGTTTTGTGTTTTTAAAATTATCACGATCGTTAAATCCATTCAAATGTCCCGTTCCTTAAACAATAAAAAACACTGCCATTTATAATGACAGTGGACTTAGTAGACAAAAACGCATAAGTTCCTGTTGAAGCGAAACCGGCAGCGGGTTAAAATCAGTTCACTAATATTTTCATAAAATCCGCAGCTCCATCATTTATTTGCCATGTACCTGAACCTATAAAAAAGGATCCTACCCTTTTACATACGGTAGGATCCTTCAAGTTTCGCTTATTTAACGGAGACCAATTCGAACTGTGCATACACATCCTTCAGCCCTGCTTGAATGGCTTGACCGGCCTTCCCACGATAATGCATTTGCACACGATCAATCAATTCTTCGATACCATCTTTCAGGCAATAACCGCGTAGCAGTTGACGAATGAATTCCCTGCCATGTTCTGTAGCAAGTGTACAGGAAGCTTCGACTATTACACCATATTTAAAGTCAAGCTCTACCGTGATCGTGATGGAATCATATATATTTCTCGCTGCCATCCCTTGTGGAAGTTTTGCATGCCCTGCAATAAGGTATGTGTTCATCATCTGATCTCCTCTATCTATAGTTAATGGACGGAAACTTGCTCGAAGGGCCATGCAGGCAATTGCTTACGAAGCTCTTTATCTTGTCTGTAGCCAAGTGCGTATTCGCCCTGCATTACAGTATGAATCTCACGGGTTCCTTCGTAAATGACCGGGGCTTTTGAATTCCGCAGAAAACGTTCCACTGGATATTCATCCGAGTAGCCGTAGGCACCATGAATTTGAACAGCATCATTGGCCGCTTCGTTAGCAGCATTACATGATATCCACTTTGCAAGTGATGTTTCCTTCGTATTCCTTGTTCCTTGATTTTTCAAGGTACCCGCTTTAAAGACCAGCAATCTGGAAATCTCTAAATTTGCGGTCATCTTGGCAATCATCTGTTGAACGAGCTGATGCCTGCCAATCTCTTTTCCGAATGTACTTCGTTCATGGCAATACTTCAAGCTTGCTTCCAGGCTTGCTTCTATTAACCCTACAGCACCTGCGGCCACTGTAAACCGGCCGCTGTCCAATGCCGACATGGAAATTTTAAAGCCCTCACCTTCTTCACCAAGCCTATTCTCGACCGGAACTTTTACATCCGTTAAAAAGATTTCGCCTGTATTCCCGGCACGAATTCCTAATTTCCCTTTAATGGCTTTCGACTCCACTCCCTCGAAAGTCCGTTCCACAATAAAAGCAGTGATTCCCCTTGAACCGGCATCATGATCCGTCTTGGCGAAAATGAGGAAATGATCTGCATAATCACAGAGCGAAATCCATGTTTTTGACCCGTTCAAGATATAATGGTCCCCAACACGTTTTGCTGTTGATTTCATTGCCGCAACATCAGACCCTGCATTCGGTTCAGTCAGCCCAAAAGCGCCAATCTTGATCCCTTTTGCCTGGGGTACTAAATATTTCTGTTTTTGTTCTTCCGTCCCCCATTGCAGCAAGGTCATGCTATTTAACCCTGTATGTACAGAAACTGCAGTTCGGTAAGCCGTATCGCCCCGCTCCAGCTCTTCACAAACGATGGCAAGGGTATTATAATCCATTCCGACTCCACCATACTCTTCGGGTATACAAACGCCCATCAACTGTAATTCCGCTAACCTTTTTAAAATATGCGGCTGGAATTGACCTTGTCTATCCCACTCTTGAATGTATGGGATAATTTCCTTATCCACAAATTTCCTTACCACTTTTTTCACACTTTGCTGCTCTTCTGTTAATTCGAAATTCATCATTAAAATTCCTCCTAAATAATTTTATTTTCCTTGAATTTGCTTATTTGGTCTGGACTATATCCAATTTCAGACAAAATGGAAACGGTATGCTCACCATACAGTGGCGGATGCTTTCTCATCGTAACCGGCGTTTTTGAAAGGTTCAGTGGCGATCCCGTCACTCTAAGATCTTCGATTGTGGGATGTTCCATGTTCACCAACATGCCTCTTGCGATGATTTGCGGGTCCTCGAACATCTCTGCGATATCATTAATCGGACCATTGGGTATCCCTGCATCATCCAATAGCCTTTTCCATTCTTTCTTTGTCTTTCCTTTCAACAAATCCTCTATTATCGGTATTAATCCTTCCTTGTTCAGCAAACGTTTTTCATTATGCTTAAACTGTTCCTGCTCGGCTAAATCAGGTCTGCCTATAACGGCTGAAAACCTCCTGAACTGATCATCATTTCCTACAGCCACAACAAGCTCCCCATCACTTGTCCGGAACGTTTGGTATGGAACGATATTGGGATGTTGGTTTCCCATTCGTTCAGGGGTCTGGCCACTGAATAAATAGTTGCTGGCGACATTCACCAATGAAGAAACCTGGCAATCCATTAACGAAATATCAATTTCCTGTCCTTCCCCCGCTTTATCCCTATGATGCAAAGCGGATAAAATGCCAATGCATGTATACAAGCCAGTCAATATGTCAGCTATGGCCACCCCGACCTTCACGGGGCTTCCATCTTTTTCTCCTGTGATGCTCATCAAACCACTCATCGCTTGAATGATATAATCATAGCCAGGCAAATCTTTATAAGGTCCGGTTAAACCAAATCCCGTAATCGAGGCCATGATCAGCTTGGGGTTGCATTCCTTTAAATCCTCATAGCCTAACCCCAGTTTTTCCAACGTGCCCGTCTTGAAATTTTGAATCACTATATCCCCTGAAGACACCAACTTGCGGAAGATCTCTTTCCCTTGTTCCGACTTTAAATTCAAGGTCATGCTTTGCTTATTTCGATTGGCACATAAATAGTAAGCGCTTTCTCCTCGGGCGAATGGCGGACCCCATCCTCTCGTTTCATCCCCTGACTCATGATGCTCGATTTTAATAACCTCGGCACCCAAATCACCGAGAATCATTGAACAAAACGGCCCCGCCAAAACACGGGATACATCGATAATCCTGACTCCTTCCAAAGCTCCATTCATATCATCACCCCTTTCAAACTGTCGGGATACACAAAAAAGAGCCAGTAAAACCAACAATGTCAATACATTGAATGTTTCACTGACCCTTATCCACGAACTGTCTTCCTGCAAAGGAAGATCAAGTGAACCAAGTCAATTTTTATGGATTCCAGTTTTATGACAAGCCGGCCATGCAGCAAGGTAACTTGCTGTCATCGGTTTGGTAAATTAAGTATAGTCTCATTTTTTGAATTTTGCAATAATTTTGTTCAGGTGTTTTCATTACATCCACTATTATACTCTTTAGCATACTTCCCGTTTAATATAAAAATACACCCCTCAATCCAGAGTAATCGGAAATTGCCTTTATTCGTGAGGCATGTGATGATTGAATATGCATAACTGTCAATATATGAATTTTTCATACTATCAATTATCGCTCGACAGAAAAGGAAAGATTAAAAGGAGATGGCGATATGGACAATAAAAAAGCGGAAATAATCGAAGCGATCAAGAAATACCACACAATTATCATTCATCGCCATGTTAATCCGGACCCGGATGCATTGGGATCACAAATCGGTTTAAAGAAGCTATTGAAGCATTCCTATCCTTCTAAAGAAGTCTATGCGGTAGGCGAAGAAGTGGATAAGCTTCTATTCATTGGTGATATGGATGTCATTTCCGATAACAAATACAAAGGTGCCTTAGTGATTGTTTGTGATACTGCCAACATTTCACGGATCAGTGATTCCCGATATGATCACGGGGACATGCTAATCAAAATTGACCACCACCCCGATTATGAGCAATTTGGTGATCTTTCTTGGGTCGACCCCTCTTATAGCTCTGCCAGTGAAATGCTTGTTG
Organism: Bacillus sp. B4EP4a; assembly: GCF_006680105.1. NCBI lineage: Bacteria > Bacillati > Bacillota > Bacilli > Caryophanales > Bacillaceae > Bacillus > Bacillus sp. B4EP4a. The sequence goes on from NZ_VHIK01000006.1 coordinate 186,946, forward strand.
ATTTATTCTTGGAATTTCCAGAAGGCTTTATCATGAATAAAGAAGCAGCTAAATCATTTTATACAGGAATACTTAGTGATACAGGTAATTTCATGAATGGGAATACAACTCCAAGGACATTAAAAATGGTTTCGCACTTAAGAACTTATAATATTCATCCAGAAAGAATCCATAACAGCCTTAATATAAAGACGAAAAACGCTTCAAGACTTCAAACAGACATTCTCATGAGCTTCAATGTAACCGAAAAAGGGGTAGCTTACTTCATTATTACGGAGGATCTGTTAAATATGTATGGTGTGGATCGAATTGAAGCTTCGAATTTAGTTAATACGCTATCAAGTGTCAGGGGCAATAAAATCTGGGTTTTCTTCATCGAATATCCTTCTGAAATCCGTGTCAGGATACGTTCACGGAATATTCCCATCGCTTCAGTCGCACGTCAATTCAATGGTGGAGGACATTCACTGGCTTCAGGCGCTACCATCCATTCCTGGGATGAGGTTGATCATGTTATCCAAGCATTGGATCAAGTCTGCCCATAACAGGGAGTTCATGACCTGCCGTGGTTATGTGTATGATTATAATCCCAGGCGCAATACGATGAAATAATTCTGCCTTGACCTGATTACAAAAAAAGCGCCAAAGCCAGGATGGCTGAGGCGCTTGCTTGTTTCAATTTATTTGGACACTTCTTCAAGAATTGATAAATCGATCATGCCTTTAATATCATTGCTAGGAATATAACCAGCTTCTTTGCTTATGTCTGCCATTTCCTGAATGACTTGCTCATTAACTTCAGTTGTCACTTCAAGGCGTGAAAATGCTGAAGCCACTTCTTCTTTACTTAATTCTTTTCCAGTCAGTTCCTTCAAATGCTTAATAACCAATTCTTGGCTTTCTTCAGGGTTGTCTTGTATAAACTTCACCGCTTTTTCATGCGCTTTCAAATAGGAAGCAGCGAGCCCCTTTTTATCCAAGAACTTCTGGCTTGCAGCCACTACCGTGTTAGGTGAGTCTTTCCCCCATGCAAATTGATCCCAGTCAAGCAATAACTTTCCTTTTGCCTGGTTTTCCAATACATAACCCCATGGTTCCTGAGTTGCTGCTGCATCGACAGATTTTTGGACAAAAAGGGCGGTTGTGTCAGCAGGTGCCGCCGCATACAGCTCAACTGTCCCCCCATTCGTAGTCGGTTTTAAGTCAACATCTTGAAGGGCCTTCCTAAGCATGACATCCTGTGTGCTTCCAATGACGGGAATCGCTACCTTTTTACCGCCCAAATCTTTTAAATCCTTAACTTTGCTGCCCTCGCTAGCCACAAGTACGGCACCTCCATTAACAGCCCCGGAGATCAAGTGGTATTCAGGGTTTTTTACGTAAAAGTTAAGCAATGGACCAGGCCCGACCGTTCCGACATCAATGGCGTTTGTAGCCATTGCTTCCATGAATAATCCGCCATTGGCCACTGTTTTGGTTTCAATCTTAACATCTTTACCGAACTCTTCTTCGAAAAAGCCTTTTTCGAGTGCAATGATCGTTGCACTGTGGGTTAAGTTAGGAAAATATCCAATTTTCACGGATTTCCCCCCTGACCCTTCTCCTTCTTCATCATTGCTGCTGGATTGAGTGCATCCGCTTACTATTCCGATTAACAACACAGACAGAATAAGGGCAAAAAATGATTTTTTCAGCATATTTTTCTCTCCTTTTGAACTATTATTTTATTAAACTACCGTTACTTCACTCCCCATTTCAGTTGAACATTACGTTCAAGGCGGGAAAAGACAACATTATCCACGATTGTTCCGATGATTGCGATGATGATCATCACGGAGATGACCAAATCCATTTGTCCCAGTGATCTGCCCATTTCCAGCAATTGTCCAAGACCGCCTCCCCCGCCAAGTAATTCACCTGCCATCAGTGCACGCCAGGAAAAGGCCCATGCAATTCGGAGACCGGATATTATTTGCGGGACGGAGGCTGGTAAAATCACAGTGCGAAGAAAATGAAACCCGGTCGATCCATATGTTTTGGCAACCCGCTGATACAACTGGGGTACATTCCGAAAACCACTTGTTGCATTAACCGTCATCGTCCAAGTTGCGCCGATGGTGACAATAAAGAGAATCGAAAAATCATTCAATCCAAACCAAATGATCGCTAAAGGGAACCACACGATACTCGGGATAGACTGTAGTGCCGTCACGACGAATCCTAAAGTGTCTTCAACCAATTTAAAGCGCCAAATGAAATATCCTAATATTAGACCTACTATAATGGCAATCGTAAAGCCGATCAGGATACGGCCAAGGCTTTTTGCGATGGCTTCAGTTATTTGTCCGCTCATCAGTCCATTAAACAGAGTTTCCAAAACCTGGGTCAGGCTTGGGAACATGAATTCCGGAAGACTGGAAAGTCTAGATGTGACTTCCCATATCCCCGCTATCATCGCGATGAATATGATTCGTCTTAAAGCTGTAATCATTCCCCATTTCCTCCTTCAGCACTTTTTCAATTTCCTCCTGTAAAATCGATAGAACCCTTTGTTCTGTATGCAAAGTTACACTATCCGGCATAACTCCATCTTTCATGGAAGGGACGGAAATCGTCTCTTTAATTTTCCCGGGACGGGTTGCAAAGACGATAATTTTTTCGGAAAGCTGAACAGCCTCACGAATATTATGGGTAACGAAAAAGATTGTCACTTTAGTTTTTCTCCAGATTTCGAGCAGTTCTTTATGCAAGACCATCCTCGTTTGCTCATCCAGCGCAGAGAATGGCTCATCCATCAACAGGATATCCGGTTCCATCACTAACGCTCTTGCGATGGCCACCCTCTGTTTCATGCCCCCTGATAGTTGATGTGGATAGGAGTCAACATATCGGCTGAGGTGAACCATTTTTAAAATGTCCAATGCCTTGGCTTTAGCCTCTTCATTGGGAATTTTCTTTAACTTCAATCCGTATGTAACATTTTCAAGTACCGTCAACCAAGGAAATAACCCCGCCTCTTGAAATACTACGACCCGTTCCGGACCTGGCTTCATCACTTTTTTTCCAGCTACACGTATTTCACCTACATCTGCCTTATCAAGTCCGGCAATCAGATAAAGGAGTGTGGATTTACCACATCCTGAAGGGCCGACGATCGAAACGAAGCTTCCTTTCTCGACCTCTATGTTTATCTTATCGAGCACCTTTATGCTTTCTTTCTTTTCATTTTTAAAACTTTTTTCAATGCCATCTATTGTTAAATACATAAAGTCACCCCACTTTTATATCGCATCGATTTACTAAACATTATTTCTTAATAATGATTAATCCAATGGTTTTTGTCAACTATAAAAATGCAAAAATTCTAATTTATCGGTATCTTTCTATTCAACTGTCAATATATTGATAAATATTCCAAACTTACACAAAAATACATACGGGCAAATTCCATTCAGCAAATAAAAAACCTGAGCCCTTTTAAGGGTTCAGGCTAATTTTAATATCCACTTTTATAACCTTAAAAAATCCTGCTTCCATACAATTTATCCTTCATTTTTTGTGTCCTTGCATGCAGAGGCTTTTTCAAAATGATACCTAATATGAGCGTGATTACTAAAAAGAGAATCAAGATAAAAATGTCCTTGCCAGCTACGCTCCATGTTATTCCCCCTACAGATTCACGAAGTAAACCCACAGCATAAGTGAATGGCAAGAAAGGGTTAATATGTTGAAAAAAGGGCGGTGTGACTTGAATGGGGAAAGTGCCGCCGGAACTTGATATTTGAAGGACCATCAAGACGACGCTTATCCCTTTTCCAACATTTCCAAGAACGGAAACGAAGGTGTAGACAATGAGTGTAAATACTGTACTTATCAGAACAGAAAACAGGATGTACTCAAATTTATCCGCTACATAAACACCGATAAGGATGATATTCCCAATGGAAACACTAAGAGCCTGCATTACCCCAATGATGAAAAATATAAGATACCTCCCGATATAAATTTGATACGGGCTGTAGACTTTTTGAGAAACACCCACGCTAAGCATGGAAATCAATATTGTACCGCCCACCCAAAGGGAAAGTGCCGTAAAGAAAGGGGACATGGCAGATCCATAGTTCGGAATCGGAAAGAGACTGTGCTTATTGAGCAGCACTGGTTCTGAAAAAAATTCACTTTCTTGTTCAATATCATTCCTTAGGAAATCGATCACTTCTTCCATATCATAAGACTTATCGATTTCCCTCATTTTAGAAGCTAGAGCCTTTATTTTCGTTTCGATTTCCGGAAACTTATTCATTAACTTATCGATATCCCCTGTACGTGTTTCCAATGTTCGATTGGTCTCATTCAACAGCGTCCTCACCTCAGGAAGAACCTTGGTTCCCTCCGCCATCGTGACCTGGACATTATTCAATATTGATTCCGTTTCGTTCCAGATTTCATTGAATTTTGGCCCTGTTTCCTTTGAATAACTTTCCTGGAAGCTTGCCAAAACTTGATCATTGTTCCCGCCAAGTTCGATAAGATTACCGTAAGCTCGGTCATTTAGCGCTTGAAGTTGGTTCGATGTATTATCCCTTAATTCATCAACTAGCTGTATTTCTGGCTGAAGCAAGTTTTTCCCATTAAATTGATTGACTCTCACCAATAAATTATACATACTGTCCAAAAGGTACAACTCTTTATTTATCCTCGTTACCCCTTGTTCCACTAGCAGATTCGACTCATTGTCAGGCAAATCCTGACCCGTTAACCGGTTCGCCAGTACTAAAACGGATTCATTATCGCTCCTGATATTCACAATATCATTTTTCAAAAGGGGATTGATTTCTTCGAATGCCTGCCTTGTTGAATCTACATAACTAGAAACGTCCGACACCAATTTGTCCTTCTGCGACGTTATTCCTTCTATTGAATCCAATCCATCATTGACCTTCTTAATGATATCTTCAGCCTTTTTAACATGTGTTTGAACCGTTTTAATATTTTGTTCAAGCTCAGGCAGTTGACCCTCTAATAAATACACCATATTCTTCATTTTTTGAATTGTCGGCAACTCGTTTTGAAGGGTGATTCCCAGTTCATTAAATATTGCAAGGATACTCCCACTGGCCGATTTGATAAAGGTTTTGCTCACATTGTCCACAATGCTGTTTGCACCCGCTGCCGTAATTTTAGGAGCAATGGAATTGATTTTTTCATTAACATAGTAATCAATCTCCGCCTTTTTAGGGTCATCGGTCATGATTGTCGCAATATGTTCGGAAAAGTTCTCGGGAATGATGATGGATGCATAATAATCCCCCTTTTCCACCTTAGCTTTCGCCTCTCTTTCCGAAGTGAATCTCCAGCCTAAATCCTTATTCTCCTTTAACCCCTCTATGACTTCCTTGCCTATGTTCACGGCTTCGCCATTTAACTCCGCACCTTTATCATTATTGGCAACACCGACAAGAATTCCTTCCGTATTTGCATACGGGTCCCAAGATGCGACAATATTAAACCATGCATAAATGGAAGGGATGAACATGAGAAAAACGACTACGATACAAACAAAGAAATTTTTATAAATGCTTTTTAAATCGTCAATGAAAATTTCCCGAATATTTCTCAAAACATACCCCCGTGCAAATGTATTTTGATACTATTATTCGAAGAAATTTCTTAATCGATACTAAGTAAACATATCCATGGATTTATTGAACCAAACAAAAAGAAGCAAGTAACGAACTACTTGCTTCTTTTTGTTTGATTAATTGTTCATGATCTATCGCACCCATTGAATCCATCTATCAATTTATGCTAGATGGATCCAAATTCAAAGACGGTTTTTTAGTTACAGAATAAACGGCAAGGTGCAAGAACATACTATCACAAACTAACTGCACGGAGTTTTGTAAGGGAGAAATAGTCATGTCAGACGCTGTTGAAATCATCTTTCGAACATTTACCTCTTTTATTTTGTTATGGGTATTTGTCCAGCTCCTCGGTAAACAGACAATTGCCCAGAGGACCTATCACCTTTATATCGCTTCAATTACGATGGGGACAATTGCAGGAAATCTGGCATTCAATATTAAAATTAAATTCCTGTATTTTATCATAGCAATTATTATTATGGGTACCGTCGTTTTTATGCTGAATCTTCTAGCGGTTCGAAATCCGCGCTTCGGGAAATGGATCGCTGGAGAACCTGCTACCTTAATTCAAAAAGGGAAGATTCTCGAAGAGTCAATGGAACGAATGGGGTATTCACTGGATTCTCTTAAACAGGCTTTGCGTGGAAAAGATGTCTTCAACATAGAAGAAGTCGAATATGCCATTTTAGAGATTAATGGCTCCCTCTCTGTATTAAAAAAAGAACAATACCAAAATGCCACCAAGCAGGATTTACCTTTACTGCCCTCTGCAGGAACTGTACCGATTGAACTGGTCTATGACGGGAAGATCTTATATGAAAACTTATCCAAACACACCTACGATGACGAATGGTTAATGGCTGAACTCAAAAAAAGAAACCTTGCTGTTTTTGACATCTCGTATGCTGTCGTAGGGACAAAAGGAAATTTGTATATTGATTTGATTAAGGATCAATCAAGGGAATAATCCATTGCATTTC